>CAIXNB010000219.1 GCA_903920695.1 uncultured beta proteobacterium
GATCGGCCAGTTCCATTGCACAGATGACCACATTGGCGCCGGAATCATTGAGTGAATACGCAAGCTCGACGCCCCGGGCGCGCGAGCTGATGGGAACCACAACCGCGCCCAGCCAGGCGCAGGCCAGCGTGGCGATGACGAACTCACTGCCGTTTCCAAGGTACAGGGCAACGCGATCCCCTGCGCTGATCCCGCGCTGCGCCAATCCACCCGCGCATTTGCCAGCGGCATGGTGCAACTCCCGCCAACTCAGACGAAGCTCGTCACACACCATGGCTGGGCCATCGGGTAACAGCGCGACTGCGGCCGTCAGCATTTGCGCAACATTGCGCGGCCGCTCGACGTAGCAGCGCACCACGCGCTGATCGCCATGGCTTTCGCGACGGATGACGGGGCTCAATTCATCGCCTGTTGCCTTGCTTGGGGCTCGCTCGGGAGTGGGTGCACTGAGCACGCCGCGCATCAGCATTTCAATGCAGTGCGTCACAGCATCGCGCAAACTTTGAGCCGAATGCGACTCGGGTCGATACCAGCGCCCGATGCCGCTGATGGCGCCCACCACGGTAAACGCGCCGACGCCGGCGTCGCCGTCGACAATCCACCCTTCCGTCATCCCCTGAGCAATCAGAGCGCGAAAGGCGACGTCCACCTGTCCCTTGAGCGTGCGCAGTTCATGGCGCCTGACTTGCGGCAACGGGTCTTCTCCAACGCGGCTGACGCACAGTCCAAAGTCACTGGTCACCACGCCGGCGTACAACTCCATCGCGCAACGCAAACGAACGCGTCCGGTTTGTCCTTGTGCGTCGAGTTCCTGCAGCCCGCTTCGAAACGAGGCCAGACCGCGCTCCACACATTCAAACAGGATCTGCTCCTTGCTCGCAATGTAGTAATACAGGGTTGGCTTGGTGACGCCGAGGCTTTGCGCAATATCGTCCAGCGACGTGCCCTGGAAGCCGTTGCGCGTGAACAAACGGGCTGCCGACATCAACACCGCCTCGCGCTTGGCGCTGTGCTGCTTTTCACGCTCACGGCCAAGGCCCCACGGCGAATCCACCGACCCGGTAACTTTCCCACCTTTGGCTCTCGGAACGCGAACTGAAATGTCAGATGTCATTAAATATGTGTTGAAAAACAATAGTTACTGATCAGTACCCGTTTTGACCAGCTGCGACTGTAGGGGCACAGCAAGGGGGTCAGCACTAGGTCATACCCTTAGTTGCAACGCAATATGTCCGGTGCGGGACAGCGCCGATTTTTTGATGGTGCAGCATACGTTTTGTCGGCAACCCACCCTTGCACAATTTCGTCGCGCAGCGCCAGGCTGTCTCGCCGTAACCGAGGCCATCGGGGTTGGCTTGGCGCCGTGTCAGATCATTTTGGAGTCACGCTTATGAATTTCGAGTTATCCGCAGAAATCCGCGAATTGCAGGATCGCACCCGCCGCTTCATAGCGGAGCAAGTGATCCCGCTTGAAAACGACCCGCGCCTGGGTCCGCATGGACCGAGCGCTGACTTACGCAGCGAGCTTGTGGCACTCGCACGCGGCGCCGGTTTGCTGACGCCGCACGCATCGGTAGAGATGGGCGGCCTGGGTCTGAGCCACATCGCCAAGGCCGCAGTATTTGAGGAAGCCGGCTATTCGTCGCTCGGACCGACTGCGCTCAATATCCACGCGCCCGACGAGGGCAATATCCATTTGATGGAAGAAGTGGCCAACGCAATGCACAAAGAGCGCTGGCTGCGACCCCAGGTGCAGGGTCACACCCGCTCCTGCTTCGCCATGACCGAGCCGCCCCCCGGTGCCGGTGCCGACCCCTCGATGATCAATACGCTGGCGGTACGCGACGGCGACGACTATGTCATCAACGGCATGAAGTGGTTCATCACCGGTGCCGACGGCGCCGACTACGCCATCATCATGGCGCGCATGGAAGATGGATCGGCCACCATGTTCCTGTCCGACATGGACCGTCCCGGCATCAGCCTGGAGCGCAACATGGACACCATGGACCGTTGCTTCACCGGCGGTCATGGCGTGCTGCTATTGCAGGACTTGCGCGTGCCGGCCAGCGACATTCTGGGCGAGCCGGGCAAGGGCTTTCGCTACGCCCAGGTGCGCCTGGCGCCGGCGCGCCTGACGCACTGCATGCGCTGGCTCGGACAGGCACGCCGCGCCCACGACCAGGCGCTGGCCTACGCCAGCCATCGCCACGCCTTCGGCAAGACCCTGGCCGAACACGAAGGCGTGGGCTTCATGCTCGCCGACAACGACATGGACCTGCATACCTCACGCCTGCACATCTGGCACACCGCCTGGTTGCTGGACCAGGGTCAAAAGTGCAACTTTGAATCGAGCCGGGCCAAGGTTGTGTGTTCGGAAGCACAGTGGCGCGTCGTCGACCGCTGCGTGCAGATCCTTGGGGGCCAAGGTGTCACCGCCGAAAGTCCGGTGATGCGCATCTTCACGGACATGCGGGCGTTCCGGATCTACGACGGCCCGAGCGAAGTGCATCGCTGGAGCATGGCGCGCAAGATCGTCCAAGCGGCACAGACGCGCAGCGCCTGAGCGCAGCGCGCGCCGGGTACCGTGGCGCACCCCGAGGACCGGCAGCGCCGCCTTGGTTACAGGATCTTGTTGGACCGACGCCAGATGCCCATGGCCTCGGCCTCCTTGATCAACTGCTCGCGGAAATCAGGGTGCGAGATGTTGATCAAGGCCTCGGTGCGCTGCCAGGTTGACTTGGCCTTCATCTGCGCGCAACCGAACTCGGTCACGATGTAGTGCACGATCGAGCGCGGGCAGGTGACGATGGTTCCGGCTGAGAGCGTTGGCACAATGCGCGAGCCAATCGTGCCGTCTTTCTTCTTGAAGGTCGAGTTGATGCAGATCAGACCCTTGCCGCCCTCGGACTTGTAGGCCCCGAGAATGAAGTCGAGTTGGCCCCCAGTGCCCGAAATCTGGCGCGTGCCAGCGGCCTCGCTCGCAACCTGCGTGAAGAGGTCGATCTCGATGGCATTGTTGATCGCCACCACCTTGGGGTTGCGGCCGATGACACAAGGGTCGTTGGTATAGGAGGCCGGGAAGATCGCCGCCACCGGGTTGTTGTCGAGGAAGTCATAGAGCTTCTGCGAACCCATGGCAAAGGTGTAGACCATTTTGCCGCGGTCGATCGACTTGCGCATGCCGGTGATGCGCCCGGCCTCGTACATGTCGACATAGGAGTCGGCCAGCATTTCGGTGTGCACACCCAGGTCTTTCAGATCGCTGTGCGCAATCATTGAGCCCACGATGTTGGGCAGCGCGCCAATGCCGAGCTGAATCGTCGAGCCGTCTTCGAGCAACGCCATGACGTGGCTGGCGATCAGGCGGTCGGCTTCGCTGGCCTGACCTTCGGGCAGTTGCAGCAACTGGGTGTTCGGGCCTTCGACCACCATGTGGACCTGCGAGATGTGGATTGATTCATCGAGGCCACCGAGACAGCGCGGCGCCTTGGTGTTGACCTCGACCACGACCTTCTTGGCCTTGCGGCAGTAAGACGGTGTCATCGAGCAACTGGTGGAGAAGTTGAAGAAACCATTCGCATCCATCGGCGTCACCTGCACGATCACGACATCTGGCTCCTCGTACAGCATGATGCTCTGCGGACCCTGGTGGTAGCTGAACGGGATATAGCTGGCCAAGCCCTGCTCGCCCAACTTGCGCGCCAGGCCGGAGAAATGCCAGTCGTTCCAGATGAAAGACTCGCGCTTCGGGTCGGCTTCGACGCACTTCAGAGGCTTGGCACGCGTCGTGGTGATCAAAATCACGTCGCGCAGCTCGTTCTTGCGCAAGGCCAGGGCGGCGTCCACGGCTTCCACGTTCTGGACAAATTCGCCCATGAAGATGGTATCGCCCGACTTCACCAGCGCGGCAGCCTGCTCGGCGGAGCTGAGTTTTTGTCGGTACTGGTCCAGGTCACGTTGTGTCATGCTTGTGTCTCGCGAATTGAAGATGCGTTGAATTTGAATGGGGCCTGGATTTCAAAACTGTTCGATTGCCATGCGGTTGATCGTTGCGCCACCGAGGCAGATGCTTTGCGCCAGGCCGCTGGCCTGGGTCAGCACCGACTCGGCGTAAAAGCGCGCCGTGATCACTTTGGCACCAAAGAACGCGGGGTCGCTTGCCAGCTTGTCCTGCGCCACCAGCATGGCACGCGCCATCTGCCAGCCGCACAGCACCACGCCCACCAGCTTGAGGTAGTTGACCGCACCGGCATACACGGTCTTCGGCTGGGTCTTGCCATTGGCCAGGATGAAGTCAACCGCCTGTTCCATGGCCAGGCGGCCTTGCTGGAGCGCGCTCAGCATGGCCTTGCAGTCGTCGTTGTCGCGCGCCGCCAGGTCCTGCTCGGTGCGCGCCATCAGGGCGCACAAGCCCTTGACCACGGCACCCTTGTCGCGCAGCGTCTTGCGACCCACGATGTCATTGGCCTGAATGGCGGTCGTGCCTTCGTAAATGGTCAGGATGCGGGCGTCGCGGTAGTGCTGGGCGGCACCGGTTTCTTCGATGTAGCCCATGCCGCCGTGCACCTGCACGCCCAGGCTGGTCATCTCGACCGACATTTCGGTCGAGAAACCTTTGACCACCGGCACCAGGTATTCGTAGACGGCCTGGTTGCTCTTGCGCGTCGCCTCGTCGCTGGCGTGGTGCGCGGCGTCGCTGGCAGCAGCCGCCACGTAGGCCAGAGCGCGTGTGCCCTCAACATGGGCGCGCATGCTCAGCAGCATGCGCTTGACATCGGGGTGGTTGATGATGGAGACCGGCCCGTCCGAGCCGGCCAGATCGCGGCTTTGGGCGCGATCATGGGCGAAGCGAACCGCCTTTTGGTAGGCGCGCTCGGCCACCGAAATGCCCTGCATGCCGACCGCAAAGCGCGCTGCATTCATCATGATGAACATGTACTCGAGGCCACGGTTTTCCTCACCCACGATGTAGCCCACCGCGCCACCGTGATCGCCGAATTGCAGCACCGCCGTCGGGCTGGCCTTGATGCCGAGCTTGTGCTCGATCGAAACACAGGCCACATCATTGCGCGCACCCAGCGCACCATCGTCGCCGACCATCAGCTTGGGCACCACAAACAGCGAGATGCCCTTGACGCCTTCGGGCGCACCCGGCACGCGGGCCAACACCAGATGGATGATGTTCTCAGCCATGTCGTGTTCACCATAGGTGATGAAGATCTTGGTGCCAAACACCTTGTAAGTGCCATCGGCCTGTGGCTGCGCCGTGGAGCGCACCGCGGCCAGATCGGAGCCGGCCTGCGGTTCGGTCAAATTCATGGTGCCGGTCCACTCGCCGCTGATGAGCTTGCCAACAAACTTGCTTTTTAGTTCCTCGCTTCCGGCCACCAGCAGGGCTTCAATGGCACCATCGGTCAGCATCGGGCACAGGGCAAACGACAGGCTGGCCGCGTGCAGCATCTCGGCGCAGGGCGTGGCAATCAGCTTCGGAAAGCCCTGTCCACCATGCTCGGTCGGGTGAATCACCCCCTGCCAGCCGCCCTGCGTGAACTGGGCATAGGCTTCCTTGAAACCGGGCGCGGTCGTGACGGCACCGTCCTTGAAGGAACTTGGATTCTTGTCGCCACCAACGTTCAAGGGGGCCACCACGCCGGCGCAGAACTTGGCCGACTCCTGCATCACGGCCTGGGCCGTGTCGAGGTCGTAGTCCTCAAAACCAGGCAGGGCACTGACGCTGGACAAGCCCGCGAGTTCCTGCATCGCAAACAACATATCTTGGAGAGGGGCTTGGTAGGTCATGGGGTGCTTTCTGGAGGTTGATTCAAATTTTGGGTTGCAGGCGCTCGCGTGCCGGGGCGCAAGCCTTCATACCGGGATCATGGCACTGGACTGTTTCAGGAATTCGGAGCAAATGTATCGAATGTTTGCAGCGCCTTGGCGCTCGCTGCCAGTGTCTTTCGTGCGGTACCCAAGCCATTGCGACGCGAGCAATCAACCACGCGCGTTTCCTTGTCGAGGCTGAACCAGCCGGTAATACCCGCAGCGGCAAGCACGATCAGCGCCCCCAGTGCAATCTACTTAAATTTCAATTCGACACGCCTCAGAAATGGTGGCTATGGGCTGGGTTCGACGCTGGCGGCGGAACACGCCATGACCCATGTCGAGAACAAACTGGTCAACTGGCGCCCGGCGCCGATGCAGGAACTGCACTGAGGCGGTAATCCCGGACCCCTGGCTGTCATCCCGACCCCCTGGCTGTCATCCCGGACCCCTGGCTGTCATCCCGGACCTGATCCGGGATCCAGTACCACGCGAACCATGGATTGCGGATCAGGTCCGCAATGACAACTCGGGACCCAATGGCAACTTGGAACCCAATGACGAATCCCGATCAATCCTCGACAAAGGCCTCTTCGCGTTTCGCCTTGATCGAGGGAAGCAACACGATGATCAACATCAACGCGGCGGCCGCCAGCAGGCCGGCTGAGAGGCCGCGTGTGACGAAAACGCTCCAGTCGCCGCGTGACAGCAGCAGCGCGCGGCGCAGGTTCTCCTCCATCATGGGCCCCAGGATGAAACCCAGCATCATGGGCGAAGGCTCCATGCCGAGCTTGTTGAAGGCATAGCCAATGAAGCCAAAGCCGGCCACCAGCCAGATATCAAAGGTGCTGTTGTTCGTGGTGTAGACGCCGATGGCGCAAAACAGCACGATGGCCGGAAACAGCCAGCGATAGGGCACGGTCAGCAACTTGATCCACATGCCGATCAGCGGCAGATTCAGCACGATCAGCATGGCGTTGCCGATCCACATCGAGGCGATCAGACCCCAGAACAGTTCCGGGTTGCTGGTCATGACCTGCGGACCGGGCTGGATGTTGTGAATCGTCATGGCACCGACCATCAGCGCCATTACGGCGTTGGGCGGAATGCCCAGGGTCAGCAGCGGAATGAAGGAGGTCTGCGCGCCGGCATTGTTGGCCGACTCAGGCCCGGCGACACCGCGGATATTGCCCTTGCCGAACGGCACTTCACCGGGCTTGCCCTTCATCTTCTTCTCCAGCGCATAGGCAGCGAACGAAGCCAGCAAGGCACCGCCACCGGGCAGGATGCCCAGGGCCGAACCGAGAAAGGTGCCGCGCAGCACGGCCGGCGTCATGTCCTTGAAGTCCTGCTTGGTCGGCCACAAGCCTTGCACCTTGGCTGTGAAAACTTCGCGGTGCTCTTCCGGCAGCGCCAGATTCGAGATGATTTCGCCGTAGCCGAACACACCCATCGCGACAGCCACGAAGCCGATACCGTCGGTCAGTTCGGGAATATCAAAGCTGTAGCGCGCCACGCCCGAATTGACGTCGGTGCCGATCAAGCCCATCAAGAGCCCGAGAATGATCATCGCAATCGCTTTGAGCAGCGAACCCGAAGCCAGCACCACGGCGCCAATCAGGCCCAGGATCATGAGCGAAAAATACTCGGCCGGACCAAACTTGAAGGCCAGTTCCGTCAGCGGCGGCGCGAACGCGGCCAGGATCAGGGTACCGACGCAGCCAGCGAAAAAGGACCCGAGGCCGGCAGCGGCCAGCGCCGGGCCAGCGCGGCCCTGCCTTGCCATCTGGTAGCCGTCGATACAGGTCACGATCGACGAGGATTCACCTGGCAGATTGACCAGAATGGCGGTGGTGGAGCCGCCGTACTGCGCGCCGTAGTAAATACCGGCCAGCATGATCAGGGCCGAGACTGGCGGCAGCGCGTAGGTGGCTGGCAACAGCATGGCGATGGTGGCCACCGGTCCGATGCCGGGCAGCACGCCGATCAGGGTGCCCAGCAGGCAACCGATGAGTGCATACAACAGATTGATCGGGGTGAAGGCAACACCGAAACCGAGCGAAAGATTGGTGATGAGATCCATGTGCTTTCTTCCTTCAACCGGTGATGAATGTAGGCCAGACCTGGATCTGCAGCTTGAGCAGCAGGATGAAGGTCACATAACTGCCGGCCACCAGAATCGTGGCCAGAACAAGAACCTCCTTGAGATTGAATTCGGTTCCGGCCTTGGCCGCAATCAAGGCCAGTGCATAGATGGCGATCACCATGCCCATGGCCGGTATGTGAACACTGGGCAAGCCTCCGAGCAGCACGCCAAAGGCCAGGTTGGCGGCGACGATGTAGCCCACCGGACGCCAGATCCACTGGCCGATCTTCTCGCCATCCTCGGTCTCCACAACCAGCGCCTTGAAGGTGATGATGGCCCCGAGCAGCGCCAGCAGCAGGCCCAGCATCAGCGGGAAGTAGCCAGGGCCCATGCGCGCGCCGTTGCCCACGGTGTAGGTGGTCGCACCCCAGGCAAAAGCGCCGCCCACGGCCATGAAAACCACGCCCGAGAAAAAGTCTTTTTGACTTTTGATATTCATTCACTTGCTCCTCGAAAATATCCGGTCACTCGATTTTGCACAGAAAACTCCGGCCGTCGCAATGTGGACTTCACCTATGGCACGCTGGCGACCGGGCTCACAAGTTGCGCCGCTGCGCAAACCGCACCACCGTCACACCGGCACGCGCCTGGCGCACCGAGGGCATGACCAGCACGCAGTCGTCATACGGTGTGACGATCAGCTCGTCCCTGCCCTCGCCCTCATGATGGCCGATCACGCTGCCGGCCTTTTCGATCAGTTCGAGCCCCTGAAAGGCCTGCGTGAAGCGCAAGCGCTCGCTGCGCGCGACCACGCCGCCGGTAACCTGCAGCGCCCACTGACATGGCACGTCGGGCTGACGCCAGCCGGGCAGAACACGCTGGGCTGTATCGGCCTGCAAGGTAGCGGCCTCGACCAGAAAGCGCAGACACAGGTTCTGCGCGACGTCGCGACTACTCACATCACCGTGGAAGCCGCATTCGATCAGCAAGGAGCGGGTATCGGGTGCGAGCGCATCGGCCAAGCCAAAGCGCCCGAAATCGCGCATGCGCACGCCATCCTGGTGGCCGGCATCGATCACCACATGCTGCGGCGCGCGCAGCGCGCGTGCCAGTGCCAGATTGCGCGGCTGCATGCCCGTCAGCAGCAGGGGCGCAGCGCGTTCGTGCATGGAGTGCAGATCGAGCAGCCATTCGGCCTGCTCGACAAACGGCCGCAATGCGGCGGCGCGCGCGCGCTCCTGCGTGTCACCGCTGCGCATGCGCTCGGGCAGCCATTGCCGGTTCAGGTCTTCGTCGACAAAGCGCGCGCCGTCGTGCCGCGCTGGGTCAAAGCGGTCAAACGCCGCCAGATTGCACAGCGCCAGCGTCAAGGCGCCGCGCTGCGGGCGCACACCGGCCTCCAGCAGACCCTTGAGCGCCCAGGCGCCGCAAAGCTCATTGCCGTGCACCAGGGCGCTGATCATGACGTGGCGTCCACTCTGACCCGAGTCGAACTGCCAGACCCCTTCGGTGCCGGTGTTGCCGGCACGCCAGGCCGCGATATCGGGCTGCGGCAAGGCAAAGTCCAGGGCTTCGGCGGCGCTCATTCCTTGATCTTCGCGAAGTCGACAATGCGCTGGTACTTGGCAGTTTCATCCTTGAGAAATTTCGGCATGTCCACGTTCAGCGGGGCGATCGCCGAGCCCGACTCCTCCAGTTTCTTGCGCAAATCCGGCGACTGCAAAGACTCCGCCAGCGCCTTCTTCAGCTTGGCCAGCACCGGCGCGGGCAGATTGGCCGGCCCCATCAGCGCAAACCAGACGTTGATATCCAGACCCTTGAGCTTGGGGTTTTCCGCCAGTGCCGGGATGTCGGGCGTCACCGATGATCGCTTGGCCTCGGTCGTTCCGAGGGCGACGACGCGGCCAGTTTTGATCTGCGGCAGACCGCTGGAGAGCACAAAAACACCGAAATCGATGTTGCTGCCGACCAGGTCACTGGTCAGCGGTGCCACACCGCGGTACGGAATGTGGGTCATGAACAGGCCACCCTGGTCCTTCACCATTTCACCGGCCAGGTGCAGCGCCGTGCCGACACCCGAACTGCCGTAGCTGTATTTGCCGGGGTTGCTCTTGACTGCGCTGATGAACTGGTCGATGTTCTTGATGCCGCTCTTGGCGGAGGCCACCAGCACCATCGGCTGCGAGGCAATCAGGCCGATCGGCGTGAAATCCTTGATCTGGTACTTGACGGCGGTCGATACCAGACGACTGATCGCGATCTCGTTGTTGACCCCGGCCAGCAGCGTGTAGCCATCGGGCGCGGCGTTGACGACCTTCTGCGCCCCGATGGCGCCACCGGCACCACCGATGTTCTCGATCACAACCGGCACCCCCAAGCGCTTCGAGAGTTCGACGCCAATGGTGCGCCCGGTCAGATCGGTGCTGCCCCCAGGCGGATAACCGACGACGATGGTGATCGGCTTGACCGGGTAAGTGTCGGACTGCGCCAACGCCGGCGCGCTCGCCAGCAGTGCCAGGCCAGCAAACAGGCTCAGACAACAGGTGTGGGTTTTGGGGGTCATAAAGTGGCCTTTGTTATGAACTTTAGAACCACCATTGTCCTGAGCCGGGCCCACCAGAACCTGCCGTAAGGACACAGGACGGTGCCGTTTCGGCACATGACGAGAAACCATTACTGCGGCTTGGCCGTCTTCCACATCGCCTCGGCCAGTTCACTGAGCCGCTTCTTGGCGCGGTACAGGCGCACCTCGAACCTGATCGCCAAGCGCGCATCACCGAGGACGGCCAGTTGCCCGGCTTTGCAGGCAGCCGCCACCAGCGACCAGGGCAGCCAGGCCACACCTGAGCCCTGCAGGCTGTACTCAAGCAGGGCATCGGCCGAATCACATTCGACCACGCGGCGCAGCAGTGGCGCTTGCGGGTGGTTGGCCAGATGGTCTGCGACCAGCCGCCCCAGGGCCAGCGTGGGCGCGTAGGCCAGATAGGGCACGGCGCTGCCGGCGGCGAATTCATGGCGGCGCTGGCCGCGGGCGTCGCAGCGGGTCACGGGCACCAGCCGGTCCTGCGCCATCGTGATGTAGGTGTACTGGCGCGCGTTGAGCTGCAGCGCCAGCAGCGCGTGGTGGTAGGTCAGCGTGAAGTCGACCTCGCCGCGATCGAGCATCTGCGCCGTCTCCGCCAGCGAGCGGGTACGGATCTGCATCTGTCCCTGCGTCTGTTCCAGCAGCGGCTGCAGACGCAGCAACCAATCGGCCACCAGCGTACGCGCCAGCGTGCGTCCAGTGGCCAGCGTCACCGTGCCGTCCTGGCGCCCGGCCGCACCCTGCAGCGCCTCGCGCGCCTGGCCGACGCCCTGCAGCAAATCACGCGCATCTTCCACCAGCCGCTCACCCGCAGCCGACAAGGTCAAAGGCGCTTTGCCGCGTTCCACCAGCGCCGCGCCGGCCCAGGACTCAAGGGCTTTGATGCGCCGGCCAAACGCCGGATGCGTGACATGGCGCAATTCGGCCGCGCGCGTGAAGCTGCGCGTCTGCGCCAGGGCCACCAGGTCTTCAAGCCACTTGATCTGCATGCGCGCGCCGGGAGTCAGCTCAGGGGTGGCGTGGTCGACAAAACCTCGTCAAGAACCGTCAGACCCTGCGCGACGCGCAGTGCGCCGGCCAGCCGCAGTGGGCGCATGCCATCGCTGGCCGCCTGGCGCCTGAGCGCGTCGGTATTGGGTTCGCGGGTGACCTGCTCCTTGAGGGCTGCGCTGACCTCCAGCAATTCATACAGCCCGGTGCGCCCGCGAAAGCCGGTCATGCGGCAGTCCACACAGCCAACCGGCTTGAAGGGCTGGTACGGGCCATCGACCGGCCACGGCTTGACCAGTTCCGTCAGCGCCTCGCGCGTGCTGGCCGTGTCCGCTATCTTGCAATGCGGGCACAAGGTGCGCACCAGGCGCTGCGCCAGCACGCCCAGCAACGTGGCATTGATCAGGTAAGCCGGCACGCCGAGTTCGAGCAGGCGCGTCACAGCCGATGGCGCGTCGTTGGTGTGCAGCGTGGAAAACACCAGATGGCCGGTCAGGGCGGCCTGCACCGCCATCTCGGCCGTCTGCTGGTCGCGGATTTCGCCCACCATGATGATGTCCGGGTCTTGGCGCATCAGCGCCCGCACCCCTTCCGGAAAACCGAAATCAAGATGCGTCTGGACCTGCGTCTGGTTGAACGCGGGCTCGATCATCTCGATCGGGTCTTCCACCGTGTTGACGTTGACCTCTTCGGTTGCCAACCGCTTGAGCGTGGCGTAGAGCGTCGTGGTCTTGCCGGAACCGGTCGGGCCGGTAACTAGGATGATGCCGTTCGGGCGCTTGACGAGTTCCTCCCAGCGCTGCGCGTCATGCTGGGAAAAACCGAGGGCATCGAGGTCCTTGACCGTGGTCTCGGGATCGAAAATGCGCATCACCATCTTTTCGCCAAAGGCGGTCGGCAAGGTCGACAGGCGCATCTCGACCTCGTCACCACCCGGATTTCGGGTCTTGATGCGACCGTCCTGCGGTCGGCGTTTTTCCACGACGTCCATGCGGCCGAGCAGTTTGATGCGCGCGACCATCGCGGTCAGCACGCCCATCGGCATCTGGTAGACCGGATGCAGCACACCGTCAATGCGAAAGCGGATCACGCCCTGCTCGCGCCGCGGCTCCAGGTGGATATCGCTGGCGCGCTGGTCAAAAGCGTATTGCCAGAGCCAGTCCACCACCTGCACCACGCTCTGGTCATTGGCGTCGATCTGCTTGCTGCTACGCCCCAGTTCCACCAGTTGCTCGAAGCTCGAACCACCACTGCTGCCGCCGGCCTTGTTCGCAGCTTTCACCGACTTGGCCAGGGCAAAGAACTCGGCCGTATAGCGCTGGATTTCGAGCGGACTGGCCAGCACCCGGCGCACACTGCGGCGTGCCTGGCGCTCAACCTCGGCCACCCATTCGGTGACGAAGGGCTCGGCGGTCGCGATCACGACTTCGCTGGCGCTGACCTGCACCGGCAACACTTTATGGCGCTCGGCATAGGCGGCGCTGAGCGTATCAGCGACCTTGCCAACATCAACCTTGAGCGGGTCAATGCGCAAATAGTCCAGGCCAGAGCGCGCGGCCAGCCACTGCGTCAGCAACTCGATGTCCAGCGCCTTGCCATCGCTGGCGCGGCGCACCGAGACGCTGGCCAGGCGCAGCAGCGGATGCTGCGCGCTCTCGGCCTGGGCGCAGCGCGCCGTGATGCGCTGCGCTTCCTCGGCACTGATGACGCCATCGGCCTGCAGCCACTGCACCAGGCGGCGCCATGTCAACGGACCGCTGAACGCGCTCGCAGCCGCTGCCTTGGGTCGGGTAATGCTGTTCATCCCTGCAAGGGCCGAAAGACCCGCACCCACTTGGTCGCTGGCAAGCCCCAGCGGGTTTGAATCTCGCTGGCGCGCGGCGTCAGCACATCACGCTTGGGCCGCAGCGGCGTGCGCTGCGCCAGCACCACGGTATTGCCTTCGCGCGTCGGCTTGAAGGCCCAGACGGCATCGGCACCGAAGGCGGCCGAAATCTTCTCGACCGTGCGTGCAAAGCTCGAGGCGCGGCCAAACAGATTAACCGTCATGCAGCCATCCATCGTCAGCAAACGCCGGCAATGCGAATAGAAAGGCAGGCTGTCAAGCACCGGTGTGGCAGCTTCGTGGTCGTACAGATCGACTTGCAGCGCATCGACCGTGCCCCACCATTTGGTGTCTTGAATCTCACACGCGGCGTCGGCCAGCACAATCTGCAAGCGGCTGTTTTCAGCGGGCAGCTTGAACCAGCCGCGACACGCCACCAGCACCTGAGGGTTGAGCTCGATGGCGGTGGTCTTCATGCGCAGCACCTTGTGGCTGAACTTGGTCAGTGAAGCGGCACCGAGACCGAGCTGCATGGCATGGCGCTGGGGCACCGTGTCCGGTTCAACGAACAGCAGCCAGGCCATCATGCGCTGAATGTACTCGTGGTAGAGCTCGGTCGGGTCGTCCAGCACCATCGTGCCCTGAATCCATTCGGTACCCAGGTGCAGATGCCGCAGGGGGCCGTCATCAGAGAAATTGACCTCAGGCAGTTTGGGTGTGCGTTTTTTCAAGATGCAGGCATTATCCCCAAACGCCGTCCACGCTCGCTCACAGCAGGCCGGCGGCCACAACCACTTCGCGCCAGGCCGCCAGTTTGCGCTCAAAGCGCCAACTGGCATTGGCCGGACTGGTGGACGGCAGCTTGTAGACCGGCAGACCGAACGCGAGCGTGTCGTGCGACTGGCGAAAACTCTCGCCGCCGTTGTGGGCAATGACACGCAACTGCGGACAGCGGCGCAGCAGCGCGGCGAAGTCATTGCGCTCGGCCGCGCGGATGGCGCTGTCCAGACTGCCGGCGCGCTCGCAGGAGGCGTAGACGTCCCACAGACCCAGGCCACGCGCGAGCAGCCAGCGGCAACGCCCAGCGTAGTCGCTACCCTCGGGCAAGGGCAGATCCGGCCACAGGGCTTGCAGAATCTTCCAGAAGTGGTTTTGCGGATGCCCGTAATACTGCTGCTTCGCCAGCGAGGCGGCGCCGGGGAAACTGCCCAGCACCAGCAGCCGCGTCTCGGGCCCCACCATCGGCGCCAGACCGAACAGGCGCGGTGACGCGCTGGCGGTCGGCTTGCCCGGTTTTGTCATGCGTTCAAGTTAGGCAGCAAACCACGCAAGCGCGGCAAAGCCGCCAGCGTGTTGCGCGCAATCGCCTCGGCCAGTGCATCAACCGGTATAGCACGCAAGGCCGCCAGTTCGGCGCCGATGCGCGGCAGCTCGCCGGGCTCGTTGCGGCCCTGCGCGGCGCCGCTGGCACGCTGCTCGGCGCCTTGGTACAGCCAGTGTGGCGGCATGTCAGGCGCGTCAGTTTCCAGCACGATCGCATCAATTGGCAGATTGACAGCGAGCCGGCGCAGTTGCAGCGCACGCTCAAAGGTCAAGGCACCGCCAAAGCCGAGCTTCAAGCCCAGCGTGATAAAAGCCTGCGCCTGTTGCGCACTGCCGTTGAAGGCATGGGCGATGCCACGCCAGACCTGGTCCTGTGCCGTGTCACGCAAGCCCTTGAGCACGACGTCGACCGAGCGCCGCACATGCAAGAGCACCGGCAAATCATGTTTGCGCGCGAGCTTCAACTGTTCCCGGTAAAAAAATTCCTGGCGCTCGCGCAGCGGTGCTTGGCATAGTTCGGGCACGAAATAGTCGAGCCCGATTTCACCGACCGCCACCAGACGCGGGTCATCACGGTAGCGCAGCAGGTGCGCGTCGAGCGTTGCCAGATCCGCATCGCTGGCCTGCGCCACATAGAGCGGATGGATGCCCAGCGCGTAGCTGTCACCACCGGCATGCGCCAACAATCGCACGGCCTCGAAGTTGCCGACCTCAACCGCGGGCAGTACGCAGTGCACGACCTGCAAGTTGGTCGCGCGGGAGCGCACGGCCGAAACATCGGCAGCGAACTCGGCGGCATCGAGGTGGCAATGGCTGTCGATCCAATAAGTCATACAGGGAAAATACCATAGCTTGGCCGAATCATTCGCTTCAAAATGTCTTTATTGAGCTTTCCATAGGTCATGACGGACACAAAAGCAGAGGCTGTCATGCCGGACTCGATCCGGCATCCATGGATTGCGGGTCAAGCCCGCAATGACAACTCCGTCTCCAGACTCGTTCGGGCGCGTCATAAATTTCGGAAACATCAATGGCCTTGGGCCGCACGTCCCAAACTGTCACATTCATTCAAGGAATAAGCCATGAAAACACATACCACCCTCGTCGCCGCTGGCGTTCTCGCGCTCGGTCTGAGCGGCGCCGCGCTGGCACAGGAGAAGACGTTTCGCCTGCTGACCTGGGCCGACTATGCACCGGCCGACGTCGTCGCCCAATTCGAAAAAGAAAGCGGCTACAAGGTCGAGCTCACGCTCTCCAACAACGAGGAAATGATTTCCAAACTGCGCGCCACGGGCGGTGCCGGTTTCGATCTGGCGCAACCCTCGCAAGACCGTATCACCGGACCGCAGCAGGAGTTCGGCATCTACAAGCCAATGGACCTGAGCAAGCTCAAGGCCGAGCTGTTCATTCCCTCGATGCTCGACGCCACCAAGAAAAACACCACGCTCGCCGGCAAGGTCTACGGCCTGCCCCACATCTGGGGCACGGATGGCCTGGTGGTCAACACCAAGCTCACCAAGATGGGCGATTACCCGGACCTGTGCCGCGCTGACGTCAAGGGCAAGACCGCCGTGCGCCTGAAGCGCCCAACCCTGCTGGCCTTTGCCTTCGCCGCCGGCAAGGACCCGTTTGCGCTCTACAAGGACGCCAAGGCCTATGGCGCGCTGATGGACGAGGTTGGCAAGACCCTGATCGCCTGCAAGGGCAATCTCAAGTTCTTCTGGGACAACAAGGATCAGTTGCTTAACGGCATGCGCACCGGCGAGATCGTTGGCGCCATGATGTGGGACACCGGCGGCTGGAAGCTCAATGGCGAGAAAGCCGAGATCCAGTTCATCGCACCGAAGTCCGGCGCACTGGGCTGGATTGATACGTTTGCGATTCCGGCCAAGGGCAGGAACGACGCTGCCGCCTACGCCTGGATCAACTTCAACATGCGCCCTGAAATCGCCGCCAAGGTCGGCGCTTCGGCTGGCAACTTCACCGCCTCCAAGGGCGCGGACCAGTTGGCCGATGCCAAGCTGAAAGCGCAGTTCGCCGCCAGCTTCCCCGAAGCCGCACTGAAAAATGTGAAGTGGTACCCGGCCGTGCCCGCTGGCATCGAAGACATCGAAGGCCGCGTGCTGGACCGCGTCAAGGCCGCTAATTAAGGCATCGGCCTTTGAGTTCCGACAAGGCTGCGCCGCCTGACCTGCAAGCCGAGCGCCTTAACAAGCGCTTCGGCGATTTCCGCGCGGTGGACGATTTGTCCTTCAGCGTCGCGCGCGGCAGCTTCTTCTCCATCCTCGGGCCTTCGGGCTGCGGCAAGACGACGTTGCTGCGCATCATCGCGGGCTTTCTGAGCCCTGATACGGGTGAGGTCCGCATCGGCGGCAAATCGATGCACGGCGTGCCACCCAACAAGCGCCCGGTCAACATGGTGTTCCAGCACCTGGCGCTGTTTCCGATGATGTCGGTCGGCGACAACGTAGGCTACGGGCTGGCGCGCCGCGGCGTTGCCAAGGACGAGATCAAGCGCCGGGTCGCCGACATGCTGGAACGCGTCAGTCTGCCCGGCGCGCAGGACAAGCGTATCGAGCAGTTGTCGGGCGGACAGAAGCAGCGCGTCGCCATCGCACGCAGTCTGGTGCTCGAACCGACGCTGCTGCTGCTCGATGAGCCGCTGGGCGCGCTCGACCTCAAGCTGCGCGATCACATGAAGATCGAGCTCAAGCAATTGCAGGCTGCCATCGGCACCACCTTTGTCTACATCACACACGACCAGTCCGAAGCGTTGGTGCTGTCGGACCATGTGGCGGTGATGAACGAGGGCCGCTTCGAGCAAATCGGCACGCCGCAGGATCTCTACTACGCGCCGCAGACGCCGTTCGTCGCCGGCTTTGTCGGCGCCAACAACGCCGTCTCGGGCCGCGCCACGCAGGTCACTGGTGACAGGGTGACGCTGGCCGGTGAAAAAGGGCTTATGATCTCGGCGCGCGCCATGGGCACGGTGCACGTCGGCGATGCCGTGCAGGCCTTTGTGCGCCCCGAAGTGGCGAGCCTGTCGCGTGCGGCGGCATCGTTCGCCGACGCCGGACTGCCGCATTACCAGGCCCGCATCGACAGCCTGCTGTTCGATGGCGCCAATTCGGCCGTGCTACTGCACGAAGAACAGTCAGGCACCGAGTTCCGCATCGCCCTGCCGCAAACCGGCCACTTCTCAGACCTGGTGCTGGGCGAGCGCGTGAGCTTCGGCTTTGACCCGCAACTGGCCGTGTGCTTTGCAGCCGGCAGCGACCATGCCGGGTGAAGACGCCAGCGGCGCGCGCGACCAAGCACGGCTGATGCTCATGGTGCTGCTGGCGCCGGCGCTGCTGTGGCTGGCCGCGCTGATCCTGCTGCCGCATGTGGAGCTCGGCATCCTGTCACTGCGGGCACGCGTGGCACCGCGCGTCTACGAGCCGAGCCTGGCGCAGTTCCGCACCTTCATCGACGAGCCGCTGTACTGGCACACCTTTGTGCGAACCGCGGTCATATCGATCCTGGCCACCGCCGCCACCTTGCTGCTGGCGTTCCCGATTGCCTGGACCATTGCCAAGATTGCGCGCGGCCGCGTCAAGTCGATGCTGTTCGTGCTGTGCCTGATCCCGTTCTGGGTCAGCGAAACCGTGCGCACACTGGGCTGGATGATCCTGCTGCGCGAGTCCGGCGTGCTGCCGGCCCTGCTGGTGCGCCTGGGCCTGACGCCAGCGCCGATCGAGTTGCTCTACCACGACGCCACGATTCTGGTCGGCCTGGTCTACACCTCGATGCTGTTCATGGTCGTGCCCTTGATCAGCGCGCTGGAGAGCCTGGACGATTCGCTGATCGAAGCCGCCTACGACCTCGGTGGCAACGGCTGGTCCATCCTGCGCCAGATCGTGATCCCGCACGCCGCGCCCGGCATCGTGGCCGGCTGCATCGTGGTCTTCATGCTGACGCTGGGCAACTACCTGACGCCAACGCTGCTCGGCGGCAAGAACTCGCAGTGGTTCACCGAGCAGATCTACACCCAGTTCATCACGCGCTTCAACTGGGAGCAGGGTGCGGCCTTCGGTTTCCTGTTGCTCGGTTTGAGCACGCTCATCGTCTGGCTTGGCTTGAAGCTCAGTGGCCAGCGCTTTGGTGAGGTGATGCAACAGTCATGATTCCTTCGCTGCCGCGACCGCTCTGGCTGCGCGCCAGCACCGTGCTCTATGCGCTGGCCTTCTTCGCCTTTTTGTTTTTGCCGTTGCTGGTGGTGGCGGTGTTCGCGTTCAACGACGCGCCCTATCCGGCGCCGCCCTGGCGCGGCTTCACACTTGACTGGTTTCTCTCCGGCGCGCCGGGCAGCGGACGGCGCGGCCTGTTTGCGGATGCTGCCATGCTAGGCAGTCTGTGGACCAGCGTCGTCGTGGCGTGCTGGGTCACGCTGCTGTCGGTTCTCGTGGGCACGAGCAACGCCTTTCTGATCGAGCGCACGCAGTTTCGCGGCAAGCAGGCGCTCTCGCTGCTGATGCTGGCGCCGCTGGTGATACCGGGTGTGATCCTGGGCATCTCGATCCTGGCGTTTGCCAGCCGCATCGCCAATCTGGTCGATGACCTGTGGGGCCTCGAACTCGATTTTCTGCGCCCCGGTTTGCCGCTGGTGGTGCTGGGGCAGTTCTCCTACATCGTCTCGATTGCCACGCTCACCATCACGGCACGCCTGAAGCGCTTCGACCGCACGCTCGAAGACGCCGCCTACAACCTGGGCGCCTCGCGCGCCGCTGTCTTCAACACCATCACCCTGCCCTATCTGCAGCCGGCGCTGATCGGCGCGGCGGCGATCTCGTTCCTGATGTCGTTCGAGAATTTCAACACCACGCTGATGCTGGTGGGTTCCGACGCGCCGCTGACCGTGATGATGTACGGCCGCATGCGCGAGGGCGCCACGCCGGTACTCAATGCCGTGAGTCTGTTCCTGATGGTGGCGTCAGCCCTGCTGGCGCTGACCCTGTTGCGCGGGGACAAGGCCAAGGTGGCAAAATCAGCCGCTTGAATTTTGGGAGGACACCGTGACCAACGAATCTGTTGCTGCGATACGCCAATCCGCCGAGGATGCATTCGCGTCAGGTCTTTACTGTGCCGAGAGCGTTGTGCTGGCACTGGCCAAGGCCCAGGGTGTCGAGAGCGATCTGCTGCCACGCGTGACCACGGCCTTCTGCAGCGGCATGGCGCGCAGTTGCGGCACCTGCGGCGCGCTGACCGGCGCCATGATGGGCATCAGCCTGGCGCTGGGGCGTTCCAAGCCCGACGAGTCGGTTCAGCCCGTCTACAACGCGACGCAGCGCCTGATTGCAGAATTTGAGCAGGCCTTCGGCGCGCGCGATTGCCATGTCCTGCTGGGCTGCGATCTGGCCACAGCCGAAGGACAGGCCACGTTTCGCGAAAGCAAACTGGGTCTGCGTTGCGCCGAATACACCGGCAAGGCCACTGAAATCGCGGCGGGCATTCTGTTTGATAAGCAAGGCCATAGGGCGGTATAGGGAAGGCAGATCAGCAAGCGATGCAACAGGTTTGTTTCAGCTGACGCCGATCCAGTGTTCCTGAGAAACCACTCAATACGCACCTTTGCCTTTCAATACGGCCGGCACCGTCTTCAGCAGGAGTTTGATATCGTTGAAAGCACTTTGCTGCTGTATGTACTCAATGTCCATGTCAACCTGCTGTGGGAACGGAATTTCCGAACGGCCCGACACCGCCCAAATGCTGGTCAGTCCTGGCGTGACGGACAATCTGGAGCGATCCTTCATTGTGTATTTTTCAACTTCGCTGATGATGGGCGGGCGTGGCCCCACCAAACTCATGTCGCCTGTCAGCACACACCAAAGTTGTGGCAATTCGTCAATGCTGAAGCGCCTGATAAATCGCCCAACGGGCGTAATGCGTGGATCGCGCTTCATCTTGAAAGTGACGCCACTGTGACCATGCTGATTTTCTGCCAGCAACTTGGCTCTAATGGCCTCTGAATTAACAACCATCGAACGGAACTTGGGAAACGCAAAGATCACACCATCCTTGCCGACCCGCGGTTGCCAGAACAGGACCGGACCGCGATCATAAAGCTTGATAAATGCCGCAACAACGATGAACAGCGGCGACAGGCAAAGGAGCGCGGGAAGTACCACAGCGATATCGATGAACCGCTTGCTCACATGCTTTGATTTGCCAACAATTCTCCACCGGGCAACGTTGAACTTTGCCGTTATCCTGTTTTGCAGAGGTGAGCGAATCTTTGGAACCTTCATGTTGCCCTAGTATTTGACATGTGTGCACCACTATGAATTGACAATTGGCAGGATACCACTTGCTAGAACCCGTGCGGAGCGACAGTCGTTGTGACCGACAGCCTTGGCACCACCTGACAGAAGACGCGCAATACTGGTTTGTGTCTCTTGCGGCTGTAGAACGTGAAAACTGATCGACACCGCTGCCACCGTCAAGAACAGACACGAGGCGGGTCGCCATGCGCGGCGGCTGATCTGAATTTCATGGCGCAATCGGGCGATCTGTGTGTGTTTCCGCGTGTCAACGACATCACAGCTTGAGCCCAAGTGCCCTTGACACCATGAACCGGAAGATTCGTTTTCGCAAGGTCTTCTCGTTCAAGACCAGTGGCGCGTCAACGCCCGGTGCATGGGTCAGCAATTCGTAACCACGGTCCGTGATCAGAATCGTGTCAGAGTGGCGGTATCCGCCATGTCCATCCAGGTAGATTCCGGGCTCGATCGACACCACCATGTTGGCGGCCAATACGTCTTCGGAGCCTTCGGACAGCCATGGGCCTTCATGGTTGCCCAAGCCAACACCATGACCGACACGGTGCAAGCGTTGTTCGGGCGCGTTGAAGCCTTTGTCGGCCAGGAAGGCGTTGACACGGGCGTCCACTTCGGCGCAGGGCACACCCGGGCGCAACGCCGACAAGCCGACGTTGCGCGCCGCCAGCATCAGGGCAAACATCTCGCGTTCGCTTGCACTGGGCGCTGCCGTGAAATAGGTGCGCTCGCACTCCGCCGCATAGGCATTGACGCGGGTGAGGACCAGGGCGACGTGCGGCCCCTCTTGCAACAAGGCCTGTGCGGCCGGCACAGAGTGCGGCATGGCGCTCCAAGGTGCTGGAAAGCTGACCATCAAGGCTTTGGTGGTGAGGGGGTCCCAATCGGGGTTCTCGCGAATGATTTTTTGCGTGATGTGGCTGGTGCGGGCAAAGCCTTCAGCGACAGTTGATCCATAGTAAGAATGGTGAAACAACTCATGCACGCCTTGGTCGGCATAGCGTGCTGCACGCCGGATCATTTCAATTTCGGCCGGGCTCTTGATCAAACGCAATTGCTCGATCAGCGGCGCGTGCCGGCCCCCCAGACTCAGCAGGGTTTGGGCAATCTCAATCGGGCAGGCACTGTCGAACATGAAGCCTGGTGCGAGTTGACCTTGCTGCTCTAGCACATATTGCCAGCTGCGCTGCGCAGGCGCGGGATAGTCCCAGTACGTGAAGATCTTGTCGTGGTCCAGCGCTTTGGCTTTTTTGAGGTGGTCTCTTTCAAGAAACGGAACCACCAGGCGCGGCACGCCCTGGCGCGGAACAATCAGAAAGAAGGGTCGCTCCAGAGCCTCGAAGCTGGCACCACACAGGTAAAAGATGCTGTCGCTGCTGGTGGCCACAAAGTGGCTGGCATCATGCTGCGTCAGCAGCGTCTGCAAACGCTCTCTGCGGCTCAAGAACTCTTCCTCGGTAATCATGCTTATCCCCCTGCGCTTCACACTGTACGTACAACCATCATGGGTTCACTGGAATGGCAGCTCGTCCCACCACGTACTCGATGCCATCTCAATTCTCCCGGGCCTTGGGTTGCCAGCCGACAAAAGCCGGGTAGTGACGTTGGACCACGGCGCCATTGACATCCCAGGCCAGGCATTGGCCCACGAAGTGCGGCGGCGAGCCGTCGCTAGCGTCAGGAAGGAGATCTTCTGGCAGCGTCTGGAAGGCGATCGTGGCCATGTTGAAAAGAAGTTCGCGCAGATGCGTGCAGCCCCGCGCACCACCGAGGTTTCTCTGGATGGCCTGACGCCAGCCCGGCCCCATGGTGCACCCAAGCATTTTCTGCATGGGCGCTTGCGCCATCGGGCACTCCGGGTGCGGCACGTCATCCATCGCGACTGCAATCTCGCGCACCACAAATCCGATGTCTATCGTTACCCGTATCGACAGCTTGTGAATGGGTTCTCCGGGCTGCCAGATCCCTTCCCCCGGGATCTCCATCGGATGTGTCTTCGTGTCGCACATCTCAGCCTCAATGTCCCACAAGCGGTCTTCTCTCTGAAAACCACGGTAAACGACGTCTCGGGTATGAAAATGAGTGCGGGCTTGAGGTGGTGGCAGTGGCAAAGCGAAACCTCGTGTGAATGGCAATGGGTTATTGCTTGAGTGTAGATTGCCTTGTTGGCAGTCCGCCACGTCAGAGTGATCTTTCGTCATCGCGATTGCCGCGCTTCGCTCGCAATGACGCGACGATCGGGGACTCGCGCTGATGAGAAGACCCTGCGCCCTACTCCGACAAACGCCCCTGCACCAGATGCAGTTGCCGGTCGCAGCGCGCGGCCAGGGTCTCGTCGTGGGTCACGACGATGAAGGCCGTGCCCTGGGTGCGAGCCAGTTCCAGCATCAACTCGAAGACGCCGTTGGCGGTGCTGCGGTCCAGGTTGCCAGTGGGCTCATCGGCCAGCACACAGGCCGGGCGTGTGACCAGGGCGCGCGCAATGGCAACACGCTGACGCTCGCCGCCCGAGAGTTCAGCCGGGCGGTGCAGCAAACGCTCCTGCAGCCCGACGCGCCCCAGCATGTCAGCAGCGACCAGCCCCGCCTGCGCTGGCGTCTGGCGCCGGATCCACAGCGGCATGGCGACGTTATCCAGCGCGCTGAACTCGGGCAGCAGGTGGTGAAACTGGTAAACAAAACCGAGGTAATGGTTGCGCAAGCGGCCCTGCTCGGCCGCGCTTTTCTGCGCCAGGTCCTGCCCCTGCAACCAGACCGAGCCGCTGGTCGGTGCGTCGAGCCCGCCCATCAGGTGCAGCAGGGTGCTCTTGCCGGAACCGGAGGCGCCGACGATGGCCAGCGTCTGGCCGGCATGCACGTCAAGGTCAACACCTTGCAACACCGTCACATCGAGCCGGCCTTCGGTAAAGCGCTTGGTCAATCCACGCGCGCTCAAGACGATGTCGCCAGCGGGCAAGGCAACCGGTGCAGCCACGGGCGTAGAAATTATTTCACTCATAACGCAGTGCCTCCGCCGGGTTGACTTGCGAGGCGCGCCAGCTCGGGTACAGCGTCGCGAGGAAGGCCAGCACGAGCGAGATCACAGCCACCGGCAGGATGTCGGCCTGTTGCGGCTCGCTCGGCATGCGGCTGATCAGGTAAATGTCTTTGGGCAGGAAGCTGGCGTGGAACAGTTGCTCCAGCGCCGGCACGATGACGTCGATGTTGTAGGCCACACCCAGTCCCAGCAGCAGACCCGCGAGGGTACCTATGACGCCAACCATCGCACCCTGCACGACAAAAATACCCATGATCGAACGCGGACTCGCACCGAGCGTGCGCAGGATGGCGATGTCGGCGCGCTTGTCGGTGACCGTCATCACCAGCGTCGAAACCAGATTGAAAGCAGCCACCGCCACGATCAAGGTGAGGATGATGAACATCATGCGCTTTTCAACCTGCACGGCGGCAAACCAGGTGCGGTTCTGGCGCGTCCAGTCGCGCACCACGACATCGCCGCTCAGGCTGCGCTCAAGTTCGGCACCAACCTCACGTGCCTGGTGCAGATCACGCAGTTTGACGCGCACGCCGCTCGGGCCTTCCAGCCGGAAAATGCGCGCTGCGTCATCCACGTGCACCAAGGCCAGGGAGGCGTCGTACTCGTAGTGACCAGAGTCAAAGGTGCCGACCACCGTCATCTGCTTCAGTCGCGGCACGACACCGGCCGGCGTGACCTGGCCGCTGGGCGCGACCAATGTGACTTTTTCGCCCTCGCGCACACCGAGCGAGCGCGCCAGTTCGCCCCCGAGCACGATGCCGAATTCACCGGGAAGAAGGCGCGTCAGGGCCGAGTTGCGCAGACCACCGGCAAGGTCGGTGACGGATGGTTCGAGGGCCGGGTCAATGCCGCGCACGATCACGCCCTTCATGTCCTCACCGCGCGCCAGCAGCGCCTGCGTGGCGATAAAAGGCGCGGCGGCCAGCACCTGCGGATGGGCGCGCACCTCACGCAGCGTGCGCGCCAGATCGGGCAGGGCCGCGCCGTTGGCCGCGAAGATTTCAATGTGCGAGACCACCCCCAGCATGCGATCGCGCACTTCCTTCTGGAAGCCGTTCATGACACTGAGCACAATGATGAGCGCGGCCACGCCGAGCGCAATGCCGAGCATCGAAACGCCCGAAATGAACGAGATGAAGCCGTTGCGCCGCGTGGCACGACCAGCCCGCGTATAGCGCCAGCCCAAAATGAGTTCGTAGGGAATTTGCATGGGCCTTAGTGTGACGGATTATTCCGGCGTATGAGTTCAAAAATCTCTCGGGTCAAGAGGGGAAAGACCGTCCGTTGAAACTCGGCGTTGTCCATGTAGCGGGGTTTGCACCATCAGTTTGTTTTGGCGTCTTCAATATGCTCCACTTCCTCCGGCGAGTTAGCGGACTTGAATAACTCAAGCAGTTGATTTAACTTTTCTGCCACCTCAGCCGGGATCGTCTTGACATCAACAATAGCGACCAGTCGATGCAACTCCCCTTTCTTCAGCAGCATCGGGCCACCAAGTCTTGCGGACAGTCGCCGAAAGAACTCCTCAGCAAATGAGCTCAGCTTTAATCGCTCCGTCTTGGCCTCCCAAAGAATCCGTGCGACTTCCGATGACGACTGTTTCCAGGCCTGAAAATCCGCTGCAATCGCATCAAAGACCTGTTCCAAAACAAGTGCATCGAGGACCTCGTCGATTTCGGCCTGATAGCCACCAAACAACTCCATATCGGCATGATGGGCTGATGCATACCGTCGCAATACTTCGGGCGTTACAAAATAATTTTCAGCCTCGTATCTTCGCCAATATGACAGACTTAGTGAACCCACTAAGCCGTCCTGCCGTCCCCGCCCGTCGTT
The DNA here is from genome assembly GCA_903920695.1 of uncultured beta proteobacterium. Classification (GTDB taxonomy): domain Bacteria; phylum Pseudomonadota; class Gammaproteobacteria; order Burkholderiales; family Burkholderiaceae_C; genus Rhodoferax. Next base: position 25,818 of record CAIXNB010000219.1, read on the forward strand.
GTCCAAAATAGCCAGGCCTTTGAGCTCAGGCAATAGATCGCGCAGGCCCTTGAAATGATCGCGCGGCGTTGCACCAAAGCCGCCCTCCACCCGCTCCAACTCACTCTCCAACGACTTATCCGGATAATTGTTCTGCACGTAATATGAATTGATGCGTTCATCCCACACGGCAGCCACCGGGTGATTCAAGCGACCGGCTAGCGCGTGCAACATGTCCACATCGGTGCTGCCCTCAACATAGAGTACATAACCCCGCTCACGGGCCTTGATGTAATGTTCTGCGCCGAAGTGCTTAAGGCTATTTCCAATTTCCGGCTTGCGGGCAAGATCATCGGTCTTCCCGTCCAGCAGCAATGTCAGATTGTTATCCAAGGCTTCGGCCAAAATCACTTCAGAGTGCGTGACCATCACCACCTGTGAGCCGTTTTCAGAGGCAATGTCACGAAGCAGCACATAGACCTGCTTTTGCCGCAAGATTTCCAGATGCGCATCAGGCTCATCAACCAGCAACACACTGCCTTTGTGGGAGTAGAGGTAGGCAAATATCAGCAGCATTTGCTGGAAGCCGCGACCGGAAGACGATACATCCAGTTTTTCCTTGACGCCGGGTTGAATGTATTGCAACTCAATGCTGCCACGGGTCGTTTCCATGGGATCCGATAGTTCAATAGAAAAAAGACGCTTCATCAGTCCGGCAATGCGCCGCCAGTCATCCACAGAATTCCTCACAACCATCAGACACAGATTGCGCAGCACTTGCGCGGTTTGTCCTTGGCCCAGCAACACGTCAATGCGGCCCGGTTGCAATAGGGGCTCTTCCGTTTCCAAACCCGACATTGGATAAAGCAACTCCACTTTGAGTTTCGCCGCGTGCTGCATCAACTCGAGATTGCCAACGATGGACGGTTCTGGTGTGCAATACACGAGTTCGCTTCCCGGATAACGAAAGCGCATTGGCAAGGCGATTACCTGACCCCTGTACTCAACTCCCAAAGTGATAACCAGCCAAATGTCCTGATTACCGGTTTTCACATTCGTGTTATGCCAAAAAGAACGCGTGCGTTGCACCGGAACCGCGACGATATTCAAACGGTTGATAGAGGTTGCGGTACGCTCCTTGGCCGAAGAATCCTTGCGGGCGTCGTACCAGGTTTTCACCGCCTGTGCCCACAGCGCCAGTGCCTGAATTGCGCTGGTCTTGCCGCAGTTGTTTGGGCCTATCAAAACGGACGGATGATCCAGCTCAATGCGCTGTTTCTCACCAAAGCGCTTGAAGTTTTCGATTTCAAGATAGTGCAGAAGACGCATGAACGAAGCTCCGTTTTTTTGATTCAAATATCGCCGGTCTAATCGTTGTGGCTAGATCGATCACGCAGCGGATTGCAGTTCCGCCAGATGTCACTGACAAGCTGGTGATGGATTTCAGTACGCAACATCGCACCCCGACGGCATTGTTACGCATTGTCACCCAAGACCGTCCGGCCAAGCGATCACTCGAAGGCATGCTGCGAGAATCACCCCATGCACCTCCTGATTCCGTACGCGTTTTGCAGTTCCGAAGGCTGCGCCGCGGCTCTGCCCGCGCTCAAGCTGCCGCAGCTTGAAAAGCTGCTCTCGCGCCTGACCGCCTTGGCGCCTGACACCGGCGATGCCTACAGCCTGTCACCCCCGCACGAGCGCGCCCTGGCGCGCGCGCTGGGCCTGCCGCTCACCGACGGCCTGATCCCGTGGGCTGCGCTACAGGCCCTGCAGATGGGCTTGCCCGGCGGCGCCTGGGCATTCATCACGCCCTGCCACTGGCGCGTTGGCGCCAAGCACGCGGCCATGGGTGGCCTGAGGTTGGCAGACTTTTCTGAACCGGATTCGCGCAGCCTGCTGGCCGCGATGCAGCCCTACTTCACGGAGGACGGCATCGATCTGCACTACTGGCAGCCGCATTGCTGGTTGGCGCGCAGTGAACTGTTTGACGGACTGGCGAGCGCCGCACTGGAGCGCGTGGTCGGGCGCGACGTGCAAAGCTGGTTGCCGCAGGGCGCCAAAGGCACCACCGTGCAACGCTTGCAGGGGGAGATGCAGATGCTGCTGTATCACCACCCACTCAACGACGAGCGCGCGGCGCTCAGCCTGCCAACGGTCAATTCCTTCTGGCTCAGCGGCAGCGGCACGCTGCGCGAAATACCGGCAAGCCAAGCCGAGACGCCGCTCGTGATCACAACACTGCGCGACGCCGCCCTGAATGAAGACTGGGCGGCCTGGGCGCAGGCCTGGACCGCGCTCGACAGCACCGAATGCGCGGCGCTGCGGACGGCGCTGGGGCGCGGCGAGCCGGTGCAACTGACGCTTTGCGGTGAACGCAACGCACAGAGTTTTCGCGGCACGGCGCAAGGCTTCTTCCAACGCTGGCGCAAGCGCTTCGATGCGCAGCGAGCGGCCACGTTTCTGGAGCCGCTATGAAACTGACAGCACGCGACATTCCACCGCGCAGCGCCTGGGCGCTAGAACAGGGCGGCGTGCATCCGCTGCTGGCCCAGTTGTTCGCAGCGCGCGGTGTGCAAAGCCCGCTTGAACTCGACGAGGGCCTGGCGCGTCTGCTGCCGCCCGACACGCTGCTTGGCGCGGCGGCTGCGGCGCGCCTGCTGGCCGACGCGATTGAGGCCAAAAAGAAGCTGTGCATCGTTGCCGACTACGACTGCGACGGCGCCACCGCCTGCGCTGTCGGCATGCGTGGCCTGCGCCTGCTCGGCGCCAGGCATGTCGGCTACATCGTGCCTGATCGCGTCGTCGACGGCTACGGCCTGACACCACCCATCTCGCAGCGTGTCAAGGACAGCGGCGCTGACGTGCTGATCACGGTCGACAACGGCATCGCCAGCTTCGAGGGCGTGGCGACAGCGCGCGCGCTGGGCCTGCAGGTACTGGTGACCGATCACCACCTGCCGGCCAGCGTCGATGGCCAGACGCTGCTGCCGCAGGCCGATGTCATCGTCAATCCAAACCAGCCACTGTGCCCGTTCGAGAGCAAGTCAATCGCTGGCGTTGGCGTCATGTTCTACGTGCTGCTCGCGTTGCGCGCGGAACTGCGGCAACGTGGCCATTTCCAGGCCACAGCGCAGCCCAAACTGGACATGTTGCTGCCACTGGTTGCGCTCGGCACTGTCGCCGATGTGGTCAAGCTCGACGCCAACAACCGCCGTCTTGTGGCGCAGGGCTTGAAGCGCGTGCGCGCGCTGGCCATGCCGGCCGGCCTGGCGGCGCTGTTCAAGGCGGCCGGACGCGAGGCGGCAGCGGCGACGACATTCGATTTCGGCTTTGCCCTGGGCCCGCGCATCAATGCCGCCGGGCGCCTGTCGGACATGACGCTGGGCATCGAATGCCTGCTGACCGACGACGCGGCGCGCGCCGACGAACTGGCGAAAACCCTGGACGGCATCAACCGCGACCGGCGCGAGATCGAGGGCACGATGCGCGAGCAGGCCTTTGTCATCGCCGAGTCTCTGTTTGCTGCCGAGCAAACGCCGCCACCGGCCATCTGCGTCTTTGACGCCGGCTTTCATGAAGGCGTGGTTGGCATCGTCGCCTCGCGCATCAAGGACAAACTGCACCGCCCGACCTTTATCTTCGCCGCCAGTGCGGCGCCGGGCCACGAACACGAGCTCAAGGGCTCGGGACGTTCGATAGCAGGATTTCACCTGCGTGACGCGCTCGACCTCGTGGCCAAACGCCACCCCGGCGTGCTGCTGCGTTTTGGCGGCCATGCGATGGCGGCCGGTTGCACCATCGCCGCCGACAACTTCGCCGTCTTCGAGCAAGGCCTGAACGCGGTCGCCAGCGAATGGCTGGACGCAGATACCCTCACCAGGCGCCTGGCCACCGACGGGCCGCTCAAACCCGAGTACCGCCGCGTCGATCTGGTCGACACCTTGCACAAGGAAGTCTGGGGCCAGGGCTTTGCCGCGCCAACCTTTAGTGAAGAACTCGAAGTGCTGTCGCAGCGCCTGGTCGGCGGCAAGCACCTTGCGCTCAAGCTCAAGCACCAGGGTCAGCCGGTGGACGGCATCTGGTTCGGCCACACCGATCCGCTGCCCACGCGCGTCAAGCTCGCCTTCCGACTCGACGCCGACGCCTGGAACGGCGTGCGCCGCGTACGTTTTTTGGTGGAGGCCGCCGAAATCTAGCCAATCGATGCAGCGGCTTAGAATGGCTTTGTGTCCTCCACCCTCAACGCCGACCTCCACTGCCATTCCACCATCTCCGACGGCACGCTCACGCCCGAGGCGCTGGCGGCGCGCGCCAAGGCCAATGGCGTTGAGTTGTGGGCGCTAACCGATCACGATGAAATCAGCGGCCAGCAGCGTGCGGCCGCCGCCGCTGCGGCCATCGGCTTGCCCTACCTGACTGGGGTCGAAATTTCGGTCACCTTCATTCACCAGACGGTGCACATCGTCGGTCTGGGTTTTGACCCAGCGAACGAGGCCTTGCAGCGCGGCCTGGTGCAGACCCGGGGCGGGCGCGGCCAGCGCGCCATCGAAATGTCGGAGAGTCTGACCAAGGTCGGCATCCACGGCGCCTACGATGGCGCGCTCAAATATGCGGGCAACCCGGCCCTGATCTCGCGCACCCATTTCGCCCGTTTCATGGTGGAGACTGGCGTCTGCCGCGAGACCAACGAGGTGTTCCGCAAGTACCTGACCGAAGGCAAACCCGGTTTTGTGGAGCACCGCTGGGCCAGCCTGAAAGACGCCGTGGGCTGGATCACCGGGGCCGGCGGCGTGGCCGTGATCGCGCACCCGGCGCGCTACAAGTTCAGCGCCAATGAAGAGTACGCGCTGTTTACCGAATTCAAAAACCATGGCGGACAAGGCGTGGAAGTGGTCACCGGCAGCCATAGCGCAGCCGAATACCTGAGCTACGCCGACACAGCGCGCGAATTCGGTCTGGCGGCCTCGCGTGGCAGTGACTTTCACAGCCCGGACGAGAGCCACACCGAACTCGGCAGCTTGCCACCGCTGCCAGGCCAGTTGACGCCGGTGTGGGACCTGCTGGCGCAGCGGATTTTGCACCCCACCCGCCACGACCCGGTGGCCGATGCCGCCATCGGTCACTGATTCGCAATGCTTTTCTGGCGCAGCCGGCAAGGGGTCGGAATTTTGCTGATCGTGGTGGCAACGCTGTGCTTTGCCGTGCTTGACACTGCAACCAAACAGGGCGCGAAGCTGGCGCCGGTCATGATGCTGCTCTGGGGTCGATACATGTTCCAGGCGGTGGTGACCTTTGTCATGCGCTTTCCGACGCAAAGAGGCGCTTTGCTGCGCACGCCCAACCCGCGCTTTCAAATGCTGCGCGGGGTGCTGCTGCTGATCACCAGCGCCTGCTCGTTTGTGGGACTGCAATACCTGCCAGTCGGCGAATTCACGGCGATGGTGATGCTCGCGCCACTGGTCGCCACCGCCATGGCGGCCTGGATCCTGAAGAATCAGGTCTCGACGCGACGCTGGCTGCTGATGGTCACCGGGCTGGTCGGCGTGCTGATGGTGGTGCGCCCGGGCGGGCAGGTGTTCACCTGGGCGCTGCTGTTTCCGGTCGTGATGGTGACGGCCTATGGCTGGTTTCAGGTGCTGACCAGCCACCTGAGCGGTCAAGAAAACCCTTACACCACGCAGTTCTATACCGGGCTGGTCGGCGCGCTGCTGATGTGCCCGGTCGTGGTCTTCTACTGGAGCAGCGCGGCGCTGCTGACGTACTGGCCCTGGTTTCTGGTGATCGGTTTCCTCGGCACCTTCGGCCACCTGCTACTGATCCAGGCCTACCAGCGCGCTTCGGCGCCGGTGCTGACGCCTTATCTCTATGCGCAGATCGCCTTTGCCACGCTGCTCGGCTGGCTGGTCTTCGACCATGTGCCCGATGTCCTGGCGTGGCTTGGCATTGCCGTGATCGCCGTCAGTGGCATTGGCAACGCCGTGCTCTCGACGCACGAGGTGAACCGGCAACTCGGCGCCAGCGCCGCGCCAAACGCCAAAAACTGACCGACATTCGCCGACAATAGCGCCATGGCCCAATTTTTTGAAGTTCACCCGGAAAATCCGCAGATCCGCCTGCTCAAGCAGGCCGTTGCGCTGCTGGAAAAAGGCGAGATCCTGGCCGTGCCGACTGACTCCAGTTATGCCCTGGTCTGCC
>CAIXNB010000220.1 GCA_903920695.1 uncultured beta proteobacterium
GATGCAGCCGCCAAACCTCAGCTTGAAGTCCTTCGTGCGCGACCGATCACAAACAGGCGCGCACTCGGTGGGTCAGCTTTCGGTGAGCACAAGTGGGTCAGGAATCTTGAGCGCCGAGGAATGGGCCTTTGGCGATGGAAAACACCCCCGCTGTGATTCAATCTATTGCCCGATGGTCTTGGATTATTGATGTTTTATTGAAATGGAAATAGAATCAGACCTTGAACTGCAGCGCCGCCAGCCCCGCGTAGACGCCGCCGCGTTCCACCAGTTCAGCGTGCGTGCCCTGTTCCACCAATTGGCCGTGGTCGAGCACAACGATCAGGTCGGCTTTTTGCACGGTGGCCAGGCGGTGCGCGATGACCAGCGTGGTGCGGCCCTGCATGGCGGATTCGAGGGCGGCCTGCACCATGCGTTCGCTCTCAGCGTCGAGCGCGCTGGTGGCCTCATCAAGCAGCAATAAGGGCGGGTTTTTCAGCATGGCGCGCGCAATCGCAATGCGCTGGCGCTGGCCACCGGACAGGCGCACGCCGCGCTCGCCGAGGAAGGTGTCGTAGCCCTCGGGCAACGCGCGGATGAACTCGTCGGCAAAGGCCGCCTGCGCGGCGGCCTTGACATCCTCGACGCTGGCGTCGGGTTTGCCATAGCGGATGTTCTCCAGCGCGCTGCTGGAGAAGATCACCGCGTCTTGCGGCACGATGCCGATGCGCTGGCGCAGATCGTGCAAAGCCATGTCGCGCGTAGCCACGCCGTCGAGCACGATACCGCCGGAGGCCGGGTCGTAGAAGCGCAGCAGTAACTGGAACACCGTGCTTTTTCCCGCGCCACTGGGCCCCACCAGCGCGACGGTTTGGCCCGGCTGCACGTTGAGTGAAAAATGCTTCAGCGCCGCCTGCTTCGGACGCGATGGGTAATGAAAGACGATGTCATCAAAGCGGATCGCACTGCCAGCGATGGGCAAAGGTGTAGCCACCGGGTGCAGCGGCGAGGTGATCGGCGAGCGACTGCCCAGCAACTCCATCAAGCGCTCGGTCGCGCCGGCGGCGCGCAGCAGGTCGCCATAGACCTCGCCCAGAATTGCGAAGGCACTGGCCAGGATGATTACGTACATCACCGTCTGCCCGAGGTCACCCGCGCTGATGCGTCCGGCCATCACCGCCTGCGTGCCCTGGTACAAGCCCCAGAGCAGCGCGGCCGAGGTCGCGATGATGACAAAAGCTACCAGCACCGAGCGCGCCTTGGTGCGGCGCACGGCGGTGTCGAACGCGTTCTCGGTCGAGTCGGTGAAGCGCTGCGCCTCGCGCGCTTCGGCGGTGTAGCTCTGCACCACCGGGATGGCGTTGAGCACCTCGGCGGCGATGGCACTGGAGTCGGCGATGCGGTCCTGGCTGGCGCGCGAGAGCTTGCGCACGCGCCGGCCAAACCAGAGCGCGGGCACTACCACCAGCACCAAGATGCCGAGTACCTGGAACATCACATAAGGGTTGGTCCAGATCAGCATGGCCAAGGCGCCGATGCCCATCACGCTATTGCGCAGACCCATGGACAAGGATGAACCCACCACCGTCTGCACCAGCGTCGTATCGGCGGACAGGCGCGACAGCACTTCGCCGGTCTGCGTCGTTTCAAAAAATTCGGGGCTCTGTTCCAGCACGTGGGCGTAGACGGCGTTGCGCACATCGGCTGTGACGCGCTCACCGAGCCAACTCACCATGTAAAAGCGCCCCGCCGAGAAAAGCCCGAGTGCCGTAGCCACTGCAAAGAGCGCGACAAAATGCTCGCGCAAGGCCATCACCTGCGCGCCTTTGTCGGACTGCACCAGGCCACCATCGATCAGGCTGCGCAGCGCCACCGGAAACGCCAGCGTGGCCACGGCCGCCAGCACCAGAAACAACAGCGCCAGCGCGATGCGACTGCGGTAGGGCAGCAGGAAGGGCGTCAAACCGGACAGCGAGCGCGCTGAGGCTTTGGTGGGATCTGAGCGGGGCGTTGGGCTAGGCATGGGTGCAAGTGTAGCCAAAACCGTGAAAAGTTGTTGCCTCGCCAAACAAAGCCTTGACATTATTTGCCTAAGCAAATAATATTCCGGACCTTATGCCCCAAGCCAAGAACTCTTCATTGCCGCCGTTGACCGACCCGCTGTGCGACACCGCCGTCGCGTTCTACCGCGCCGAAGGTTATCGCCCCGAAGACAGCGTCGGCTACCTGATGCGGCGCGTGCTGTCGGCCGTGGCGCATGAGGTTGAGCGCCAGCTTGAACCCAGCGATCTGACCAGCGCCCAATGGCTGCCGTTGCTCAAGCTGCACATGGGCCAGGGTGGCACCGTGGCCGAACTGGCGCGCGGCTGCCAGCTCGACGCCGGCGCCATGACGCGCCTGCTGGACCGGCTCGAAGCCAAGGGGCTGTGCCGGCGCGTGCGCTCAGTTGCGGATCGGCGTGTCGTCAACATCGAGCTGACCGAGGAAGGGCGTGTCGCAGCCATCGGCATTCCGGTGGTGCTCAGCCGCGTGCAGAATGCCTGCCTGGCCGGCTTCTCGGCCGGGGAATTTGAGACCTTGAAGGGCTTTTTGCGTCGCATGCTTGCCAACGCATCGGGCAAGCCGCCAACCCCAACCCAAACGCTTCCAGGAGGCCCGTATGAGGCTTGATTCGCAACCGGCCGCCGTGCGTGCCTTCTTCAAGCGCGCCGCGCTGCCGCTGGCCGCTGCGCTGGCCTTGTCGGCTTGCGCCGGCATGTCCGACAGCCAGCCGCATGCCACGCTGCGCGACGCCCCTTCACTCGGACTGAGTGCCGACGCCGGTGCAGCCGTGACGCTGCCGGACCCATGGTGGCGCGAGTTTGGCGATGCGCAGCTTGATCGCCTCATTGACAGTGCGCTGGCCAGCAACCCCAGCCTCAAGGTGGCGCAGGCGCGCCTGGCGCGCGCGCAAGCCAGCGCCGATATCACGGACGCCGCAGGTGGGCCGCAGATCGGTGTTGGTGTCGACGCCACGCGGCAACTGTTCACGGCCACCGGTTTGTATCCGCCGCCGCTTGCCGGGGGCATTTACGAGACCGGCACGGCGCAGTTCAGCGGCAGTTGGGAACTTGATTTCTTTGGCAAGAACCGCGCGGCACTGGACGCGGCGCTCGGCGTCGCGCGTGCAGCGCAGGCCGACGCCGACGCAGCGCGCACGCTGCTGGCGAGCAATGTGGCGCGCAGCTACTTTCAGCTGATCCACCTCAACGAGCAGGTGCACGTGGCGCAGCGCACACTGGCGCAACGCACACAGACGCTCGACCTGGTGCGCCAGCGCGTCGATGCCGGGCTTGACACGAGCCTGGAACTGCGTCAAAGCGAAGGCAGTCTGCCCGAGGCGCGGCTGCAGATTGAAACCCTGCAGGAACAACTTGCGCTCGGTCGTAACGCACTGGCGGCGCTGCTTGGCAAGACCAGCGCCAGCTTGGTGCTGGACATCCCGGCAAGCAGCGCCATCAAGCCGGTTGCACTGAGCACGAATGTGCCGTCCGATTTGCTCGGTCGGCGCGCCGACATCGCGGCAGCGCGCTGGCGCGTCGAGGCGGCAACGCAGGACGTCGGTGTGGCACGCGCCCAGTTTTACCCCAACATCCACCTGGTCGCGTTCGCCGGCGTTTCCAGCATCGGACTGGACCGCCTGCTCGATGCGGGTAGCCAGCAGTGGGGCGTCGGTCCGGCACTGCGCCTGCCCTTGTTTGATGGTGGCCGTCTGCGCGCCAACCTGCGCGGCAAGGTGGCCGAACTCGACGCGGCCATTGAAAGCTACAACGCCGCCGTGCTTGACGCCGTGCGCGAGGTAGCGGACCAGATCACATCGAGTCAGGCCATCGGCCGCCAGAGCCAGTCGCAGCGCGCGGCGCAGGCTTCGGCCGAGAGCGCCTACGACATTGCCCTGCAGCGCTATGAAGCGGGCCTGGGCAACCTGCTGCAGGTGCTCAGCGCCGAGACCGCCGTCCTGAACCAGCGCCGCCTGGGCGTTGATCTGGCCGCGCGTGCCCTCGATACCCAGGTCGCCCTGATGCGTGCGCTCGGCGGCGGTTACCGCGCTGATCTGCCGGCCGCCACTGCAAAACAAGCTGTCACATCTTCTCTTTGAGTTCCATCACCATGACAACACCCGAAGTTCAAAACCCAAGCCCGCGTGCTGCCGGCAACCCGGCCCGCAAGAAGATCCTGCTCACGCTCACTGGCCTGGTGGTCGTGGTGGGCCTGGCCTGGACCGCCTATGAGTGGCTGGTCGCCAGCCACTATGAAACGACTGACAACGCCTATGTCCAGGGCAATGTCATCCAGATCACGCCACAGATCGGCGGCACCGTGTTGGCGATCCTGGCCGACGACACTGATTACGTGAAGGCGGGCCAGGCCGTGGTGCGGCTCGATCCGACCGATACCACCATCGCGCTGGACCAGGCGCGCGCCAATCTGGCCCAGGTGGTGCGCCAGGTGCGAACCATCTACGCCAACAACGGCAGCCTCGGCGCGCAGATCACGCTGCGCGATTCCGATGTGGCCAAGGCGCAGGTTGAAATCGCGCGCGCGACGGACGATCTGAATCGCCGCCAGTCGCTGGTCAAGAACGGCGCGGTGTCGAAAGAAGACCTGAACCATGCGCAGACCCAGCTTGCCAACGGCAAGAGCACGCTGGCGGCGGCGCAGGCGGCGCTGGCGGTGGCCAAGGAACAACTGGTCAGCAACCAGGCCATGACCGATGGCATCAGCGTTGAGCGCCATCCGAGCGTGCTCGCGGCGGCGGCCAAGGTGCGCGAAGCGTGGCTGGCGACGCAGCGCATGTCGCTGCCGGCGCCGGTCGAGGGCTACGTGGCGCGGCGCAGCGTGCAACTGGGTCAGCGCGTGGCTGCCGGCACACCGCTGATGTCGATTGTCCCGATGAAGCAGATGTGGGTTGATGCCAATTTCAAGGAAGTGCAGCTGCGCAACATCCGCATCGGCCAGAGCGTCAACCTGACCGCCGATCTGTATGGCAAGAAAGTCGAGTACAAAGGCACGGTCGCCGGCCTGGGCATGGGCACGGGCTCGGCCTTCTCCCTGCTGCCGGCGCAGAACGCCACTGGCAACTGGATCAAGGTCGTGCAGCGCGTGCCGGTGCGTGTGACGCTGGACGCCGCCGAGCTGGCCAAGAACCCCTTGCGCGTGGGGCTCTCGATGGAGGCCACGGTCGACGTCAGCCAGCAGGGCGGCAAGGCGCTGGCCGATGCGCCGCGTGAGGCTGCGCTGGTGCAGACAACGGTCTATGAAGCGCTGGGCAACGGCGCCGACGAAGAGGTGCGCAAGATCATCGCTGCCAACCTCGCACGCAAGTAAGCACGGCGCGCATGGCTCACGAAACTCAATTCGCGCACTACCCGCCGCTGCAGGGATCGGCGCGCCTGTGGGGCACGATCGCCCTGTCGGCGGCGACCTTCATGAACGTGCTCGATTCATCGATCGCCAACGTTTCCTTGCCGGCCATTGCCGGCGATCTCGGCGTCAGTGTCAATCAGGGCACCTGGGTCATCACCAGCTTCGGCGTGGCCAATGCGATCGCCCTGCCGTTGACCGGTTGGCTGTCGCAGCGCTTCGGTCAGGTGCGATTGTTCATCGCCAGCATCCTGCTGTTCGTGCTGGCTTCGTGGCTGTGCGGTCTGGCGCCGAACATGACGATGCTGATCGTGTTTCGCGCGCTGCAGGGTTTTGTCGCCGGACCGATGATTCCGCTATCGCAGGGTCTGCTGCTGTCGAGCTACCCGCCGGCGCTGGCCGGTCTGGCGATGGGCCTGTGGGCCATCACGACACTCGTGGCGCCGGTGCTCGGGCCGCTGCTGGGCGGCTGGATCACCGACAACGTTTACTGGTCCTGGATCTTTTATATCAACATCCCGATCGGCATGCTGTCGGCCTTCATGGTCTGGACCATCTACCACAAGCGCGAAAGCATGACGCACAAGCTGCCGATCGACGGCGTCGGTCTGGGCTTGCTGGTGTTGTGGGTCGGCTCGCTGCAGATCATGCTTGACAAGGGCAAGGAGCTTGACTGGTTTCACTCGCCTCTTGTTATCGGTCTGGGTGTCGTGGCGCTGGTTGGATTCCTGTTCTTCATGGCCTGGGAACTGACCGAGGAACATCCGGTGGTGGACCTGCGACTGTTCCTGCGGCGCAACTTCTGGTCCGGCACGGTGTCGATTTCGATCGCCTACGGGCTGTTTTTTGGCAACGTCGTACTGCTGCCGCTGTGGCTGCAGCAGTTCATGGGTTACCCCTCGTTCGACGCCGGCATGATGCTCGCGCCGGTTGGTCTGTTCGCGATCATTCTGTCGCCGATTGTCGGCAAAAACATCAACCGGATCGACCCGCGTTACCTCGTGAGTTTTTCCTTTTGCGTGTTCTCCCTGGTGCTGATCATGCGCTCGCATTTCAGTACCCAGTCCGATTTCGCCACCATCATGCTGCCCACCGTGATCCAGGGCATTGCCATGTCCTGCTTCTTCATTCCGCTGTCGGTGATTCTGCTGTCGGGCATCCGTCCCGACAAGATCCCCGCCGCTTCGGGCCTGTCGAGCTTTGTGCGCATCGTCGCCGGTTCCTTCGGCACTTCGATTGCCACGACCATCTGGCAGGACCGCGCCGCGATGCACCACGCGCAATTGGCCGAAGCGATCAACCAGGGCAGTGCGACGGCGATGCAGGTACTCGGTGGCTTGGGCAATGCCGGCATGACCGCCGAGCAGGCATTAGGCCAGGTCAACCGCATGATCGATCAGCAGGCCTATACGCTGGCCGTCAACGATGTGTTCTTCGCCTCGGCCATGATCTTCCTGCTGCTGATCCCGGTGGTCTGGCTGTCACGGCCCAAACGCACCGACGCCGCCAGTGCCGATGCGGCTGCCGCGGCGCATTGAACACGCTCACAAGCGCAGCGGGCTGGCGTAGCCGGTCATCTCCAGGTAGCCGCGCCCGATCAGTTGGCCCGCGCTGTCGAACAGTTCGCTCAGGCCTTCCCAGTAGATGGCGCCGGTTGAGGCGCGGCTGTCGAGTTCCTGGTCGTCGAGCAGGGCTTTGACGGTGTAGCTGGCACCGGGTGTCTGCACCCGCCACGCGACGGGATAATCGGTGTGCGTGCGGGTGCTGGTCCAGCATCGCTGCGGCTCGAAGCTGACTTCGTGCGCAGCGAAATCGCGCACCGGGCCGCCGCTGCGGCGCAACGAGCCACCGGCCCACAGCGTGCCACCGTTCTTGTCGCGCAGACGAAAGGCGGTCAGCGCGCTGCCGTCGAACAGGTTCATGCCGATCCAGTCCCAGCCCACGGCCTGTGGGTGCAGCAGGGTGTCGCTCCATTCGTGATCGAGCCAGGCCGTGCCTTGCACACTGTGCTGCTGCTTGCCGATGCGCAGCGTGCCGCTGGCGCGCAATTGCGGCAGGCTGTAGTAGTAGCTTTGTTGCCCGGCCTGCGGGCCTTTGCGCGAGAGGCCGCGCTCGCCCTGCAGTATCAGCGGCTGGGTCTCGATCAGGTTCAGCGCAAAGTCAAAACCATTGGCGCTAGCCGCTGCTGTGTAGTGCGTGGCAGAGCGCCGCAGCGACCAGTCGCGCAGGTTCACGCCGGTATCCTCCGTTCTGACTTGCGCGATGCCAAGGCCTTGGCGTGCGATGCGTTGATCGTGCAGCATGGCTGCGCCCTTGAGATCGGTGACGGCAGCGTGCGCAAAGATCAATTGCTTGGCGGCAAAGGCCGATTTCATGGCCTGCGTCGTCGCCACGCGTGAGCGAAAGAAGGTGAGCTGGAAACCGAAAGCGGGCTGCTGCGCCGCGCTGTCGGTGCTCAGCCAGCCGGTTAAGTACCACCACTCGATTCCGGATTCGGGGTGCGCGCCCAGATCACGCGGGAATTGCAGTTCCTGGCGCGTGCTCGTCGCCGCAGCGGGCAGGCCGAGCAAGGGCCACAGACTGCCGAGCAGCAGATGTCGTCTCAGCAGAGGGCTTGCCATCGGGGCCTCAGGCGAGTTGTGTCTTGATGCGCTGCTCGGCGGCGCCGCAATCGCCGAACTGCTGCTGCACCCAGGCCGTGTCGTGGTAGGTTGGCAGGTAGCGTTCACCGGCATCGCACAGCAGCGACAGGATCGAGCCCTGCTGATTCTGTGCGCGCATCTCACTGGCCAGTGCCAACATGCCGATGAAGTTGGTGCCAGTCGAGGGCCCGACCCGGCGCCCGAGTAGTTCGCCCAACACGCGCATTGCCGCCACCGAATCGATGTCGCTGACCTCGATCATGCGGTCCACCAGCGTGCGGATGAAACTCGCCTCGACCTGCGGCCGGCCGATGCCCTCGATGCGCGAACCCGGCCCGGTCAGGCTGGCATCACCGCTGCGGTGGTAGGCGCCGAACACTGACCCTTGCGGATCGGGCACGCAGACCTGTGTGGCATGGCGCTGGTAGCGCACATAGCGGCCGATGGTGGCGCTGGTGCCACCGGTGCCGGCACCGACCACGATCCAGCGCGGTACCGGATGGCGCTCGCGTGCCATCTGGCTGAACATGCTCTCGGCAATGTTGTTGTTGCCGCGCCAGTCGGTGGCGCGTTCGGCGTAGGTGAACTGGTCCAGGTAGTGGCCACCGGTCTGTGCCGCCAGCGTGCGGGCGATCGCGTAGACCTGGGTCGCGCTCTCACACAGGTGGCAGCGCCCGCCATAGAACTCGATCAGCGCGATCTTTTCGGCCGATGTAGCGCGCGGCATTACCGCAATAAAAGGCAGACCGAGCAAGCGGGCGAAATAGGCTTCGCTGACCGCAGTGGAACCGCTTGAGGCTTCGACCACGGTTGAGCCTTCGCGCAGCCAGCCATTGCACAGCGAATACAAAAACAGCGAGCGCGCCAACCGGTGCTTGAGGCTGCCGGTGGGGTGCGTTGATTCGTCTTTCAGATAAAGGTCGATGCCGTGGCTGGCGAAGGAGGGTAATGACAGTGGAATCAGGTGCGTGTCGGCGCTGCGCTGGTAATCGGCTTCGATCAGGGCGACGGCGCGATGCAGCCAGGCGTTGGAGGGTGTGTTCATGAGGCGAGTGCGGCGCACTGTCCGAAGTCAAGGTTCAACTGAGCAGCCCGGAGTATCCTTGACCCCCGTGGGCACGTCAATGCGCCAACCACATCCGAACCTGAAGCTTGACATGAAAACAGTACTTGCCGAAAAGACGGGATCTGCGCCGCAGCGCGCCCTGTGGTTGTTACCGCTGTTGCTGGCGGCGGCCTGCTCCGAGGCGCCGCCCGCGTCCTGGTCCGGCTATGCCGAAGGCGACTACATCTACATCGCCGCGCCGCTGGCAGGCCGGCTCGATACGCTGGCAGTGCACGAGGGGCAAAGCGTGGCCAAGAATGCGCCGTTGTTTGCGCTCGAAGCTGACGCCGAGCGCGCCGCCAGCGACGAAGCGGTGGCCCGTCTGGCGAGCGCCCGCGCCCAGGCAGCCAACCTCGACAAGGGTCGCCGCAGCGACGAGATCGCCGTCACACAGGCGCAACTGACGCAGGCGCAGGCCAGTGCTGCTTTCGCGCAGAACGAGCTGGCGCGCCAGCAGCAACTGGTGGCGCAGGGCTTTGTCTCGAAGTCACGTATCGATGACGCCACGACCGCCGTCAAGCAGGCGCAGGCGCGCGTGGCAGAACTCGACGCCGCGCTGAAAGTGGCAAAACTGCCGGCGCGTGTGGACGAGCGCACGGCAACGCAAGCCAGCGCCACGGCAGCGGGCGACGTGCTGCGCCAGAGCCAGTGGCGCGAGGCGCAAAAGCGGCAGACCGCGCCGGTCGACGCGCTGGTCTCTGATGTGTTTTTCCGCGCCGGTGAGTTTGTGCCGGCCGGGCAGCCAGTGCTGGCCCTGTTGCCACCGAGCCATATCAAAGCCCGCTTCTATGTGCCCGAGGCCGAACTGCCAAGTGTCAAGCCCGGTCAGCCGGTGCTCTTGAGCTGCGATGGCTGCGCGGCGCCGATTGCGGCCCACATCTCGCGCGTGGCGACGCAAGTGGAATTCACGCCACCGGTGATCTACTCGAATGCGCAACGCGCCAAGCTGGTCTATCTGGTTGAAGCCCGGCCTGACGCCGCCGCGTCCGGCCTGCATCCGGGTCAACCGCTTGATGTGCGACTGGCGCCAGCCGGAAACAAGCCATGACCGAGCTGGCGATTGACGTCACCGATCTGACCAAGAACTATGGCAGCAGGGCGGTCGTTGATCACATCGAACTCAAGGTTGGCGTCGGGCGCATCTGTGGTTTTCTCGGCCCTAACGGCAGCGGCAAGACCACTACCATCCGCATGCTGTGTGGCCTGCTCAGGCCCGATGCCGGTAGCGGCCAGTGCCTGGGCCTGGACATCATCCGCGAGGCGCGCGCCATCAAGCGCCAGGTCGGCTACATGACGCAGAAGTTCGGGCTCTACGAGGATCTCTCCATCCGCGAGAACCTCGATTTTGTGGCGCGTTTGTTTGAGTTGCCAAAGCGCCGTGCCGCCGTCGATCTGGCGCTGGAACGCCTTGGCCTCACTGCGCGCCAGCAGCAGCTGGCTGGCACGCTGTCGGGCGGCTGGAAGCAGCGTCTGGCG
Source organism: uncultured beta proteobacterium (assembly GCA_903920695.1). Lineage (GTDB taxonomy): Bacteria > Pseudomonadota > Gammaproteobacteria > Burkholderiales > Burkholderiaceae_C > Rhodoferax. The sequence goes on from CAIXNB010000220.1 coordinate 10,606, forward strand.
CTGGCCGCTTGCCTGATCCACGAGCCGCGTTTGTTGTTGCTTGATGAGCCGACGGCCGGTGTTGATCCGAAAGCGCGGCGCGACTTCTGGGACCAGATTCACGAACTCGCCGGCCAGGGCATCACGGTGCTGGTGTCGACACACTACATGGACGAGGCGGCGCGCTGCCACGAGCTGGTCTGCATCGCCTACGGCACGATCCTCGCGCGCGGCACCGAGGCGCAAATCATCGAGGCCTCGCAGCTCAAGGTCTGGGCCATCGAAGGCGAGGGTGCACAGGCGCTGCTGGCGCCGCTCAAGGCCGCGCCCGGTGTGCTGAGCGTGGCGGCCTTTGGCAACGCCGTGCACGTGGCTGGGCTTGACGCCGCGCTGGTCGAGCAGGCACTGGCCCGTGTGGGCACGCAGTCGGCGCTGCGCATCACACCGGCGCCGGCCAATCTGGAGGACGTCTTCATCAGCCTGATCGCACGCGCACAAGACAACTTCGCCGATACCGGTGTGCCGCACGGAGTTGACGCATGAGGCGCTTTTCGTGGAACCGCATGCTGGCGGTTTTCATCAAGGAATTCCAGCAGATGATGCGCGACCGCCTGACCTTTGCCATGGCGGTGGGCATTCCGATTTTGCAACTGGTGCTGTTTGGCTACGCGATCAACACCGACCCCAAGGACCTGCCAACGGCGGTGATCAGCAGCGACCCCAGCCCGATGACGCGCAGCCTGGTGGCCGCCCTGCAAAACACCGGCTACTTTCGCATCGTCCACAGCGGCACGCGTGAAGACGTGGGCGAAGCCTTGCTGGCAACGGGCAAGGTCCAGTTTCTGCTGGTGATACCACCCGATTTCTCGCAGCGCTTGGTGCGCGGCGAGCGTCCGGCGCTGCTGCTGGCGGTCGATGCGACCGACCCTTCCGCCTCCGGCAACGCCGTCGCCGCGCTCAATATCGTGGCCGCTCAGGCGCTGCGCAACGACTTGACCGGGCCGCTGCGCGCCTTGCAAGCCACGCCAGCGCCGTATGAGCTGCGCTTGCACAAGCGCTACAACCCGGAAGGGCTGTCGCGTTACAACATCGTCCCCGGCCTGATCGGCACCATTCTGACTATGACCATGGTGATGTTCACGGGCCTGGGCATGACGCGCGAGCGCGAACGCGGCACCATGGAAAACCTGCTGGCCACACCGGTGCGCCCGGGCGAGGTGATGGTCGGCAAGATCCTGCCCTATGTGGTGATCGGTTACATCCAGCTCGGTGTTGTGATGCTGGCCGCTTTCTTCCTGTTTGAGGTGCCGATGGTCGGCAGCTTTACGCTGCTGATGGCCATGATCGGCGTCTTCATCATCGCCAACCTGGGCGTTGGCTTCACTTTTTCCACCATCGCGCGCAACCAGTTGCAGGCGGTGCAGATGACCTTCTTTTTCTTCCTGCCGTCGATGCTGCTGTCGGGTTTCATGTTCCCGTTTCGCGCCATGCCGCAGTGGGCGCAGTGGATCGGCGAAGTGCTGCCGCTGACGCACTTTCTGCGCATCGTGCGCGGCATCCTGCTCAAAGGCAGCACCGCCAGCGAAGTGCTGCCCGAGCTCTGGCCGCTGCTGGCCTTTTTACTTGTGGCGGGCTTTATTGCGCTGAAGCGTTATCGGCAGACCTTGGATTGAGAATGCCGGGCTTCGTTCGCAATGACGAATCTCGGCGAACACTTCAGCAGCATCGTCGGTGAAGGTCTGGCGCCCGCGCGAGCACACCTGCTCGAACTGGCACGCCGCGCCGCCATCGCACCGGCCCAAGCCCCGCGCCAGAATGGATGACAGGCGCAGACCACCAAGTCAACCGCGAGCAAAAATAAGAGGTAAACCAATGGCTTTGACACGGAGCTTCCAAGAAACAGTTGTTTGCCGCTGGAGTCACTGCTGTTGTTCTACATCACAGTCGGACCTGTCTGTGCCAGCGCACGGGCTTTAGCGTTTGAGCAGTTCGCCAAACGCCACGTTGAGCTTGGCTTCGGCTGCGGCCAGATGCAGGCGTCGCTCGCTCACCCATTGCCGGTCGGCGGCAAGTGCCTTTTGGGCCTCGCCAAGCATGCGCCGCACTTCAGCCGGTTGCGGCCCGCCGATGCCAACACGCGTGCGCACCATCTCCTGCGGCGACAGCGTGCGCTGGAAGCTCACTTCGTCCAAGGGCAATCTGGAATCGACCTGCTTGTACATCTTCCCGGCTTCGGCGTAGATGCGCACGGCCTGCGCGTAGGGAAAATCCTTCGGCCGCAATCCGTGCTCGCGCGCATACGACACCACCTCTGAAGCGAAGTGGTGACCGACGCGGAACGGGATTCGGTTCTCGCGCTGCAGCGTCTCGGCCAGTTCCATCGAGGTGGTCCATTCGGACTCAAGTTCCTCAAGCGAGCGCTTCGGGTCAACGCGCAGCGAGGCCATCACGTCGGTCGCATCGCGCAGCATTTGCGAGCCGAGCACGAAGGTGCGCGCGCGTTCGTCGGTCCAGCTGTACTTGTAGTCGATCATGCCGGGCGTCACGTTGTGGGCCCGAAGCACCACGTTCTGCGCCGAGGCGACGACATCGCTGGCCAGCGCCCGTGTGTCCTGTATCACGCCGGGATTGGCTTTCTGCGGCATCGCGCTGCTGGTGTAGGTTTTGCCCGGCACCAGCAGCAGCCACGGACGGGTCTGGTGATACTGGACGTGAATGTCCTGCATGAGCGCGCCGACGCGCAGCGCGGTCGACTCGGCGATCTGCGCCGCTTCAAGGCCAACATCGTTGGGGCTGATCTGGGTCCCGTCGTAGCCGTTGACCGCGAGCGCCTCGAAGCCGAGCAACTCGGCCAGACGGGCGCGATCCAGCGGCCAGCTCGAGTTGGCCAGCACCGCGCTGCCGAGCGGACTGCGGTCAACGCGCGCCCAGGCCTGTCGGATGCGCTCGCCATCGCGTGCAAAGGAGTCGGCAAACGCCAGCAGGTAGTGTCCCAAACTGGTCGGCATGGCCTGCACGCCGTTGGTGTAGGCCGGAACGAAGGTCTCGACATTCTGGCCGGCCATCTCCAGCAATTGCGCGCGCAGTTCGGCCAGCCGGTCTGTGAAATCGAGCAGTTCGACCCGCAACTGGCCCGTCGTCAGCGTCGGGTGCATGTCTTGGCGGCTGCGCCCGGTGTGGATCAGGGTCGCGTCCGGCCCGGCGAAGTCGGTGATGATTTTTTCGGTTTGCAGTACGTCCTTGGGTCGCTTGCCACCGGGCAATGCACCCTGGTTGATCGAATGCGCAACACCACGGGCGATCGGACCGGCGAGTTCGGATGGAATGATGCCGCGCTCGACGTTCGCCACGGTCGATGCCATGTTGATGCGTCCGAACCAATAGAAAAGATCCTGGGTGCGCGCCAGTTCACTGGTGCCGCCACCAGCGGGCCGCACCAGCAGCTTGGTGCTCTCGGTCAGGCAGGCCTGCGCAGTCCGGCAGAGCGTCTCAACGGGTTCGCGGGTCTGGGCATTGGCATGGCAGCACAGTGTAAGCAAGCTTGCAGTTGCCAGTCGGGACAAGGGAGGCATCGTCATGCGATTTCCTTCGAGAAAGACTTCAAGAGTCTGATGCTATCAGCCACGTCATGGTGCACTTCTGCGGCGGGGAACATGAGGCCATCGTCGAAGCCTGGTAGGTGATTCTCAAGGAAGACGCTGAAACCGAATCTGCTGGAAGCGGCCGCTCACGGCTGGTAAGTCAGCGCCCGTTGCCGACTCCCGAGCAGCGGGTCTGCTGATACGGCTCAGACGGCCTTCTTGTGGCTTCCGTCGCATAGCGCGCCATTGGCGCTGGCCTTGCAGCCGCAAAAATACACGGCTTTGCTTTCGGTGGCGCTGTACTTGGTCGGCACAAAGCTGCCGCTCTTGTGGGAGCCGTCGCAAAACGGCTGTGACTTGCTCTGCCCACAAGAACACCAATAGTAATCTTTGCCGGCCTCTACGTTGACGGCAAAAGGGGTGTCGGAGGCGCGAACGGGTGTGCTCATGGGATTGCCACTGGTTAGTGCGAAATAAGGGAAGCGGCAATTATCTGCCAATCGTCAGGCGACCCTGGGTGAAGTGCACGCGACTCTGCGCTCAGGCGCCATTTGCGCAGGCCGTTCCGGGCGTTGCGCGCGAACGTGGATGCTCTAAACCAGCTTGTCGTGACCACGGGCTATGTGCCTTTGCCGACGTTCAGCGCAGCGACGGCAATTACGGCAGGGCAGCGTTGCCCGTCAATCACATGGATCCCGACAGGCCTGTTTTTCCGCCCGGTCAGAAGATCGATGAATTTAACTACATCACCATTTTTGCCGGGTTTTACTACGAGAATGAAGATGCGCAAAAGATTTTGGGACAAGAGCCCGGTCTTGGCTGGACCAAAGAATTTGTCGCTGCACGAGGGAAATTCCTGGACAGCAAACAGTCGAAGAGCACGATCCCCTTGTGGACAATGGATTCGTCTATCAAGAACGAAGAATATATTGTTCCGCCAGAAGGCTATCAGTCGTTCAATGAGTTCTTCACACGCAATTTGAAACCGGGAGTGCGAACCGTTGCCAGCCCAACGGATGATGCCGTCCTGGTGTCACCCGCAGATTGCGTATTGAACATGACTCAGCCGATGGCGCTGGACGCAAATATCCCGACAAAATTCAATCAAAAGTTGAACGTCAAACAGTTATTGAATAACTCTGCCTATGCAAAATACTTTGAAACTGGCACGACGATTTCCTGTATCTTGATGCCAAACACCTACCACCATTACCACTTTGTAACGTCCGGCACCGTTGTGGAGTCGAATCAGGATGTGGCCGGGCAATACTGGGGAATGTGGAATTTCCCGGCCTTCCTCAACGAGGGTAATTTTGGATATGGGCACCCGAGTTGTAAATATTCGGTGAGCCCGTAGCCCAGTCAAAAAACGCTGGACACATTCAACTTTTTCCACTAACGTTGCACTTGTGCGTGCAACCCCCAATCCCCCAGATACCGCCATGACTGGCGTCGAGGCAACACCAC
>CAIXNB010000221.1 GCA_903920695.1 uncultured beta proteobacterium
CGCTTGTAAGTCGTTGATTTCATTGGGACGGGCAACCAAAAAAGGCGGAGTTTCGCGATTAACTGTCGAAGTCGGGAGGCCCGCTGCGGCTGAAGGCGAAGATGCCCGAACGCCTCTGTTGCGGCCGCTCCGTCCTCAAACCGCAATCGAGCGCGTCTCGCCGTGGCGCAACAGCCAGACCCGATCTGGCGCGATGCCGCGCGCCTTGAGCGCTGCGGCCAGATCACGCGGCGGATGGTCAAAGGGCTCCTGCGTCAGCTTGAACATGCCCCAGTGCACGCCAATTGCTTGGCGGGCCTCGAAATCCAGCATGATCTGCACCGCGTCGGCCGGGTTCACGTGCATGTTCTTCATGAAGTCGCGCGGCAGGTAGGCGCCGATCGGCAAGGCCAGAAAGTCCACCGCGCCCAGGCGTTTGCGAATCGCCTTGAAATCCGCGCTGTAGCCGGTGTCGCCGGGGAACAGAAGCGCCAGGGCTCTGGCCCGCCGAGTTGGCACTGCACCCTGTAACCGCCCCAGAGCGAGCGGTTGGTGTACAGCGGTGTGCACCGGGTCCACCGGCACGCTCCAGGCCTTGGCAAAAGCGGCGTAGCCGCCCTGCGGCGGCGCCAGCGGCTTGAAGTCGCCGCGCAGGCTGCGCCAGACCATCTCGTACCAGGGAAAGTTGCCGATAACAACCGATGCATCGCTGTTGGCAAAAAACCGCTTCACGATAGTGTGCAGGCGGCTTGCCTTGCGTCATTTGCTTCGACATATTGTTCTCCGTGCCAATAGGCGAGCTTGACTGTTGATCGGCGCCTGCACCGCGCCAGAGGTGATGAGTAGCCTGAACTCAGGCGCCGCCGGCGGCCATCTTGCGCAGTGTTGGCAAGCCCACGCCGCTCGCATCAAAACCACCATCGACGGCCAGCACCTGCCCATTGACGTAAGCCGCGTCGGCACTGCACAGGAAACCGGCGACCGCCGCAATTTCCTCCACCAGACCGTAGCGGTTCAGCGGAATGACGTCGTGGTAATCCGAGCGGATCGCCACACTGTGCACGAGCTTGGCCATTTCCGTGTCCACCGGCCCGGGCGCCACGGCATTGACCCGAATGCCGACGGTGCCGAGTTCGGCTGCCTGCTGTTTGGTCAGGTGAATCAGGGCGGCCTTGCTCGTGCCATAGGCCACGCGCAGGGTGCTGGCGCGCAGCCCGGAAATGGACGCGATGTTCACCACGCTGCCGGCGCCAGCGCGCAGCATGATCGGCACGCAGGCCTGTGTACACAGGAAGGGGCCATCGAGGTTGGTCGACAGCACCGTGCGCCATTCCTCGAAGCTCGTGGTTCCGATGGTCTTGAAGACGGCGACGCCCGCGTTGTTGACCAGCGAATCGATGCGGCCAAAACGCGCGTCCACTTGTGCGAACGCCTGTTGCACCTGGTCCGGCTTGGAGACGTCGCAGACCAGCGCCAGCACGCGGGTCGCGTCGTTCAACTCGGCTTCGGTGCGCTCCAGCGTGACCGCATCGATATCGAGCAGCGCCACGCGATAGCCACGCGCCAGAAACCAGCGCGCAATGCCTAGGCCGATACCGCGCGCGCCCCCGGTCACAACGGCCACCGGGGTGATGGAAAGAGCAGTTGTCATGTGTGTAACCCAAGCAGTAATCGAGGCCCGACTTTACCGCCATAATGTGCAGGCGCGACAGCAATTCGCGGCGCGTTTTCACAAAAATATTGACCGGAGACCTCTCATGACAATTTCCCGCCGCTCCCTGCTGGCCGTTGCCGGCGCCACCGCCATTACTTTGCCGGCTGGCACGGCCTTCGCCCAGAAAGCGGAGTTTTCCTACAAGTACGCGAACAATCTGCCGGTCACGCATCCGATGAATACGCGCGCCAAGGAAATGGCCGACGCCATTCGCGCCGAGACCAAGGGCCGCGTCGACATCCAGCTCTTTCCCAACAACCAACTGGGCTCGGACACCGACATGCTGAGCCAGTTGCGCTCGGGCGGCATCGAGTTCTTCACGCTGTCGGGCCTGATCCTGTCAACCCTGGTGCCGGCAACGTCGATCAGCGGTATCGGCTTTGCGTTTGGCGACTATGACGCGGTCTGGAAAGCCATGGACGGCGACCTGGGCGCCTACATTCGCGCCCAGATCGTCAAGGCCGGTCTGGTGCCGATGGACAAGATCTGGGACAACGGTTTTCGCCACATCACATCGAGCACAAAACCCATCGTCAGCCCGGCTGATCTGAAGGGCTTCAAGATCCGCGTGCCGGTGTCGCCGCTCTGGACCTCGATGTTCAAGGCCTTTGATGCATCACCCGCTTCGATCAACTTTGGCGAGGTCTACTCGGCGCTGCAAACCAAGGTGGTCGAGGGCCAAGAAAACCCGCTGGCCATCATTGCCACGGCCAAGCTGTACGAAGTGCAAAAGTACTGCTCGCTGACCAACCACATGTGGGACGGTTTCTGGTTCCTGTCCAACCGCAAGGCCTGGGAGCGCCTGCCCAAGGATCTGCAGGTGATCGTGGCCAAGCACATCAATACCGCCGGCCTGAAGGAACGTGCCGACGTCTCCGAGATGAACGCATCGCTGCAAAAGGACTTGGCCAGCAAGGGCCTGATCTTCAACCAGCCCAAGACGCAGGCCTTCCGCGAGCATTTGCAAAAGGCCGGTTTCTACGCCGAGTGGAAAGCCAAGTACGGCGACGAAGCCTGGGCGATTCTGGAAGCCAATACCGGCAAGCTGGCCTGAGCCGGCGTTGCCGCGCTAACCCGGTCCTGAGCAAGGCATGACTGCATCGCCTGATCAAACTGTTGCAACAAACCACCCCTGGCTAAAGCGGATTGACGCCGTACTGGGCTTGCTGGTCGAAATCCCGGCGGCGTTGCTGGTGCTGGCCGACATCGCCGTCCTGCTCGGCGGCGTGTTTTCGCGCTTCGTGCTGCACCGCCCGCTGGTGTGGTCGGATGAACTGGCCTCGATGCTGTTCCTCTGGCTCGCCATGCTCGGCTCGGTGGTCGCCCTGCGCCGCGGTGAGCACATGCGCATGACGGCGTGGGTCAGCAAGGCCAGTGGCAAGCGCCTGGCGCTGCTGGAGGCGATTGCAACCGGCGCCTGTCTGGCCTTTCTCGCGCTGATCGCGTGGCCGGCCTGGGAGTACGCGACCGACGAAGCCTTCATCACGACACCAGCACTGGAGATTTCCAATGCCTGGCGTGCCGCCGCCCTGCCCTGCGGCATTGGCCTGATGATCATCTTTGCCGTGTTGCGGCTGGCCCGTGCCAGCGATCTCAAACAGACCTTGCTCGGGCTGGCCGGAACGGCGCTGATCGCGGCCGCCTTCTGGCTGGCCAAACCCCTGTTCGAAGACCTGGGGCGCCTGAACCTGGTCATCTTCTTTGTCGGCGTCGTAGCAAGCTGTGTCTTTGCCGGCATTCCGATTGCCTTCGCCTTCGGCCTGGGCACCTTCGGCTATCTGGCCCTGTGCACCGGCACGCCGCTGCCGGTCATCATCGGGCGCATGGATGAGGGCATGTCGCATCTGATCCTGCTGGCGGTGCCGCTGTTCGTATTCCTGGGGCTGCTGATCGAGATGACCGGCATGGCCCGCGCCATGGTGAACTTCCTGGCCAGTTTTCTCGGCGGCATCCGGGGCGGCCTGTCCTATGTGCTGGTCGGCGCGATGTACCTGGTGTCGGGCATTTCCGGCGCCAAGGCGGCCGACATGGCAGCCATCGCACCGGCGCTGTTTCCGGAAATGCGCAAGCGCGGCGCCAAGGATGGCGAACTCGTCGCCCTGCTGGCGGCAACCGGCGCGCAAACCGAAACCGTGCCCCCGAGCCTGGTGTTGATCACGATCGGCTCGGTCACCGGCGTCTCGATTGCCGCGCTGTTCACCGGTGGTCTGTTGCCGGCCCTGGTCCTGGGCTTGCTACTGTGCGCGATGGTCGCTTATCGCTATCGGCATGAGGACGTCAGCCAGGTGCAGCGCACGCCGTGGCCGCAGGTGCTGCGACTGGGCCTCATCGCCTTGCCGGCCCTGGCGCTGCCGGTGGTGATTCGCGCAGCCGTGGTTGAAGGGGTGGCCACCGCCACCGAAGTCTCGACCATCGGCATCGTCTACGCGGTGCTCGCGGGCCTGCTGGTGTATCGCCAGTTCGACTGGCGCCGGCTCGGCCCGCTGCTGGTTGCCACCGCTTCGCTGTCGGGCTCCATCCTGCTGATCATCGGCACCGCGACCGCCATGGCCTGGGGCCTGACGCAGTCGGGTTTTTCCAACTGGCTGGCTTCGGTCATGCAAGGGCTTCCGGGCGGAGCGCCGATGTTCCTCGGTGTGTCGATCGTCACCTTCGCCGTGCTCGGTTCGGTGCTCGAAGGCATCCCGGCCATCGTGCTGTTCGGTCCGCTGCTGTTTCCGATCGCGCGTCAACTGCACATCCATGAAGTGCACTATGCGATGGTGGTGGTGCTGTCGATGGGCCTGGGCCTGTTCGCGCCGCCGCTGGGCGTTGGCTACTACGCGGCCTGCGCCATCGGGCGCGTCAATCCGGACCATGGCATTCGCCCCATCATCGGCTACCTGCTGATCCTGTTGTTCGGCACCGTCATCGTCGCCGCGTTTCCGTGGATCTCGACCGGCTTCCTGTAGGACGGTTCCTCAAACGTCAATCGCGCGCGTCTCGCCGTGGCGCAGCAACCAGACCTGTTCCGGCGCGATGCCGCGCGCTTGCAGCGCTGTAGCCAGGTCACGCGGCGGTTGGTCAAAGGATTCCTGCGTCAGCTTGAACGTGCCCCAGTGCACACCCATGGCCTGGCGCGCCTCCAGGTCCAGCATGAGTTGCACGGCGTCGGCCGGGTTCACGTGCATGCTTTTCATGAAGTCGCGCGGCAGGTAGGCGCCGATCGGCAGCGCCAGAAAGTCCACCGCGCCTACGCGTTTGCGAATGGCCTTGAAATCCGCGCTGTAGCCGGTGTCGCCGGGGAACAGAAAGCGCCAGGGCTTGGGTCTGCCGAGTTGGCACGCCACCATGTAGCCACCCCAGAGCGACTGATTGGTGTCAAACGGTGTCCGCCGGCTCCAATGCTGCGCGGGCGTGAAGTGGATGCGCACCGGAGCGGCCAGGGCGCGGCCTTCGCGGTCGTTCAGCACATCGACATGGTCCCACCAATCCATCTCGGTCACATTGGGAATATGGCGCGCGTCGAACCAGGCTTTCAGACCGAGCGGCACAAAGATCTGCGGCCGCTGGCCGGCCGCGACCATGGCGGCGATGGTGGCCTCGCACAGGTGGTCGAAATGGTTGTGCGAAATCAGCAGCACATCAATCGGCGGCAAGGCGCCCGTCGCAAGCGGTGCCGGCACCATGCGCGGTGCGCCAAAGCGTCCGTAGGGCCCAGCAAAGTCAGCCAGCGTCGGGTCTGTCAAGACATTGAGACCACCCACCTGCAGCAAGATCGACACATGGCCCAACCAGGTCACGACCGGAGAGAGCTGGCGTTGTGCAATACGCCCCAGGTCCACCGGCACGCTCCAGGTCTTGGCAAAAGCACCATAGCCGCCCTGCGGTGGTGCCAGCGGCGTGAAGTCGCCGCGCAGGCTGCGCCAGACCATCTCGTACCAGGGGAAGTTGCCGATGGCAATAGATGGATCGCTGTTGGAAAAACCCGCTTCGCCCGGGTGTGCGGGAGTGGCGTCCCGCGTCATTTTCTTCGACATGTTGTTCTCCGTGCGCCGCAGCGGTTTGGGTGATGAGCGGCACTAGCGTGCGCTTCTGCTGAACACAAAAATTCCGGAAATCACCAGCACCGTGCCGGCGGCGACCCAGAGCGTGAACGGCTCGCCCAGGATCACGACGCCCATCAGGATCGTCGACATGGGACCGATCATGCCGACCTGCGACACCACACTGGCGCCCAGGCGCTCGATCGCCATCATCACCAGCAGCACCGGCAGCGCTGTGCACAGCGTGGCGTTGAGCAGCGAGAGCCAGATCACGGGCGGTGCCACCAGCGCCGCGCTCCACGGGCGCAGCACGACAAACTGCGTGATGCACAGAACGCAGGCCACACTGGTGGCCAGCCCGACTAGGCGCAGCGAGCCGATGCGCTGCACCATCTCGCCGCTGTAGATCAGGTACAGCGCATAGCTGACGGCGCTCAGAAAAACCAGCACGGCGCCAAGCGCCACATTGGCGCCGGCCAGTTTGACCTCGTGGCCGAACACCAGCAGCACGCCGGCATAGCTGATCAGCATGCCCAATGCCTGCCGGCGAGCGACCGAGCGCCGGTACAGCAGCAGGCCGAGCAGCAGCACCAGCGTCGGGTTCACGTACAGGATCAGTCGCTCCAGCGAAGCGCTGATGTAGGACAGGCCGGCGAAGTCGAGGTAGCTGGCCAGGTAATAGCCGCTCACGCCCAAGCCCAGGATGCCGAGCCAGTCCCTGCGCGTCAGCGCCGGCCTGCCGCGGCTGGACCACCATGCCATCAGCAGGAAGATCGGAAACGCAAACAGCATGCGATACATGATGAGCGTGACCGCATCGACGCCGTGCCGATAGGCAAGCTTGACGATGATGGCCTTGCCGCTGAAGGCAATCGCGCCGACGGTCGCCAGCAGCATGCCGCTGGCCAGGTGTTTGCGGGCTTGGGGGGTTTGGGGCATGGGGGTCAGGGGTGCAGGCGCCGGTCGCTCCGACTTGGCATCACAGTTTGTGACTTCAAGTGCACCTGGCCAAGGTGGCAATCGGCAGGAACAGGCACAAGGGGTCATCGACTGTTTCGATGAAACCCAACTTCTTGTAGAACGCCTTGACCTTGCTATTTTTCGCTTCGACCAGCAGCGCATAGACGCCGACCTGCTGCGAAAACTCCAGCGCCAATTGCAGTGCAAAGGCCAGCAAGTCTTGGCCGATTCCTGCGCGCTGATAACGCGCATCAACCGCCAATCGGCCGACCCGCAGCATCGGGGCCGCGTAGCGCGGCAGCTTCAAAGCAGCAGGCAGTTGCGTTGTGACAATCTGGCCGGCGCTGACAGAGACAAAACCCGTGACCGTGACGGCGTCATCGGCCAAAGCCACATAGGTCTTGCCAAACCCGCGCCGCTGCAATTGACCAGCTTGCCTGCGAAGAAAGTCATTGAGTGCGTCTTCGCCGCAATCAAAATCCGCGCGCACATGATGCGCGGCCAAACGCTCAATGCGCGCGGCCATCTAACGCCGCGCCATCAGTTTTTTCAAGGCGGCAGTTGGCTTGGCCGGCTTCTCACACGCAGCGACAAAGGACTGAAAAGCCTGCTGCGACAAGTGCAGGGAGTCGTCGTCAGCCACCACGCGGCGCGCAGCCTCGTAGGCATTTTGCAGCACGAAGCCGGAAACGGTTGCCCCCATCATGGCGGCGGCACGCTCGATCGTGGCCTTGGCCTGCGGCGTGGTCCGAAGGTTGATGCGGGCGGATTGAATGGCAATGGTGGAAGGGGGCATCACATTCTCCTGAGAGACGTTCGACATTGTACGTCAAATTGGCGCACACGATTGCCACCATTGCGATCACATTTTCATCATGGCGAGCGAAGCGCGGCAATCCATGTCTTCGGTTGTCATTGCGGGCCCCGACCCGCAATCCTGTAAACCGCATCCCACTGGATGCCGGATCAGGTCCGGCATGACAAACGCGGGGCTGTCACCGCTCAGCCTTGGCCATCGCATCCGTGATGCGCAGGGTCTCGACGCTCACGGTCGCGACGCGCGCCAGCAGGTCGATCACCTTGTCTTTGTAATCACAGAAGCGATAGGTATCGAACTTCTCGCGGATGGTTGGGTCTTTGGGCTTCTTTTCCTTGTACTGGTCGAGCACCCATTCGAGCGCGCTGCGGTTGCCCAATTTGTAGCGCCAGGCCGCAGCCGGAACACCGCGCAGCGTGGTTTCGCTGTCGAGCGCAATGCTGCCAGTCGCCACGTCGCCGCGCAGCATGGCCTTCGGTGGCATGCCGGCGGCACGGGCTTTTTCGTCGGGCACGTCAGTGCGTGTGAGCGCGAACGGCGCGACGGTTTCGTAGCCGATGTGCAGTTGCATCAGCGCCTCGCTCCAGGCCGCCCACTGCCAGAAGTCAGGATAGAGAGGAATGCGCGGAAACTCGCGCTTGAGGTTTTGCGCGTACTTGTCTCGGTACATCGGGTCGTGCAGCACGGCGTAACAGTAATGGAAGATCGCTTGTTTCGTGATAGGTCTGGACTTTGCGGTCGCCTCGACTGTCATTGCGGATGCATCAACTGTCATTGCGGGCGCCTTGATTGTCATTGCGGGCTTGACCCGCAATCCATGGATCCCGGATCGAGTCCGGGATGACAAGTCTACTGTTTCGCTGTCCTGTCCAAGCACAGCCGCACGGTAATACCCCCGGAACTGCTTGAGTGCCCAGTCGGTGATGTTGTCGTAACGCTGGCCAGCTTCAAATCGGTCGAATGCCAGCACTTGAGCGGCGCTCGGCATAAATATGTCCTTGTTCGGCAGCGTATCAAAAGCAATGACGCCGAACGCACTGCGGTCCTCGGCCGAGAAGCAAAAAGCGCGATTCGCTCCAGCGTCTTTCCCGAAAAGCTGCGGAACCTGGTAAACCATCTCGTTAAGTTGCCGGCTGAAATACAACAGGCGTTTAACGAACGGGCGGTAATAGCTCGTTTCAACGGCACCTTCATCAAGCTCGTACACAATCCCGCGCCGCAAATCGTTCTTGACGGCACGCGTCCACTTGATACTTGTGTCTAGCCTCGTTTGAACTTCTTGACGATCTCGTCGTCCAGGTCGTCCGCCGCATCCTTGGCTTCCCAGTAGCCCAGCGGCATACGCAACTCATGCAGCAGCGCGCCATCGACATAGATGTTGGTCTTGGTCGCCGTCTTGAGCGGATATTCGGCCAGGAAGATCAGGTTGTGCTGCTTGCCCCAGTTCTTGAGCAAATCCTTGAACGCCTCGCGCACGATGGTCTCGCGCTGGCTGCCGCTGACACGCCGGATGATGTCAAGCTGCCGCAGGTATTCGTTGATGAGGATTAGGCTCATGGCGCCCCTGATGTGATGAGCCGATTCTAGGCGGGGTGTTTTGCCGTGTTGCCTGTCGTTGCGGGCCTGACCCGCAATCCAGAGCATTGGTTGTCATTGCGGGCCACGACCCGCAATCCATGCTGCACGCGTCACTGTCGCAAGGCATGGATCCCGGATCAAGTCCGGGATGACGACTGTGGGGTCCGGGATGACAGCAAAAATCCGGAATAACAGCAAAAGCCTGAGATGACAGGCCCCTCAAAACCCCACCGCCTTCCCATCGCGCCGGGCGTCGCTGGCGGCGATGTAGCCTTGCGTGGCGGGGTCGCCGGCGCGCCAGATGAACTGGCCGGCGCCGAAGTCCTGGTAGACGTCGGTGCTGACCTGCGCCTGGTGCCCGAGATCGATCAGGCCCTGCACGGTGGCGCTCGCCATGGTCGGCTCGACGTTGATCGCCAGCCCGGCGTTGAAGCGCCAGCGCGGCGCGTCGCAGGCCATCTGCGGGTTCTGAGTATGGTCGAGCATGCGCACCAGGGTCTGCATGTGGCCCTGCGGCTGCATGTTGGCGCCCATCACGCCAAAGCTCATGACGGGTTGCCCGTCTTTCGTGAGAAAGGCCGGGATGATGGTGTGAAACGGGCGCTTGCCCGGCGCCACAAGGTTCGGGCTGTGCGGCTGCAGACTGAAGCCAAAGCCGCGGTTTTGCAGGCTGATGCCAAAGGTCGGCTCGACACAGCCCGAGCCGAAGCCCTGGTAGTTGCTCTGGATGAAGCTGACCATCATGCCCGAGGCATCGGCCGCCGTCAGGTAAACGGTGCCGCCGCGCCGGTGCGCATCGGCCGGGCTGCCGGCCTGGAATGCCTGGGCCCGGCGCGGGTCGATCAGGCGGGCGCGTGCGGCGAGATAGTCGGAAGACAGCAGTTGCGCCACGCCGACCTCCATGCTGTTTGGATCGGAGACAAAACGGTAGACATCGGCAAACGCCAGCTTCATGGCTTCGATCTGCAGATGCTGCGCTTCAACGCCATCGACCGCCAACGCACTCAGATCGAATTGCTCCAGCATGCCCAGCGCCATCAACGCCGCAATACCCTGCCCATTGGGCGGGATTTCGTGCAGCGTGTAGCCACGGTAGTCTTTGGCAATCGGCGTAACCCAATCACAGCGGTGCGCCGCCAGATCTGCCAGGCTCAGGGCGCCGCCGTGCTCGGCGGAAAACTTCGCGATCGCCTGTGCGATGTCACCGGTGTAGAAGGATTCACCACCGCTGGCCGCAATCGAGCGCAGGGCGCGCGCCGCAGCGGGAAAGGTGAACAACTCACCCACTTCAGGTGCGCGTCCGCGCGGCAAAAAGGTTTGCGCAAAACCGGGCTGCGTGCCAAGCCCCTGCGCCGCCACCCATTTGCGCTGCACCACGGGCGGCACGCAGTAACCGCGCTCGGCGAGTTCGATCGCAGGCGCCATCAGATCGGCAAACGGGAGCTTGCCAAAACGCTGGCTCAAGGCCGCCCAGGCGCTGACCGCGCCCGGCACCGTGACCGAGTCAATGCCGCGCTGCGGTGGCGTGACTGCATCCTGGCCGTAGCGCGAGCGAAAGTAGTCGGGCGTCCAGGCCTGCGGCGCGCGCCCAGAGGCATTCAGTCCGTGCAAGGCTGATCCATCCCACAGGATGCAGAAAGCATCGCTGCCGAGGCCGTTGCTGACCGGCTCAGTGATCGTCAGGGCCGCTGCCGCCGCGATGGCTGCATCAACGGCGTTGCCGCCCTGCAGCAGCATGCGTAAACCGGCCTGCGCCGCCAACGGGTGCGAGGTTGCCACCACGTTGCGCGCGAACAGCGGCAGGCCAATCGTGGGGTAGTTGCTTTGGTAGTTGAAATCCATGCGGTTCAATCTTTGAAAACCTTGTGGTGCAGGCGTCGCAGCGACCACCAGACACCGATGGCGACGAACGGAATCGCGACGGCTGCCGTGCTCTCTGCGCTCCATAACCAGCCCAGTTTGGACGCACCCTTGGCCAGATAGCTGATCAGGCCGACGATGTAATAGGTGATGGCCGCCACCGACAGCCCTTCGACCGTGGCCTGCAGTTTGATCTGGATGTCCTGGCGCCGGTTCATGGTGGCCAGCAGCGCCTGGCTGCTTTGCTGCTGCTCGATCTCGACGCGCGTGCGCAGCAGGTTGCTGATACGCGAGACGCGTTGCGAGAGCGCGTCCTGACGCCGTGCCGCCCACTCGCAGGTGCCGCGTGCCGGGCTCAGGCGGCGCTCCAGAAATTCGCCGATCGTCTGCATGCCCGGCAGTGCGGCTTCATCGATGTCGCTGATGCGTTTGTCCACCAGTTCGAAGTAGGCGGTGCTGGCGGAAAAGCGCGCGTGCGTCGCCGCATGCTGGCTCTCGACCTGACCGGCGAGTTTGGTCAGGCGGTCCAGCAGCATCGGCTCGTCGGTCGTGACCGCGCTGCGGATGGCACTGGCCAGCTCGGCCAGCTCGCGCTCGGCACTGGCCAGCACACTGCCGACCTCGCGCGCCGCCGGCAAGCCCAGCAGCGCCGCCATGCGGTAGGTCTCGATCTCCAGCAGACGCTGCACGAGCCGCCCGAGCCGGCGCGGGGAGAGCGTGCCCACCAGTAACAGCATGCGCGAAAAACCGTCGGCATGGATGGCGAAATCGGTATAGGCCTGGGCGCCACCGCCGGCCACGCTGGAGGCGACCAGTGTGTCTTCGAGCAGCAGTTGCTTGACCAGACCGGTGGCACCGAAGGCGTGGCTTGACACTGCCCACAAGTGCAGGCTGACCAGGCATTGGCCCGGCAAGGCCGCGAACCAGGCCTGCGGCACGGCATCGAGCGAGCGCGCCAGCTCGCCCTCGCCCAGGCGCGCATCGGCCAGCGGGCAGAGAAAGGTCCAGGTCACAAACTCTGTATGCAGTTCCCAGCGCAAATGAAAAGCGCCCAGGTCCATGCGAAAGTGGCTCGACTGCGGATCGGGTAGCGGCAGATGGTGGTCACGCAGCAGCGCCGCGATATGGGCGCGGCTGGCTTCGCGCTGCGTTGCATCACAGGCCATCACCACATGCGAGATCGCCAGCGGCGCTGTGAGCGCCTGCGGCGGGCGCGCATGGATTTCGTTGTGCAAGACCACGCGCTGCGGATGCTGATGAAGGTTGTGTTTGCTTTGCATGGGTCGGTTCCGCCACCATTGTGGCGCAAGATGCGCGCCAGCACTGGCTCACAGCGCGGCAAATTCAACCCGCAGCAGCAGACCATGCCCGCCGTGACGCGGTGCATCGAGGCGAACCACGCCGCCGCACTGGACGGCCAGTTCCTTGACGATGGCAAGGCCCAGGCCGCTGCCACCCGCGTCGCTGCCTTCGATGCGAAAGAAGCGCTGGAAGATCCGCTCCCGATGCTCCGGCGCGACGCCGGGGCCGTTGTCTTCCACCGCCAGCACCAGCTTGCCCGCGCCCGACTCGACGCGCACGGTGACGGTGCCGCCCGGCGGCGTGTAGCGGATCGCGTTGTCGATCAGGTTCGTCGCAATCTCGCGCAGTGCAAGGGCGTCGGCCAGAATCACGACCTCGCCGCCCTCGCGCTCGAAGCCGAGATCGATGGATTTGGCGTGCGCCTGCAGCGCCAGGTCTTCCAGCACCGCGTGGATGACTTCGCAGCAGGCCTGCGTTTTCATCGGCTGGCGACTGGCGATCAGCGCCTGGGCCGAAGACAGGGTCAGAAACTGGTTGACCAGGCGTGCCGTCTGCTGCAGCGTGCGCCGGGCCGCCAGCAGCGGCACATCGGCGGCCAACTTGTTGCTCGCGCGCATGGCATCGCTGATCTGCGTCGTCAGCACCGTCAGCGGCGTGCGCAACTGGTGCGCCACATTCTGGATGAAGATGCCACGCAGATGGGTGTGATTTTCCAGGCGGGCGATGTAGTCGTTGAAAGCATCGACCAGCGGCATCAACTCCGCTGGCACGCCATCGGTCGGCAGCGGCTTGAGCGAACCTTCCCGGCGCAAGCGGACATCGTTGCGCAGGCGGATCAGCGGCTGCAGGCCGCGGTGCAGTCCGAACAGGATGAAGACCGCGACCAGCGACAGGATCAGCAACTGCTGCTCGACCGCGTGCAGCCAGAGCTTGTCGGTCAACTGCTCGCGCCCGCGCATGGTCTGCGCCACTTCCACCACGACCGGCAGCGCCGACGGGTTGCCGATCACCGGCTGGTAGAACGCAACCACGCGCACCGCCTCGCCGCGCATCGTGGCCGCAAAGTAGTAGGTCGAATCGTGTGGCGTACCGGCTTGGGGCACGGGCAAATCGGTGTAGCCAGCCAGCAAATGACCGGCCCCGGTGGTGACGCGGTAATAGATCCGATCCGCGTTCTGCGACTCGAACAGTTCCAGCGCAGCCGGCGGTATCAGGTGCTCGAACGCGCCGTTCTCGAAGCTGATCTGCTCGGCGATCATGCGCGCCGAGCCAAGCAACAGGTTGTCCTGGATGACCGAAGCGGTTGCTACCGAGCTGCGGTACTCCAACCCGGCATCGACCGCCACCGCGCAGGCCAGCGGCAATAGCACCCAGGCCAGCAACTGGTTGCGCAGACTTCTGGTCATCACTTATTCATCAACCACGGGCCGCAGCAGGTAACCCAGACCACGCAAGGTCATGATCCGGGCCGAACCGGGTTCGAGCTTTTTGCGCAGACGGTGCACATAGATTTCGATCGCGTCGGTCGAGACGTCCTCATCGAGCGAATACAGACTCTGCGCCAGCGCCTGCTTGGTCACCGTGGCACCGGCCTTGCGCACCAGCACTTCGAGCACGGCGCGTTCGCGCGGCGTCAGGGCCAGCGGCTGCTGATCGATCCGGAACTCGCGTGTGTTCGTGTTGTAGCTCAGGTCGCCGCACGCGATCACCGGACTGGGCTGGCCGGCGGCACGGCGCAGCAACATGCGGATGCGCGCTTCGAGTTCCTCGACCTCGAACGGCTTGGCCATGTAATCGTCGGCGCCCTCGTCGAGTTCGCTGACGCGGCTCTGAATGCTGTTGTTGGCGGTGAGCACCAGCACCGGCGTCGCATCCTGGCGCGCGCGCAGGCGCTGCAGCACTTCGCGCCCGTTCATCCGCGGCAGCGCCAGGTCGAGAATGACGAGATCGTATTTCTCCAAACGCAGCGCAAAATCGGCATCGGCGCCATTGGCGATCCAGTCCACCGTGTACTGCTCGCGGCGCAGGTTGCGCTGCAGCCACTGTGCCAACTCGGTGTTGTCTTCGACGACCAGGATTCGCATGCTTGCAGTTGGAGTGGGGTCCGGAAATGATGGCCGATCATAGACGTCGGCGCAGTCTAGGTACTTACCCTAGCTCACCCAGACTGAAAGCAGACTGAAAGCGACTTGCGCCTATCGTTCGCCACCAGTTCACTTTAGGAGACCTCCATGAAATTCAAGCTTGCCCCGACACGCCTGTTCCAGGCCTTGAGCCTTGCGGCTGTGGTTGTTGCCTCGTCTGCTGCGCTGGCGGCCGACAAGGTCACCATCATCATTGGCGGTTATGAGAAGCAGATCTACCTGCCCGCCAAACTGACGGAGGGCCTGGGCTACTTCAAGGCCGAAGGCCTCGATGTCGAGTTGCTCAATGAAGCCTCGGGCGTCGATGCCGAAAATGAAATGCTGGCCGGCGCCGTGCAAGGCGTGGTCGGCTTCTACGACCATTGCGTCGATTTGCAGTCAAAGGGCAAGTTCGTGCAGTCGGTCGTGCAGTTCAGCCAGGCGCCCGGTGAGGTGGAACTGGTCTCGACCAAGCACCCGGAAATCAAATCCATGGCCGACCTGCGCGGCAAGAGCCTGGGTGTGACCGGCCTGGGTTCTTCGACCAACTTCCTGTCGCAGTACCTGATGGTGAAATCGGGTGTGCCGCTCGGCGAATTCAGCACGATACCGGTCGGCGCCGGCACCACCTTCATCATGGCCATGCAGCAGGACAAAATCCAGGCCGGCATGACGACCGAACCGACGATCTCGCGCATGCTCAAGACCGGCGACGCGCAGATCCTGGTCGACATGCGCACCGTCGAGAAAACCAAGGCTGCGCTGGGCGGCACCTACCCGGCCGCTTCGCTCTACATGTCGAGTGACTACGTGGCCAAGAACAAGCCGATCGTGCAAAAACTCGCCAACGCCTTCGTCAAAACGCTCAAATTCATCAACACGCACAGCGCGGCCGAGATCGCCGACAAGATGCCCAAAGACTTCTACGCCGGTGACAAGGACGGCTACGTCAAGGCGTTGGCCGACGGCAAGGCCATGTTCACACCCGACGGCGTGATGCCAGCCGGTGGACCGGAAACCGTGCTCGCGGTGCTGTCGGCTTTCTCCAAAAACGTCAAGGGCAAGACTATCGACCTGTCCAAGACCTATACCACCGAGTTCGTCAAGAACGCCAAGTAAAGCCATCACGTCCATGACACCTGACAGCAACAGCCCGGCGATCGAACTGATCAACGTCAGCCGACGTTTCCTGACGCCGGACGGCAAGTCCATGACCGCCCTGCGCGACTTCAACATGAGCGTCGCGCGTGGCGAATTCGTGGCCGTGGTCGGCCCGACCGGCTGCGGCAAGTCCACAACCCTGAACCTGGTCACCGGCCTGGCCAAGCCCTCGGCCGGCCAGGTGCGCGTCATGGGCGCGCCGGTGGACGGCATCGACCCGCGCATCGGTTTTGTCTTTCAGACCGATGCCCTCTTTCCCTGGCGCAGCGTGATCGACAACGTCGTCACCGGCCCGCTGTTTCGCGGCATGGCACCAGACCTGGCCTACGCCAAGGCACGCGAATGGCTGGCACGGGTCAACCTGTCGATGCATGCCACCAAGTATCCGCACCAGTTGTCGGGTGGCATGCGCAAGCGCGTCTCGCTGGCCCAGACCTTCATCAACGAGCCACAGATTCTGCTGATGGACGAGCCGTTTTCCGCGCTCGATGTGCAGACCCGCGTCCTGATGCACGAAGAACTGCTCAAGCTCTGGTCGCAGTCCAAGGCCTCGGTGGTATTCGTCACGCACGACCTGGAAGAAGCGATTGCGCTGGCCGATAAGGTCTTTGTGCTGACGTCCGGGCCGGCCACCGTCAAGTCGGTCTACACCATCGACATCCCGCGCCCGCGCATCGTGAGCGAAATCCGTTATGACAAGGCCTTCATCGACATCGCGCGCACGATCTGGGAAGACCTGCGCGACGAAGTGCTGCGCGGTGCCGCGCGTGACGAAGCCAAAGTTAGCTGAACCATGACCAACACAACCACTTCCAGCGCCCCGGTTTTTCAGCCCGGCACCTCCGACGCCGAGATCGAAGCCGCTGCCGCACTGGCGGCGCGCCGGCGCTACTACACGGTCTATTTCTGGCGCTACTTCATCCTGGTCGTGTTCCTGGGCGGCTGGGAACTGGCAGTGCGCTTCAAGCTGATCGACCCGTTCTTCTTTTCCAGCCCCTGGGCCATCGTGCTGCGCCTGCAGGAGTGGATCTTTGAAGGCACCTCCGAAGGGCCGCTCTGGTTCCACCTCTGGGTCACGATGGAAGAGTCGCTGCTGGGCTTCTTCTCGGGCTCGATCGCGGGCATCATTGCCGGCATTGCGCTGGGGCGCAACCGCATGCTGGCCGATGTGTTCTCGATCTACATCAAGGTCATCAACTCGGTGCCGCGCGTGGTGCTGGCGCCGATCTTCATCATGATCTTCGGCCTGGGCCTGACCTCCAAGGTGGCGCTGTCCTTCGTCATGGTGTTCTTCGTCGTGTTCTCGAACGCCTTTCAGGGCGTGGTGGAAGCTGACCGCAACCTGCTGGCCAACGCGCAGATTCTCGGCGCCAAGGGCTGGCAACTGACGCGCTCGGTGGTGATCCCCTCGGCCATGAGCTGGATCTTCGCCTCGCTGCATGTAAGCTTCGGCTTTGCCATCGTTGGCGCCATCGTCGGTGAATTCGTCGGCGCCCGCTACGGCATCGGCTTGCTCATCAATGTCGCCAAGGGCTCATTCGACGCTGCCGGCATGTACGCGGCCATCGTCATCATCATGGTCGTCGCGTTGGCGGCGGAATACGCCATGACCCATGTCGAGAACAAGCTCGCCAAGTGGCGCCCGGCGCCGTTGCAGGAACTGCATTAGCCAGTACTCCGACACAGAAATATCGAAACCTGAAAGCGCGCCTCGACAGCAACCGCAGAATTGCGCGGTCGCGCAAAGGCCTTGTTGTGATGCCCTTGCCACTTTCGACTTGCTCAGACGGCAGTCCGTGGCACAAGTGAAACTTCAATCCAATCAGCGTCAACTTGCCAGCGGCGCAGCCATGCCGGCAATTCATCCACCGGCATTGGACAAGCGATACCGCAACCCTGCGCCGTCTCACAGCCGAGGTCCATTAGCGCTCTGCCATGCTCCAAAGTCTCTACGCCCTCGGCAACGACGCTGCGATTTAGCTGCCGCATGATCCAGAGAATTCCATCCAGGATAGAGCGGTTGTCTCGGTCCAGTAGCATGTCGCGCACAAAGCTCTGGTCTATCTTTACGGTGGAGATTGGCAATTGCTTCAAATAGGTCAGCGATGAATACCCGGTTCCGAAATCGTCCAAAGCAAAGCCAACCCCCAGTTCGCCACATTGCTTGATAAAGTGCGTTACTTGTTCGAGGTCTTCCAAGGCACTGGTCTCCAGAATCTCAAGTTGCAGGCTGTACGGTTGGAATGTTGAAAAACGCTTCAACGCAGCCTGCAGGCGTTCAAAGAAATCGGCTTGCTGCAACTGCATTGCACCAATGTTCACGCTGACGGGAATGAGTGTCCCAACCCGTTGCCAATCAGCGAGTTGTTGCAAGGCCTGACGAATGACCCATTCGCCAACGTCGATAGAGAGTTTGTGGTTTTCAATGAGCGGAAGGAAATGCGCTGGTGCAAGCAGTCCTTGCTGGGGGTGCGCCCAGCGGATCAATGCCTCAACGCCGATGAACTCCCGCGTACGCATATTTACCTTGGGCTGGTAATAGAGCACAAACTCGTCTGCAGCCAATGCCTGACGAATTCGCTCCAAACTGGCATAGTGACCACGCACAGAGTGGTCGCTCTCCGCGTCAAATACTGCGTAACGATTCTTTCCAGCAAGCTTGGCTTGATACATCGCCTGGTCGGCCTGGCGCAATAGTTGATCGGCCTCGATGTCGTTTGCCTGCGGGTAGAAGGTCACTCCGAGGCTGGCCGAGCAATGCAGCACGACCTCGCCCAACAGCACCGGCGCAGCAGCAGCGTCAAGAAGCCGGGTCAGCATGGGCAAGCAGCTCTCGATGCCATCCCGATCGATCAGAACGGCTACAAATTCGTCACCACCGAGCCGGGCCAGCGTGTCGCCTTCTCTCAAGGTTTCTTTCATGGCCGTGGCCAGATTAATGAGCAACTGATCTCCCACATCGTGCCCATGGTGGTCGTTGACGTTCTTGAAACCATCGAGATCCAGGTAGGCCACCGCCACCTGTTGGCCGCGCCGGTGTGCTTGCGCCATGGCCTGTTGCAGCCGATCGGCCAATAACAAGCGGTTGGGCAAATTGGTCAACGCATCGAAGTGGGCAATGTGTTCAAGTTGGATCTGGTGCTTCTTGATGGCAGAGATGTCGGAGAAAAGCGCCACATACTGCTGCGTCTTGCCTTGCGCATCACGTACGCTGCTGATGGTGAGCAGTTCGGCATAAACCTCGCCGTTCTTGCGTCGGTTCCAGATTTCGCCGCTCCAGTGACCCTGCACGGTTAAAGCGTTCCACATGGCTTCATAGAATGCCTTGGTCTGGCGACCAGAGCGCCGAAGGCGTGGGTTCTGGCCGACGGCGTCTTCCCGGCTGTAGCCCGTAATTCGGGTAAAGGCTTCGTTGATATCGACGATAGTGCCTTGCGCGTCGGTGATGATGATGCCTTCACGGGCATGGTCAAAGACACCTGCGGCAAGCTGGAGTTGGGCCTCGGCCCGTTTGCGCTCGGTGATATCGCGGGCGACGCTGAGGACCCCTATCAACTCGCCAGACGCATCGATCATCGGGGTCTTGATGATTTCCACGAAGATGCGGTTTCCGCCGTCGACGAAGGTCATCCATTCTTCGTTGACGCGCGGGCCACCCGTCGCCGAGACCAAGCGGTCCTGTTCTCGAAAAAAATCAGCAAGTTCCCGGTCCACAAAGTCGTAATCGGTCTTGCCGACGATCGCTGCTTCGGTAGCGCCGAAGAGGCGCTCGAAGGTCTGATTACAGGCCATATAGACACCGTCCGGGCTCTTCAGCCAGATCAGGTCCTGTATGGTATCGAACAAGGTGCGCAGGCGCACTTCGTAGGAAGAAGTCCGGCGCTGATGCAAGTGCTGCATTTCTTCCGATGAAATGGCCATGGACCGCTCCAGGGTATAGCGATCGTGATCGGCGGCGTCATAGGCACGGTTGATGGCAGCAAGCAAATCGGACCAGACTGCACTCGCGGGAGGATGCTGCGCATCCAGGCCGAGTTTGCGTAGTTGCCGAGCCAGCAGACGATGCAGGTCTTGGTTTATTTTTCCCACAATAAGGTCCGCGTCATGGTTTGATTGTGCAGATCGCAGCGTCCGCTTGTTAAAGGCGACAATTCGCCGTAGGAATAAAAGCCGATCGGCGTGCCGCCGGGCTCCAAGCCATCGCGCACGGCTTTGATCTCATCTTCGCAGCGCTGGGACAGTACCAACCGACGGCCGACGCAACTGATCACCACCGTCAACAACGGACCCCCCGTATAAGTATCGAACGCGAGGTGGCTCGCCGCATCGGCGGCGCCATCGATAAGGCGTTCGAATTGGCCCACATCAGGTTGACAAAAGCGCCTTGCGGGATATCGCCGGCGAAGGTGATGGAATTGTCGGCTTCGTTCACGGCAAGAATGGTGCGGACGGTCAAACCATCTTCTTCAAGATTCTTGCGAATCGCCAGCGGAAACAGCAGCCCGGTTATGGCGAGAGTGCTTGCCAGATGCGAGCCGATCTCGAAGGAGGACTTGGCGTCTGTGATTTGATGACTGGCCAGACGCACCAGGGTATGGCTGAATTTCGTCACGGCGACCACCAGCGTGTTTTCGGAATCCAATGAAGATTCCAAAGCGCTATCCCAACCTGCAGCCGGTTTGTATCGGTACGTCGAAAGCAGCATTCGGAGTTCTTCCTGATGGTATACATTTTTTTTGTCATCCAAGTCTTGCCTCCATGAGGAAGCCAGCTGAATGACGCCACCAAGGACAATTTTTCCTAGAATTATGACCCAAGAAACGGCGAATGGATAGGAGCTTGAATGACTGGTCGGGAGCGGGCAGATCGCAAATCTCTGCGCCCGCTCTGTGTCTTGACTTGACACCCGGCCCCAAGATCAACCAACGATCTTCCAATCGCGCTATCAGACCGGCTTCATACGCCTCGCCAGCAAGGGCAATCCTGCGTGGCGTGGCGCTTTCTCAGGCCGCCGGCCTGGGCAGAACAGCCACCGCACAATACTTGAATTCCGGAATCTTGCCGAAGGGGTCGAGCGCGGCATGGGTCAGCAGATTGGCCGCCGCCTCGCGGTAGGCAAAGGGCATGAAGACCGTGCCGTCAGGCGTGCCGTCGTCGCGGCGCAAAGCCACTTCAAGCATACCCCGGCGTGAACGCAGACAGACCATGGCGCCAGCCGCGAGACCCAGGCGTGCAAGTTCGCGGCCGTTGACCGATGCGCTGGCCTGCGGCTCCAGCGCGTCGAGCACAAGGGAGCGCCGCGTCATGCTGCCGGTGTGCCAATGCTCCAACTGGCGTCCGGTGATCAGCACCAGCGGGTACGCCGGGTCCGGTTGTTCGGCGGCTGAGATCCGCGTGGTCGGCACCAGATGCGCCCTGCCATCGGTCGTCGCAAAACGCTCGGTGAAGACCGTCGGCTGCCCCGGATCGTCGGCGCTCAGGCAGGGATAGGTCACACTGCCTTGGCGCTGCAAGCGCTCCCAGCTGATGCCGCCGATCGCCGCCGCCATGGCCTGACGCATTTCCTCATAGACCGCAGCAACCCCGTCGTGCTCACCCGCGTAATTCCAGTCCAGGCCAAAGCGCTTGGCAATTTGCCCAATGATCCACAGGTCCGGCATCGCCTGCCCGGGCGGATTGATCGCCGCACGGCCAAGCTGCAGCATGCGGTCGGTGTTGCTGACCGATCCGGTCTTCTCGGGCCAGGCGCTGGCGGGCAGCACGACGTCGGCGAGCCAGGCGGTCTCGGTCAGGAAGATGTCCTGCACCACCAGATGCGCCAGGCTGGCCAGCGCCGCTCGCGCATGGTTCAGATCGGGGTCGCTCATGGCCGGGTTCTCGCCCATGATGTACATGCCGCGCACCTTGTGCGGATCGCTCTCGGCAGCGAGCATCTTGTCCATGATCTCGACCACCGTGTAGCCAGGCTTGGCATCGAGCGGCGTGCCCCAGAACTGCTCGAACCAGGCGTGCGCCTGCGGGTCAGTCACGCGCTGGTAGTTCGGGAACATCATCGGGATCAGACCGGCGTCGCTCGCGCCCTGCACATTGTTCTGGCCGCGCAGCGGGTGCAGGCCCGAGCCCGGTTTGCCGATCTGCCCGGTCACCAGGCACAGCGCGATCAGCGCGCGCACGTTGTCGGTGCCATGCACATGCTGGCTGACCCCCATGCCCCACAGAATCATGGCGGCTTTCGCGCTGGCGTAAGCGCGCGCGACCTCGCGGATGGTGGTCGCCGCGATACCGCAGACCGGCGCCATCGCCTCCGGGCTGAAGCCCTGCACGGCTGCTCGCACGGCCTCGAAGTTGCTGACGCGCGCGGCGATGAAAGCAGGATCGGTCAGGCCCTCCTCGATCACGGTGTAAATCATGGCATTGATCAAGGCCACATCGGTATCGGCCTTGAAGCGCAGCGTGCGCCAGGCATGGCGCGCCAGATCGGTGCCGCGCGGATCGGCCACGACAATCTTCAGCCCGCGTTTGGCGGCGTTCTTCATCCAGGTCGCGGCCACCGGGTGATTGCCTGACGTGTTGGAGCCGATCACCAAAATCAGTTCGGCCTGCGCGACATCGCCGACCTGGTTACTCACCGCGCCGGAGCCGACGCCTTCAAGCAGCGCCGCCACGCTCGACGCATGGCACAGGCGCGTGCAATGGTCCACGTTGTTGGAGCCAAAGCCGGTGCGCACCAGTTTCTGGAACAGATAGGCTTCTTCGTTGCTGCCCTTGGCCGAACCGAAACCGGCCAGCGCCTTCGCTCCGAAGTTATCGCGTAGCGCCTTGAGCCCACCCGCGGCGTGTGCCAGCGCCTCGTCCCAGCTCGCCTCGCGAAAGACGCTGGCCCAAGCGGCCGGGTCGCGCGTGAGCAGCGCTGTGTCCTTGGGTGCATCGCTGCGGCGGATCAGCGGTTGGGTCAGGCGATGCGCGTGGTGCACATAGTCAAAACCGAAGCGGCCTTTGACGCACAGGCGACCGTGGTTGGCCGGGCCGTCGCGCCCCTGCACACCGTCGATTCTGTTGTCCCGGATCTGGTAGCTCAGCAGACAACCAACGCCGCAAAACGGACAGACCGAATCGACCACCCGATCCACGTGCTGCGATCCGATCAGGGTTTTCGCGCTCAGGGCACCGGTCGGGCAGGCCTGCACGCACTCGCCGCAGGCCACGCAACTGCTGTCGCCCAGGGCGTCCCGCAGATCAAACACGATGGCGCTGGCCGCGCCCCGCCGTGCATAACCGATGACGTCGTTGACCTGCAGATCGCGGCAGGCGCGCAGGCAGCGCGTGCACTGGATGCAGGCGTCCAGATTCACAGCGATCGCCGGATGCGAGAGATCGGCAGGAGGCGCCTGCCGGCGCAAGACTTGCAACGCGGGGCGCGACGTCACGCTCAGTCGTTGCGCCCAGTCGCTGAGCTCGCCATGCGGCAGCGCCGCGTCATCATCGCGCCACTGGTAGCCGCGCTCGGGCATATCGGACAGCAGCAACTCCAGCACCATGCGCTGGCTGCTCTTTGCGCGCGCGCTGTTGCTGCGCACCTGCATACCGGGCGTCGGGCTGCGACAGCAACTCGCGGCCAGCGCGCGTTCGCCTTCGATCTCGACTACGCAGGCGCGGCAGTTGCCGCTAGATGGCAGGCCGTCCTTCTGGCACAGATGGGGAATATCGACACCCTGACGCTGGGCCGCCTTGAGAATGCTCTCGCCCTCTCGCGCTTCGACCGACGCGCCGTTCAATTGGAAACGAACGCCACTCACACTAGCCCCCAATCTCATGCGCAAAGTATTTCTGCACGCAGCGCACCGGGTTCGGCGCGGCTTGACCCAGACCACAAATTGAGGCGTCCATCATGACGGCGCACAGGTCACCCAGCGTGGCCTGGTCCCAGACCGGCGCGCGCATCAACTGCAGCGCCTTGGCCGTGCCAACGCGGCACGGCGTGCACTGGCCGCAGCTCTCGGCGGCAAAAAAGCGCATGGCATTGAGCGCGGCGTCGCGCGCCCGGTCATGCTGGCTCAGCACGACGATGGCAGCCGAGCCGATGAAGCAGCCATGCGGCTGCAGCGTATCGAAGTCCAACGGCAAGTGGCTCAGGCGTGCCGGCAGAATGCCGCCCGACGCGCCGCCCGGCAGATAGGCATACAGCGTGTGCCCCTCCTGCATGCCGCCGCAATATTCATCGATCAGTTCCTGCAGCGAAATTCCAGCCGGCGCGCGCTTGACACCGGGTTGCTTGACACGGCCGCTGACGCTGAAGGAACGCAGGCCATGCCGTCCCTGCCGCCCAAAGCTGCTGAACCAAGTGGCGCCTTTTTCCAGAATCTCGCGCAGCCAGTACAGCGTCTCAAAGTTGTGCACCAGCGTTGGCCGGCCGAACAGGCCGCGCTCGGCCACATAGGGCGGACGCAGGCGCGGCTCGCCGCGCTTGCCTTCGATGCTTTCGAGCATGGCCGACTCTTCGTCGCAGACATAGGCGCCAGCGCCACGGCGCAGTTCGATCTGCGGCAGCGGACACGGCGGGTCGGCCTGCAGGGCTTCGATCTCGTGCGCCAGCATGTGGCGCGCCGCGTGGTACTCGTCGCGCAGGTAAATGGTGCAAGCCTCGGTGCCCACCACCTGCGCGGCAATCAGCAGACCTTCGAGGAAGCGATGCGGGTCGCGCTCCAGGTACGTTCGGTCCTTGAAGGTGCCGGGCTCGCCCTCGTCGAGGTTGACGACCAGCCTGCGCGGTGCGCTCTGTTCGCGCACGATGCGCCACTTGCGCGCTGCCGCAAAGCCGGCGCCACCGAGCCCACGCAGACCCGAATCTTCGATGCCGCGCAGCACGTCCTCGGCCGCCTCTTCGCCATTGACCACCGCCGCAGCCAGCGCGTAGCCGCCCTGCGCGCGATAGGCTTCGAAGCCGACAAACGCGACATCCAGCCTTGCATCGACGCGCGCCAAGGCCTGCTGTGCGACGTCGCGGTTGGCCAGCTGCACCGCCTGCTGCACCTGTAACAGATCAGTCTGCGCCAGCGCACGCTGACCGACCAGCACTGCCGGCGCCTGCTCGCAGCGGCCCAGACAGGGCGCTGCGATGACGCGCACCGAGGACCCGAGCAGAGTTGGCAATCGCGCCAGCAAATCAGCCGCACCGGCCATGGCACAACTCTGGCTATCGCAGACGCGCACTGTCATGGACGGTGGCTGCTGACCGTCGCGCATGACTTCGAAGTGATGGTAAAAAGTGGCCACCTCAAACACCTCGGCCAGCGCAAGCCGCATGTCATGGGCCAGTGCCACCAAGTGCCGTTCGAACAAACCGTGGTAGCCGTCATTGAGTTGATGCAGATACTCGATCAGCATGTCGCGCGGCCGGCCATCGGGCGGCGGCGCGCCAATCAAGGCGCGCACTTCCTGCAGCGACCGTTCATCGGGCTGACGTCCCTTGAGTTGCGCCAGGCGGTGCGCTTGGCGCCTGGGATCCGGCGTTAGCCCTATCTCGGGCGCAGCGGCAGCAGCAAGTGGCAAAGTCACGGGACACATGGTGAGCAAGCTTAACACCGTGGCGCCGCTGGCAAGCCCCGACGCATTGGCGTGATCCAGACTCTATCGGTGGCCGGATCTGTCACCCATTTATGCCGTCTGTTCCACGCATCAGAGCCCAATGAATGCTGTCATTCATGATCAGGCCCCAGCCATCGGCATGGCGAGCCAAGCGTGGCCATCCAAGTTGGATTTTGAAAGTTCGACATCGTGACGATTATCTTCATCGGCATTGCGGTCCTGCTCGCTGCTCTCGCGCTGCTGTTTCAGCGCAAACCTGCAAAACCGACTCCGACCAAACCGGCGAACAGGCGCAACGGGGGCTGAACTCGGCGGAAATTGGCAGCCTGCTGCTGCGGGAGTGGGGCTTGCCCGCCGGCATCATTGAAGATGTCCGCGCCATTGACCACATCCTGCTCACCCCCATGCAAGCGATGGCGCCGCAAAGCAGTGTGCGCCGGTCCCTTCGTTATCTGTGTGCCCGAATCGGGGAACGCCTGGCATTGGGAACCTTGTCCGACTTGTCAGCACTGGACCTCGCAAACGAGCAGGACCTGGTCTTCTTTCATCTGAAAAGCTAGGGAAACGCGGATTTATTCGATGAATTTGCCAACCTGCACAGGGACTCAGACGTTATGGTGGGGTAGCCACCACAACACCGAACCGACATGAATCCAACACTGCAGACCCAAGTCAGTTTTGCCCAGGCCGAGTAC
>CAIXNB010000222.1 GCA_903920695.1 uncultured beta proteobacterium
GCCACCCACTTTCACGAGGCGCGGCGCCAGCCATTCGAGCACTTCGGTTGCGGGCGTGATCGGATAGGCCGCGACAAAGCGCACGCCGCCTTTCAATGCGCCCATGCCGGTGGCCTCGTTGCCGCTCATCATCCAGCGCGGCGTGCTGCCCTGCGCGCTGACCTGCAGTTGCGTCATGGGGCCGCCCTCCTGCGCGAGCTGCAAGCTGATCTGCGCTGCCGCCGCCGCACCAGCGGCCACGGCATTCAGATTGGCGTCGAGCGTGTCGGGTTTCTTCCAGGCGTCGCGCAGCGCGTCCTGCAAAGCCTGCAAGGGCAAGCCCGCCAGCGTGCCGGACAGTCCAAGGGCAATCATGTTGACCCAACTGCCAGGGATGGCCTTGGCCATCTTCTTCATGCTCAAGGGGGCGTAACGCGCACCGGTGGCCTTGAAGACCTCGGGCGCGTCGCCCTCGTCCGGGTCGCCGATCAGCATGCTGCGGGACCCCAGCACGATCTCGTCGGCAAAGCGGTTAACGTTCTGCCAATCAATTGCCAGCAACAGGTCAAAACCATCGTCGAGTGAACTCATAGGCTGTGAGCCCAGGCGCAGCATCGCAGCCGCCTCACCGCCACGGATCTGTGGCCCGCTGGTGCGCACCATCAGCCCATAGGCGCCAGCCTTGGCGGCTGCGGCCAGCAGCATCGTGCCGGCGGTCATGACGCCGCTGCCACCACTGCCCGCCAGCGCAATCGAGACACTGCTGCTCGCCGCTATTTTTGATTGCAAATTATTCTCCTCGTTGCCTCATACGCCGAGTGTGCCCCACGTCCGTGGCAGCATGCCGCCGTTTGAACCTGGCATTATGTCAATGTTGGTATTCGGGTACTAATATACGATATTAATCCAAGATCACCGTGTTTTGGCACGGCAATTGGTGAAATCGGATGCGCGTGGCACCGGCAGCGACAACACGGGCACCGGGCTTGAGATGGCGAATGACATTGCCAATCGCCTCGCGGTTGCGCACGATGTCGTGGGTGAAATGAAAGAGTGCCGCATCGGCGCCGACGCGAATGGTGGCGGCTTCCACCGGCGCATTCAAGAACGTCACATTGCGCCATCCATGCCGGGACACTCGCTTGCGGGCTCGCTCCAACATCTCAGGCGACTGTTCGATGCCGACGATGCGTCCGCGCGGACCCAGGCCCTGTTGCAGCAATTCGAAGCTCAGACCCGTGCCACATCCGACGTCCAGCACGGTGAGGCCCACCTCAAGCCCGAGAAGCGCAATCGCCTGACGCCGAATGGGCTCGAAGGCTAGCAACTCGGCGTCGTAATACCTGGCGCGCAGTCGGTACTGATCGAGCGCCCGTTGACGACCCGGGTTCGGTGATCGCATGAGTGGTCGATTTGACCTCATGGCTTGCTACTCCATTCGCCTGCGCTTCTGCCGGGTTCGTGGCCACTGCCGCAGCGTTATGGATGCGAATGAATCATGCACCTCCAAGCGAGAACAATCAGATACTTCTGTCATGCAGGCGGAAGGTACGGCGCGGCGCCGTCTCTTACATGCATTGACCTCGTGATGACTTTGCCGCAAGAAGGCTAAGACCGGCATCCAGGCACGCCTGCGCGTCCATCCAAGCCGGCCAAGACAATGCGCATGAAGCACGTACGTCCGTGGCGGTGCTTGCCCTGGCGTTTGGAGGTCCGGCGATTCATAGGCCTGAGTGTCCGGTGTATCGGAGAGCCGCCTTTTTAGCCAACATTTATGAGTCGCCCGGCAATATGTCGATCAAATCCGGCCACGGCCTAAAAGCAGGCCAATAAAAAAAGAAAAAAAAGCTTACTCCATCTGTCTCGAACGGTCTGTGGTTTTTGATGTCACAGCGGGCTCGAAATAGCCAAAGCGGGCTGGTCGCTTTAGCAGAAATTTGTATCGCGCTCTGCAAGTCAACAAGTAAATCAGCGCAAGACATTGTTATGACAAAGTTCCTGTTTTTGTCAACAAGAAACACGCTGCAACAGTTCAGTTTGACAGATTCTGTTTCACAGAATATGATCGCTCATGATCCATTCGTTTCAATGCCCTGAAACCGAGTCGCTTTTCCATAGCCGGCCAGTACGGCGGTTCAAAAGCATCGAGCGAGTCGCACGACGAAAGCTGTTGCAACTCCATGCTGCAACAGTCCTCGATAGCCTGAGGATTCCTCCAGGCAACAAACTCGAGGCTCTCAAGGGTGATCGCAAGGGTCAGCACAGCATTCGGGTGAATGATCAGTGGCGCGTATGTTTTGTATGGCGTGAAGATGGCGCACATCACGTTGAAATTGTGGACTATCACTAGGAGTTGGAAATGGCCAAATTACTTGACGAAATTCACCCAGGCGAGATCCTCCTTGAGGACTTTATGAAGCCCATGGGCATCACAGCTCGCCAACTCGCCGCTGACATTGATGTGCCCCCTAGTCGCATCAGTGAACTGGTTAACTGCAAGCGTCCGATTACCGCGGACACAGCATTGCGTTTGGGTCTTTTTTTCAAGATGGAGCCGCGCTTCTGGCTCAACCTACAGTCCGAATACGACATGCGGATGACGACCCGCGAGCACCTTTCTGAAATTGAGCCGCGCATCCGCGTTCTTCAGCCGATGGCGGCTTGATCGAGAGGCAACACGATAGTCCAACCAAGCAGCAAAAGAGACGCCTTGGTTGGTTTTACCAATTCAATCCGCCTGCTTCCTCAAAAACTCCGGGATAACGTAATCACCCATGTCATCTTCCGTGCCCGCAACCACTTCAGCGGCTCGGGCAGTGCGGCAGTTGGCTCCCCCACTGCGCCCCCACCGGTCCCAGCTTCTTCTCAACACCCTGCACCGCCAAGTCCAGCCTTACTTTCCGCAGGTCAGCGCGCGCATATAACCGAATTTTGCGATGAATACGCGCGGCTAGGGTTTGCGTGGAGTTTGCGCGTCAAACAGCTTATCGGTTTCGTTCTCCCAGGTTTTCATCAGTTTTTTTGCTTTTTGGTGATTGGTGATTGCCGTCTCCAAGATGGCCGCCTGTTCGGGCAACACCGTGCGGTGTCCGAGCTTGCCGTTCTTCATGTGCCCCCACTCGTAGTACGGATCGTGGCGCGCCGCTGGATACCTCGTGCCACTCCTGGAAGCTTCTGTTGGTCGTCACCAACGTGCTCTTATTCTCGTAGCGCCGGCTGATCAACTCGAACAGCAAGTCGGCGTGCCGGTTTGAATACGACAGCTAGCCCACCTGATCGATCAGAAGCAGGTCCGGCGCTGAGTAGTGGCGCAGACGCCTGCGCAGCGTGGAGTCGCTGTCCAGCGCGGACAAGCACCCAGCAACTGACCTGCGGTAGTAAACAGCACCGTGCGGCCCTTGATCAGCGCTTGGTGAGCCAGGTTGTACGCCAACATCACTTGCCCACCCCGTTGGGGCCGACCAGCACCACGTTGGTGGCGTCGGCCAGCTTGCGGTAGGACTTGCACCTCCGGGAGTTCGCCCATGCTGGGCGCACAAGAAAAAGCCCGTAGTCTCAACGACTTACGGGCTTTTCAAAAATCACCAATGATTTGGTGGGCAGTGCAAGTTTCGAACTTGCGACCCCTGCAGTGTGAATGCAGTGCTCTACCCCTGAGCTAACCGCCCTGAATCTGTTTCAGGAAGGGCTGAATTATGCCCTATTTTCAGGCCGTCAGACGCCACACCGTCTTGTTGCCGCTGGCTTTGTCAAGTTCGCCGAGGATCTCCTCATGCGCTGCGATCTCTTGCTCGCTGGCGTGCAGCACTGGCAGTTCGATGGCGCGCAGGTCCATCGACACGACGCTCGCGCCAAGGCTTGGCTCCGAGCCGGCGTCGATCAGCAGCGCATCCTGTCCACGCGTGAGGTTGATGTAGACATCGGCCAGCAGTTCGGCATCAAGCAGCGCGCCGTGCAGGCTGCGCCCCGAGTTATCGACACCCAGTCGCGCACACAGCGCATCAAGCGAATTGCGCTTGCCCGGAAACATTTCCTTGGCCATGACCAGCGTGTCGGTGACACTGGCGACAAATTCCTTGAGTGCCGGCCGGCCGATCAGGCCCAGTTCCATGTTCAGGAAGCCGAGGTCGAACGGGGCGTTGTGAATGATGACATCGGCATCCTGCATGTAGGCCAGCAGTTCGTCGGCTACCGCTTCAAACTTCGGCTTGTCCTTGAGGAACTCGCTGCTGATGCCATGCACTTTGAAAGCTTCTTCGTGGCTGTCACGACCCGGGTTCAGATAAAAGTGCTTGTTGTTACCCGTCAGTCGGCGGTTGAAGAGTTCAACGCAGCCGATTTCAATAATCCGGTCGCCAGTATCAGCCGACAGGCCCGTGGTCTCGGTATCCAGAAAAATTTGACGCATGCGGCAATGCTAATGCTTTTCTTTGGCGTGGTTGATCGAGTACTTGGGTATCTCCACCACCAAGTCCTGCTGCGCCAGATAGGCCTGGCAACTCAGGCGCGAGTTGGGCTCCAGACCCCAGGCGCGGTCCAGCAGGTCTTCTTCGTTCTCGTCGACCTCGTTGAGCGATGCAAAGCCCTCGCGCACGATGACGTGGCAGGTGGTGCAGGCGCAACTCATGTCGCAGGCGTGCTCGATCTCGATGTGGTTGTCGAGCAGGGCTTCGCAGATCGAGGTGCCGGCCGGCGCTGAAATCTCAGCGCCTTGCGGGCAGTAATCGGGGTGCGGCAGGATCTTGATGATGGGCATGGGGTGCTCCGGTGTGCCGCGTTCAGACGGTCTCGATGTTGCGTCCAGCCAGCGCCTGCTGGATGCCGCGGTTCATGCGCAGCGCGGCAAAGGCTTCAGTGCCCTTGGCCAGCGCCTGTGTCGCGGCTTCAATCGGCGCCGGGGCCTGCAATGCCAGGGCGGCGCGCGTTGCCACCATCAAGGTGTCGATGTCGGCGCGTTCATCAGTTGAGAGCAGATCGCCATCGGCGGCCAGCGCGCTGGCACTGGCCAGCAGCATGCGATCGCAGTCGACTCGCGCCTCGACCAGCGCACGCGCTTTCATGTCGACCTCGGCCGTCGTGAAACTGTCTTGCAGCATCTTCGCAATCTGCTCGTCGCCCAGTCCGTAGGACGGCTTGACATCGATATGCGTCTCAACGCCGCTGATCTGTTCTTTGGCACTGACCGTCAACAGGCCATCGGCATCGACCGTGAAGGTAACGCGGATGCGCGCTGCCCCCGCAGCCATCGGTGGAATACCGCGCAGCTCGAAGCGCGCCAGGCTGCGGCAATCGGCCACCAGATCGCGCTCGCCCTGCACCACGTGCAGCGCCAGCGCGGTCTGGCCATCCTTGTAGGTCGTGAAGTCCTGTGCCTTGGCGGTCGGAATGGTTTCGTTGCGCGGCACGATTCGCTCGACCAGGCCACCCATGGTTTCGATACCGAGCGAGAGCGGGATGACGTCGAGCAACAGCAGCTCACCGCTGGTGTTGTTGCCGGCAAGCTGATTGGCCTGGATCGCGGCGCCCAGCGCCACGACCTGATCGGGGTCGAGGTTGGTCAGCGGTGGACGACCAAAGAAGTTGGCAACCGCCTGCTGGATCTGGGGCATGCGCGTGGAACCACCCACCATGACCACGCCCTTGACATCGTCCTTGTCCAGACCGGCATCGCGCAGCGTCTTGCGCACCGCCTGCATGGTGCGCTGGGTCAAGGTGGCAGTGAGCTGCTCGAACTGCTCGTTGACGACCTCGAAGCGGACGTTCTCGCCGCCGATGCAGGCATGGCAGGCGGCGCAATGCGCGGCCGACAACTCTTCCTTACAGGCGCGCGCCGCGATGATAGCGATCGCCTTGTCCTGCGGAGTCTTGACCTTGACGCCGGTCTGCGCCATGACCCAGTCGGCCAGGGCGCGGTCGTAATCGTCGCCGCCCAGGGCCGAATCGCCACCGGTGGCCAGCACTTCGAAAACACCCTTGGTCAAGCGCAAGATAGAAATATCAAAGGTGCCGCCACCCAGATCGTAAATGGCGTAAACGCCTTCGCTGGCGTTATCCAGCCCGTAAGCAATCGCGGCTGCCGTCGGCTCGTTGATCAGGCGCAGCACGTTGAGGCCGGCGAGTTGCGCCGCGTCCTTGGTCGCCTGGCGCTGCGCATCGTCGAAGTAGGCCGGCACCGTGATGACGGCGCCATACAGATCGGCGGCGAACGTGTCTTCCGCCCGGTAGCGCAAGGTAGCTAGGATGTCGGCACTGACCTCCACCGGCGATTTCTCGCCCTGCACCGTGTGCAAGGCCAGCATGCCGGGCTTGTCAACAAAGTGATAAGGCAGCTTGTCGTGTCCGAACACATCCTGCAAACCGCGCCCCATGAAACGCTTGACCGAGACGATCGTGTTTTGCGGGTCCTGTGCCTGCGCGCTCTTGGCGTCGAAACCGATCTGGCGCCCACCCCCTTCAAGGTAACGCACGACTGATGGCAAGATGGCGCGACCTTCGCCGTCCGGCAGACATTCCGCCACACCATTGCGCACCGAGGCCACCAGCGAATGCGTGGTGCCCAGGTCAATGCCAACGGCCACGCGCCGCTGATGCGGATCGGGAGAATACCCAGGTTCTGAAATTTGTAGCAGTGCCATATATGTTGTTTTTCGAGATGCCCTATTGTCCCTGCTCTGGCGCATCGATCCGGTCCATCTGCGCCTCAACATCGCTGGCAAAGCGTTCGATGAACATGAGCGCGCGCACCTGGCGCACCGCCGCCAGGTAGTCGTGCTCGGTATCGATCAGGCGGGCGCATTCCTGCAAGGCTTCATGCCGGGCCGAGCGCACCGCGCCGGCCAGGCGGTCGAGCTCCACCGCATCGCGCGCCTCGTCGAGCGCCTCGCGCCATTCCATCTGCTGCATCAGGAACGCTGCCGGCATGGCGGTGTTGTCCTCGGCGTTGACCGGCGCCGCATGCAGTTCACATAGGTAAGCAGCGCGCTTGAGCGGGTCCTTCAGCCGGCGATAGGCTTCATTGATGCGCACCGACCACTGCATGGCCACGCGTTGCGCGGCAGCACCCTGGGCGGCAAAGCGGTCCGGGTGCGCCTCGCGCTGCAAGTCTTTCCAGCGCGCATCAATGGCCGCGCGGTCCTGCTCAAACCGGTTCGCAAGACCAAACAGTTCGAAATCGTTCGATTGAAGATTCACACCCGAAACGACTCGCCGCAACCGCAGCGATCACGCTCTCGTGGGTTGTTGAATTTAAAGCCCTCGTTCAGCCCTTCACGGACAAAATCGAGCTCGGTGCCATCGAGGTAGGCATAGCTTTTCGGCTCAATCAACACCTTGACGCCATGACCTTCAAACACCATGTCTTCGGGGCCGATCTCGTCGACGTATTCCAGCTTGTAAGCCAGGCCTGAACAACCCGTCGTCTTGACGCCCAGGCGCACACCGACGCCCTTGCCGCGCTTGGCAAGGTAGCGGGTGACGTGACGGGCCGCAGCTTGTGTCAGCGTAACAGCCATTTCAAATCGCCTGCCCTGCTGCGTGCTTCTGGCGGTAGTCGTTAACCGCTGCCTTGATGGCATCTTCGGCCAGGATCGAGCAGTGAATCTTCACCGGTGGCAAAGCCAGTTCTTCGGCAATCTCGCTGTTCTTCAAGGCCGCCGCCTGGTCCAGCGTCTTACCCTTGACCCATTCGGTCACGAGCGACGATGACGCAATGGCCGAGCCGCAGCCGTAGGTCTTGAAGCGCGCGTCTTCGATCACGCCGGAAACCGGATTGACTTTGATCTGCAGTTTCATGACGTCGCCACAGGCGGGGGCACCCACCATGCCGGTGCCGACCGATTCATCTCCCTTGTCGAATGAACCGACGTTGCGGGGGTTTTCGTAGTGGTCAACGACCTTTTCGGAATATGCCATATCAATATCTCCTGAATCTATGCTTAATGCGCCGCCCACTGGATCGTGGAAATGTCGATGCCTTCTTTGTACATGTCCCACAAAGGGCTCAGGTCGCGCAGTTTGGCAACGTTGAGCTTGATGGTCTCAACGGCGTAGTCAATCTCGGCTTCGGTGGTCCAGCGCCCGATCGTCATGCGCAGGCTGCTGTGCGCGAGTTCATCGCTACGGCCCAGGGCGCGCAGCACGTAACTGGGTTCGAGGCTGGCCGAGGTGCAGGCCGAGCCGCTCGACACCGCCAGGCCCTTGATGCCCATCATCAGCGACTCACCTTCGACATAGTTGAAGCTCATGTTCAGGTTGTGCGGCACGCGCTGATCAAGATGGCCGTTGATGAAGACCTGCTCAACATCCTTCAGACCCGCCAGCATGCGGTCATGCAAAGCGCGAATGCGCAGGTTCTCGCCAGCCATTTCGGCCTTGGCAATGCGATAGGCCTCGCCCATGCCGACAATCTGGTGCGTTGGCAGTGTGCCCGAACGCATGCCGCGTTCGTGCCCGCCACCGTGCATTTGCGCTTCAATGCGCACGCGCGGCTTGCGCCGCACAAACAGTGCGCCAATGCCCTTAGGGCCATAGGTCTTGTGCGCTGTCAAACTCATCAGATCGACCGGCAGGCGACTCAAATCAAACTCGACGCGACCCGTGGCCTGCGCCGCGTCAACGTGAAAAATGATGCCCTTGGCGCGGCAGATCGCG
This sequence comes from uncultured beta proteobacterium, assembly GCA_903920695.1. Taxonomy (GTDB): domain Bacteria; phylum Pseudomonadota; class Gammaproteobacteria; order Burkholderiales; family Burkholderiaceae_C; genus Rhodoferax. The sequence continues at coordinate 8,629 of CAIXNB010000222.1, forward strand.
CCGATCGCGGCGATGTCCTGGATCACGCCGATCTCGTTGTTCACAAACATGACGCTGGCCAAAATGGTGTCGGGCCGGATCGCCGCCTTGAAGACCTCGATATCCAGTAAGCCGTCAGCCTGCACATCAAGATAGGTCACGTCGAAACCCTGGCGCTCCAGTTCGCGACAGGTGTCGAGCACGGCCTTGTGCTCGGTCTTCACAGTGATGATGTGACGGCCCTTGGTCTTGTAAAAACCGGCTGCGCCCTTGAGCGCCAGATTGTTGGACTCGGTTGCGCCGGAGGTCCAGACAATCTCGCGCGTATCGGCGCCAATCAGCGCTGCGACCTGCTCGCGCGCCTTCTCGACTGCGGCTTCCGCCTCCCAGCCCCAGGCGTGGCTGCGCGACGCCGGGTTGCCAAAATGCTGTCGCAACCAGGGAACCATGGCGTCAACCACCCGCTCGTCGCAGGGATTGGTGGCGCTGTAATCCATGTAAATCGGGAAATGTGGGGTTGTATCCATCACGAGGTCACTGTTGCTTGTTAATTTGAAGATCGATTGTCGATCAACTCAGGGTTTGGAGAAGGCATTGCCGAGCGCAAAGACGGAATTCGGCACATTCATGCGCATCGGTCTGACCGTCGGCATGCTGGAGATGGCACGCTTGAGCGTGGGCTTGTCCTCAACCCGGAAACCCTTGGCCAACTGGTCATCGACCAGTTTCTGCAGGGTGACCGATTCCAGAAACTCCACCATGCACACGTTGAGTGCGGTCCACAGGTCATGCGTCATGCAGCGCTCTGCCTCGCCGAGGCAATTCTCCTTGCCGGCGCAATGGGTCGCGTCGATCGGTTCGTCAACCGAGGTGATGATTTCGGCCACCGTGATCTCGGACGGGTTGCGCGCCAAGGTGTAGCCGCCGCCGGGGCCGCGCGTGGACTCGACCAGCTCGTGGCGGCGCAGCTTGCCAAACAACTGCTCCAGATAGGACAGAGAGATCTGTTGGCGCTGGCTGATGGCGGCCAAAGTGACCGGGCCATTGCTTTGCCGTAGACCCAGGTCAATCATCGCGGTGACCGCAAAGCGGCCTTTGGTGGTGAGTCGCATTACATGCTCCTTCGGTCTGTTTGGTTGACTAACGAAGTCAAGTATAGCAAGAAACCCAGCAAATTGCTCGGGTAAGCCGTCAGCTGGCCCGATTTACGAAGCTTTACCGTTTGCCACCAAAACTACCAGGTTGTCGCTACCCGAGGCGCCAAAGGCCTGCTCTTTCAGGATTGCCAATTGGTCACGAACGCGTGCCGCCTTTTCGAACTCGAGGTTGCGCGCGTGCTCAAGCATCAGCTTTTCCAGGCGCTTGATTTCGCGCGAAATATCCTTTTCGCTCATGTCTTCCACCTGGGCCCGTTGCACCGCATCGCGCTCCAGCCGGTCCGCTTCCTTGCCGGCTTTCTCGCTGTAAACACCGTCGATCAGGTCTTTAACCTCCTTCACGATGGAGCGCGGCGTAATGCCATGCAGTTCGTTGTGCAGCACCTGCTTGGCCCGGCGGCGCTCGGTCTCACCAATAGCCCGCTTCATCGAGTCGGTCATCTTGTCGGCGTACAGGATGGCACGCCCGTGCAGGTTGCGCGCGGCGCGACCGATGGTCTGAATCAGCGAGCGTTCCGAGCGCAAAAAACCTTCCTTGTCGGCATCGAGAATCGCCACCAGCGAGACCTCGGGAATGTCCAGGCCTTCACGCAGCAGATTGATGCCGACCAGCACGTCGAAAGTGCCCAGTCTCAGGTCGCGCAGGATCTCGACGCGCTCGACGGTATCAACGTCGCTGTGCAGGTAGCGCACCTTGACGCCGTTGTCGCTCAAGTAGTCCGTGAGTTGCTCGGCCATGCGCTTGGTCAGCGTCGTGATCAGCACACGCTCGTGCTTGTCAACACGGATGCGGATTTCCTGCAGCACATCGTCGACCTGGCTGGTGGCCGGGCGCACTTCCACTTCGGGGTCGACTAGGCCGGTCGGGCGCACCAGTTGCTCGACGACCTGGCCGGCATGTTCCTGTTCCCACTGTCCGGGCGTCGCCGAGACGAACACCGCCTGACGCATGCGGCGCTCGAATTCCTCGAACTTAAGCGGCCGGTTGTCCAGCGCGCTGGGCAGACGAAAGCCGTATTCCACGAGGGTGCTCTTGCGCGAGCGGTCGCCGTTGTACATGCCGCCGAACTGGCCGATCAGCACATGGCTCTCGTCAAGAAACATGACAGCGTCCTTGGGCAGGTAGTCGGTCAGCGTGGCGGGCGGCTCACCCGGCGCGGCGCCGCTCAGGTGCCGGCTGTAGTTTTCGATGCCCTTGCAATGGCCGACTTCGCTGAGCATCTCCAGATCGAAACGCGTGCGCTGCTCGAGCCGCTGAGCTTCGACCAGTTTGCCCATGCCGGTCAGTTCCTTGAGCCGATCCGACAACTCAATCTTGATCGACTCCACTGCTGCCAGAACTTGCTCGCGCGGAGTCACGTAATGGCTGCTGGGGTAGACCGTGAAGCGAGGGATCTTCTGACGGATGCGCCCGGTCAGCGGGTCGAACAGTTGCAGCGATTCGATTTCATCGTCGAACAATTCAATGCGCAGCGCCATTTCGCTGTGCTCGGCCGGGAAGACATCGATGGTGTCACCACGCACGCGGAACTTGCCACGCGAGAAGTCGATGTCATTGCGCTGGTACTGCATGCGCACCAGTTGCATGATCAGGTCGCGCTGGCCCAGCTTGTCACCAGCGCGCAGCGTCATCACCATCTTGTGATAAGCCTCGGGCTGGCCGATGCCGTAGATGGCAGAGACGGAAGCCACGATCACCACGTCACGGCGCTCCAGCACGCTTTTGGTACAGCTTAGCCGCATCTGCTCGATGTGCTCGTTGATGGCCGAGTCCTTCTCGATGAACAGGTCACGCTGCGGCACGTAGGCCTCGGGTTGGTAATAGTCGTAATAGCTGACGAAATACTCGACCGCGTTGCGCGGGAAAAACTCGCGGAACTCGCTGTAGAGCTGCGCCGCCAGCGTCTTGTTGGGCGCAAACACAATCGCCGGCCGACCCAGGCGCGCAATCACATTGGCCATGGTGAAAGTCTTACCGGAACCGGTCACGCCGAGCAGTGTCTGGAACACCTCGCCGTCCTCAATGCCGGCCACCAGTTTGTCGATGGCCTGGGGTTGGTCACCGGCCGGTGGATAGGGCTGATAAAGCTCGAACGGCGAATCGGGAAAGCGCACGAAGGTGCCGACACGCGACGCGTCGGCGTCATCGCTGACGGCTGTGATAAGGGGAGCGGCAATGGGCATGGCAGGAGAATCGAAGATGGGACGCCGAATGTAGAAAACAAGCGATGGTAGCGATTTGTGCCGTGTTTTCCCGAATAAGCGCACTGGCCGACTGCGGACATCGAATCCGATCAAGGTCAATGTTGTGTGAATTAGCTTATCCCGTGGCGCAACACCCCCGCTAAAATTCAGGGTAAACCCGCAAATGCGCACAGTTTCCGTTTTTTCTTTGATTTCTCTTAACAGGACCTCCCCATGTCACTCTTTACCGCTGTCGAAATGGCCCCGCGCGACCCGATTCTGGGTCTGAACGAACAATTTGCCGCCGACACCAACCCGAACAAGGTCAACCTCGGCGTCGGTGTTTACTACGACGACAACGGCAAGCTACCACTGCTGCAATGCGTGCAGGCGGCGGAAAAGACCATGATGGACAAGCCCACGGCACGCGGCTACCTGCCGATTGACGGCATCGCCGCGTATGACGCAGCCGTCAAGTCGCTGGTGTTTGGCGCTGACAGCGAACCGGTCAAGTCCGGGCGTATCGCCACCATCCAGGCCCTGGGCGGTACCGGCGGCCTCAAGGTCGGCGCCGACTTCCTGCAGCACCTGAACCCGAAAGCCAAGGTCCTGATCTCGGACCCGAGTTGGGAGAATCACCGTGCCCTGTTCACCAACGCTGGCTTTACGGTCGAAACCTATCCCTACTACGACGCCCAGAGCCGCAGCCTCAACTTTGCCGGCATGCTGTCGGCGCTCAATGCTGCTGCGGCCGACACCGTGATCGTGCTGCACGCCTGCTGCCACAACCCGACCGGCTACGACATCACGCCGGCGCAGTGGGACCAGGTGGTCGCCGTCGTCAAAGCCAAGCAACTGGTGGCCTTCCTCGACATGGCCTACCAGGGCTTTGCCAATGGGCTGGCCGAAGATGGCGCCGTGGTGCAGAAGTTCGTTGCCGCCGGTCTGACTTTCTTTGTCTCGACCAGCTTCAGCAAGAGCTTCAGCCTGTACGGCGAACGCGTGGGCGCCCTGAGTGTGCTGTGCGAGAACAAGGAAGAAGCCGGCCGCGTTCTGAGCCAGCTCAAGATCGTCATCCGCACCAATTACAGCAACCCGCCAACCCATGGCGGCGCCATCGTGGCGGCCGTGCTGGCCAATCCGGAACTGCGCGCGCTGTGGGAAAAAGAACTCGGCGAAATGCGCGTGCGCATCAAGGCCATGCGCCAGAAATTGGTTGATGGCCTCAAGGCCGCTGGCGTGAAACAGGACATGAGCTTCATCACGAGCCAGATCGGCATGTTCAGCTATTCGGGCCTGAGCAAGGACCAAATGGTGCGTCTGCGCAATGAGTTCGGTGTCTACGGCACCGACACCGGCCGCATGTGCGTCGCAGCGCTCAACAGCAAGAACATCGACCACGTCTGCGCATCGATTGCCAAAGTGTTGTAGGGCAAACGCGCGTTTCGCAATGAAATCGCCGGGGTGATGATGCAAACTCGATGAGCTCTGCACCATTCACCCCGCCGTGAGCCCGCCCTGCCAGCCAATTTGGTCCGGCACCGACATTTAGCCATTCACGGGCGATCCGCAGCGGCATTGGACGCTACCCTCAGTCAGTACAAGGTTTGCGCCCGAGCCATCCTGCCATCGGTTCGCTATGATGCCGACAGACTCTTGCAAAGGCATGCACATGAAACGTTTCTGGTTCCCCTTGGCCCTGATCAGCCTGCTGGGCCTGACCGCAGGCAACGCCATGGCCTGGAGCAACCACAGCTACGCGGCCTACCGCACCTTCGAGCGAATGCCCGAGGTCGCCACCGCTGCGCCAGTCACCGTGGAGCCGCTGGAAGCCTTCCTGAAGGCCGAGGAAAAAGCAATTGAAAAACTGCTGATCAGCCAGGAAGCCTGGGCCGCAACGAAGCTGGATTTCTATCCGCCGCGTCCTGCGGAGCTGGCCTTCAAGGCAGACCCCGGCCGCACCGATGCGGCACGCAGTCAGGATTTCTTGATGGCACTGCGCGTGGCACCGAACAGCAAGTTTGCGCTCTACGTTCAACCCGATCCGTGGGACGCCGCACCTGATGCGGCCAGGCTGCTCGCGCACTCGGCTGTAGACACGCTGCCCGAGCAGGCCAATTCAAGCCACCGCTTTGTCGGCATCACGGCGGGTGAGAAGATTGCAACCCTGGCGGTGCTGGCGTCGGCCTGCGACGAACCCGACTATGGCCTGGACATCAATCTCTGGTCGGACAGCCCTTCGGACTGGGGCAAGGTCTACGGTTTCGGTCCACTGCCCTTTGGCAACCCGGCGCTGAACTTCTCAACGCAGGCGCCATTCCACATGGGCTTCTACCATGAAGACCGCGCCATCTACCTGGCCGCTCCCTTTGTCAAGAAGACCTTTCCCTTGCTGCGCGTGTACCAGTACAGCAGCCTGGCCGCGCTGGCCTTTCGCAGCGGGCATCCCTACTGGGGCTGGCGCTTTACCGGTCTGGCCTTGCACTATGTCGAGGATTTGACGCAGCCCTACCACGCCAGCCTGTCACCCGGCAACGCATCGGCCAAACTGATCGGCATCAACCTACTGGCGATGGCTGGTTTTCCAAAATGGAAGAACGACATGATCGTGCTGCTGTCGAATCGCCATCTGGCGCTGGAAAAATACCAGAACCAGATGATCTACCAAGCTGCAAAGGCTCGCACCGAAACCAGCATCGAAATATCGCTGCGCAGCAGCGATAAGGACAGCAGCTACGCGGCGTGGTCCGATTTGTACGCGCGTGACGTGGTCAGCCGCGAATCCCACGCGCTGGGTGCCCGCTTGACCGAAACCCTGCTGAACACGCTGCCGAGCACTTATGTCTCGGATCCCGCCTTTGACTTTGGCGTGAATGAGGCAGGCATCGACCTGGTGGCCGAAGTCAGTGCGCGGGACGCTACGAAACAGGCCCGGCTCGATGCCGCAACGGCTGAGCTGATGGGCAATTTTGGCGCCCACAGCCGCAATCTGGTACGCGGTGTGCTCAAGGAAGCAGCCCAAAAATAGCTCGCCCAGACAGTCATGGCGATGAGAAGTTCGGTCAAGCCCAGAGCACCGAACGCATCGCGATCGATGCGGCCTGAAAACTGGTATTGAAAAACTGCGGCGCCTCATCGGCATCGACAGCAGCGGCGCAGTACAGCAGCGGCAACAGATGCTCGTACGTGGGATGCGCCTGTTTGGCGACGGCGCCGAGCTGTTGAAAGTTCTGTAGCGCGGCGACATTGCCATCCTGCAGATAAGCGGCAATGATCTTGTCAAACTCAAGCGCCCAGTCATAGGCCTGATTCGAAGCGACCCCCATCTGCAGGGCGCGCAGGTTGTGCACCACATTGCCACTGCCAACGATTAACACACCGTAGTCGCGCAAGACCCGAAGCTGTCGCCCGAGCGCCACATGCTCGGCCGGCGGCCGGCTGTAGTCCATGCTCAACTGAACCACGGGTATATCAGCCTGCGGGAACATCGGTTTGAGCACGGACCAAGCGCCGTGGTCAAGACCCCACTCCTGCAGATCAAGCAGCACGGGCTGGTCGCTGCCATGTTGGTGCAGACGCTGGCTGATCTCCTGCGCCGCCTCTGGAAATCCGGGCGCGGGATATTGCTGATCGAACAAGGCCTGCGGAAAACCGCCAAAATCATGAATCGTTTTCGGCTCGGCCATGGCGGTCAGGTACCAGCCAGAGGTCAGCCAGTGGGCCGAGATGCACAGAATAAGCTGGGGCCGGGGCCACTTCACGCCGAAATCGAATCCCAGCGTCTGCCAACTGCGACGGAATTCGTTGTCTTCAATCGCGTTCATCGGGCTGCCGTGACCCAGAAAGAGTACCGGCATTCGGCTTGAACTTGTCAAGCTCTTGAATGTCGCAAAGGCGCTAGTTTTCGTCATATCTCGGTGCCAGGTAGTTTCCAGAATCACGACAATAACAGCATCCAAAGCGCGCGGCGCCAGCGGTTATGAGTCGGGACTTGCAGCATCCTGACAAAATTTATTAATAATTGGTAGCGCCACTCCAACCCAGAGCGTTGATAACTGTTATATTGCACTGCAACATTTCCAGAAAGTGATTTCATTTTGTTATACCAACTCTACGAAACCCACCGTTCCCTGATGGAGCCCTTGACCGATCTGGCACAAACGGCTTCCAAGTTATATGGCAACCCCTTGTCACTGGCAGGACAAAACCCGTTCGCGCAACGGCTTTCTGCTGGCTACGACCTGATGCACCGCCTTGGCAAGGATTACATCAAACCGGAATTCGGTTTACGCACGGTCGACGTCGACGGCATTGACGTCGCCATTCACGAACGTGTCGAGATCGACAAACCATTTTGCGAACTGCGTCGATTCAAACGCTTCAGCGACGATCCAGCAACACTGTCGAAACTAAAGAGCCAACCGGCGGTTCTGATCGTGGCGCCCTTGTCGGGCCACTATGCAACGCTGCTACGCGACACCGTCAAGACCATGCTCAAGGACCACAAGGTCTACATCACCGATTGGAAAAACGCGCGCCTGATTCCCCTGTCCGAAGGCAAGTTCTCGCTCGACGACTACATCAACTACGTGCAGGAATTCATTCGTCACCTACAGGGTCGTTATGGCAATTGCCACGTGATGAGTGTGTGCCAGCCGACGGTCCCGGTGCTGGCGGCTGTTTCGCTGATGGCCAGCCGCGACGAGCTAACACCTCTGAGCATGATCATGATGGGCGGCCCGATTGATGCGCGCAAGTCGCCCACGGCTGTCAACAACCTGGCCATGAGCAAAAGCCATGAGTGGTTTGAGCACAACGTGATCTACCGTGTGCCAACCAGCTTCGCTGGCGCCGGACGGCGTGTCTATCCGGGTTTCCTGCAGCACTCCGGCTTTGTGGCCATGAACCCGAGCAACCACGCCAAGAGCCATTACGACTACTTTCGAGACCTGATCAAGGGCGACGACGCCAGCACCGAAGCCCACCGCAAGTTCTACGACGAGTACAACGCCGTGCTCGACATGGACGCCGATTACTACCTCGATACCATCAGAGTCGTGTTCCAGGATTTCAGCCTGGTCAACGGCACCTGGGATGTCAAGGGCATTGACGGCAAAGTCGAACGCGTGCGCCCACAGGACATCACAACGACCGCTTTGTTCTCGATCGAAGGTGAACTCGACGACATCTCGGGCTCTGGCCAGACTGAAGCCGTCCACAGCATTTGCAGTGGGGTTGTCGCATCCGAACAAAAACACCTGGAAGTGCCGGGCGCTGGGCACTATGGCATCTTCGCCGGCAGCCGCTGGCGTAACATCGTCTATCCGCAAGTCAAGGACTTCATCCTGAGTCACCAGCCGGTTGTCGCATCGGCTGAGACAGAAACCGCCAAGCCCAAGACAGGCGAAGCAGTCGCAAAACCAGCCAAACCCGTCGCCAAGACCGCAGCAAAGAAAGTTGCGCGCAAATAGCAATGGTTGCGCTGGCCGATCTGGTGTTGGCGGCCTTGCCGCAAACCCAGTGCACCCGCTGCGGCTACCCGGATTGCACCGGCTACGCGCAAGCAGTCGCGCTGGGCCAAGCTGGCATTAACCAGTGCCCACCGGGTGGCGCGCAGGGGATTGAAAGGCTGGCCAAGCTCACTGGCCAGCCAATCTCAGCCCTGAACCTGAAACACGGAGCCGAGAGTCCACGCAGCATCGTCTTCATCGATGAAAACTGGTGTATCGGTTGCACCCTGTGCATCAGGGTCTGCCCGACCGACGCCATCATGGGCGGCAACAAGCTGATGCACACCGTGATCGAAACCTATTGCACAGGTTGCGAACTCTGTCTGCCGGTTTGCCCGGTCGATTGCATTGAACTCGGAAACGTCTCAGGTACGGCCACCGGTTGGGCGGCATGGTCGCCAGAACTGGCGGATCAGGCACGGCGTCGCTACGAATTCAACACATTTCGGCGCCAGCGCGAGCATGACACGAACAGCCAACGGCTTGAAGAAAAGGCTTTGCAGAAGCTGTCCAACCTGGCCCCGCCCTCACTGCACACAGACGTCCTCATACTGGACAAGAAGCGCGCCGTGATTGAAGGCGCGCTGGCGCGATCACGGGCGCAGCGCGAGGAAAAAAAATAGCGTTAGGGCTAGCCGGAAGCTGCAAGCCGCAGCGAGGCGATCAAGTGCCGAGCTGAGGCTGAGCTTAACCCAAGGCGTCGTTCACCTGGTCGTGAAACTCAGCCAGACTGACGGCAGCACCGATTTCGCGAGGCAACGCGTCACGCACCGAGAACACACCCAGAATCTTGCCCGTGGTCGCGACAATCGGCAAATGGCGGAAACCACGTTCAATCATGATCAGCACAGCATCCGACACCAGTTTTTCCGGTGGTACACAAAACGGATTGCGAGTCATCACCTCGGCCACCGTGGTGGTCGCGGGATTGAGCGCTTTCGCCAGTACGCGCGTCATCAGGTCACGCTCGGTCACGATACCCTGCATCACGCCCGCACTGTCAATGATCAAGACGCTGCCGCAATTGGCCGTGGTCATAATGCTGGCAGCGTCCCAGATGGTGGCCCGTGGCCCCAGGCTAATGACATGCCTTTGCGACATGGATTGAGAAACGGTGCGTTCAGGCATGATGCTGCCCCTTTCAAATTAGAAAATGAATCCGGCTTCCCGATATCGGCCCAAACTTAACGCAGCGATGCGTTGATTTTTTCGAGCGCCGTCGAACCAGGGCACAACAGATCAGCACCCATGGTATTGAGCGGTGTGTCGCTGGTATTGAGTGCGGTATGCAGATCAGTGGCCAGCGGATCGATGTAGAGTAGTCCGGTCACGACCTCGCCACGCGCCTGATGCGTCTGCATATAGCTCATCGCGGCATAACGGTCGGTCGGATCGTAGTCGGTGTGCAGCTTGCGCAGGCGCAGCGTGGAGCCGTCGTGCTGCTGCACATCGACCACCTCGCCCGGCGCGTAATCGGTCGTAATCTCACTGCGCGGCGTGATGAAATCGATGCGGCTGACGGCTTCATTATGCTGGCGCACATAGTCATAGCTCTTGGTGCTGCCGCCGTGATTATTGAAGGTCACACAAGGGCTGATGACGTCGATGAAGGCGGCGCCGCCGTGCGCCATCGCACCCTTGATGAGGGGCACGAGTTGCGCCTTGTCACCCGAGAAGCTACGTGCAACGTAGGTCGCACCGAGCTGCAACGCCAAGGCCACCAGATCCACCGGGCTGTCGCTGTTGATAACACCCTTCTTGCTCTTGGAGCCGCGGTCTGCCGTGGCCGAAAACTGGCCCTTGGTCAAGCCGTAGACGCCATTGTTTTCCACGATGTAGCACATGCGCACGCCACGCCGCATGGCATTGGCGAACTGACCCAGGCCAATCGAAGCCGAGTCACCATCACCGGAAACCCCGAGGTAGAGCAGATCGCGGTTGGCGAGGTTGGCGCCGGTCAACGCTGACGGCATGCGGCCATGCACGGTATTAAAACCGTGAGACGCACCCAGGAAGTAGTCGGGTGTCTTGGAGCTGCAACCAATGCCTGAGAGCTTGGCAACACGATGCGGCTCAATGTCGAGTTCCCAGCAAGCCTGAATGACGGCAGCGGAAATCGAGTCGTGGCCACAGCCGGCGCACAGGGTGGAAATGCGGCCTTCGTAGTCGCGGCGCGTATAACCGACCTTGTTGGCGGTCAGCGTCGGATGATGCAGCCGAGGTTTTGCGATGTAAGTCATGCGAGCTCCTTCTGCTTGGACGATTTGGCGGCATCCAGCGCCACACTTTTGCGAATGGCGCCGGCGATAAAGCGCGCTGTAATCGGCGTTCCATCGTAATGCAGGACCCGCACCAGGCGTGCCGGGTCGATATCGAGTTCATTGACGATCATGGAATGCATTTGGGCATCACGGTTCTGCTCGACAACGAACACCTTGTCATGCTCGGCGATGAAGCGGCTGACCGATTCCGGGAACGGGAAGGCCTGCAGACGCATGGCGTCCAGATGCAGGCCTTCAGCGTCAAGCACATCAAGCGCCTCGCGCATGGCCGGTGCCGTCGAACCAAAATAGATCACGCCCAGCGGCGTCTTTTCCGATGCATTGCGCAGTAGCGGCTGCGGCACCAGGTCGGCTGCCGTCTTGAACTTCTTGAGCAGGCGCTCCATGTTGTAGATATAGTCCGGGCCGCGCTCCGAGTAGCGGGCGTACGGATCGCGCGTTGTACCGCGCGTGAAGTAGGCACCCTTGCTCGGATGGGTACCGGGCAGCGTGCGCCACGGAATACCGTCGCCATCAACGTCCTTGTAGCGCCCAAAATCCTTGCCGGATTCGAGTTCCGCTGCCGTCATCACCTTGCCAGTGTCGTACTGCTTGGTATCGTCCCAGTCAAAGGGTTTGCACAGGCGCTGATTCATGCCGATGTCGAGATCGGTCATGACGAAAATCGGCGTCTGCAAACGGTCTGCCAAGTCCAGTGCAGCAGCCGAATGCGTGAAGCACTCATACGGATCCTGCGGGAACAGCAGCACATGCTTGGTGTCACCATGCGAAGCGTAGGCGCAGGAAATCAGGTCTGACTGCTGCGTGCGCGTGGGCATGCCGGTGGAGGGTCCACCGCGCTGCACATTGATGATGGTGACGGGGATCTCGGCAAAATAGGCCAAGCCGATGAACTCGGTCATCAGCGAAACGCCGGGGCCCGAAGTGGCCGTGAAGGAACGCGCACCATTCCAGCCGGCGCCGAGCACCATGCCGATGGAGGCGAGTTCGTCTTCCGCCTGCACGATGGCAAAGTTGTGGCGACCGGTTGCCGGATCAATCCGGTATTTTTCGCAGTACTTCTGGAAGGCTTCGGGAATCGACGACGAAGGGGTGATCGGGTACCATGCCGCCACCGTGGCGCCACCATAAATGCAACCCAGAGCCGCAGCACTGTTGCCATCGGTAAATATCTGATTGCCAACCTTGTCCGACTTGCGCACGCGAATACCCAGCGGCGCTTCGATGTGCTTCTTCACATAGTCACGCCCCAGATGCAGGGCCTGGATGTTGGACGCCAGCAGGCGCTCCTTGCCCTTGTACTGCTCGGCAAACAACTTTTCGAAAACATCGGCATCAACGTCGAGCAAAACCGACAGAGCGCCGACGTAAATGATGTTCTTGAACAACTGGCGCTGACGCGGATCCTGATAGGCCGCATTGCTGATCTCGGTCAGTGGCATGCCAATGGTCAGCACATCCTTGCGGAATTTGGATTCGGGAATGGGGCGCGTGCTGTCATAGAACAGGTAGCCGCCCGGTTCAATTTCGGCGACGTCGGTATCCCAGGTCTGCGGATTCATCGCAACCAGCATGTCGACACCGCCGCGTCGCCCGTGATAGCCTTTTTCGCAGACGCGTGCCTCGTACCAGGTTGGCATGCCCTGGATGTTGCTCGGGAAGATGTTGCGCGGGCTGACCGGCACACCCATGCGCATCACCGCCTTGGAGAACAACTCATTGGCCGAAGCCGAACCCGAGCCGTTGACGTTGGCAAACTTGATGACGAAATCGTTAATGGCTTCAATGCGCTTCATGCGGCCTCCAATTGAGATTTGCGGCTGTCACGGCAAGCGGGACCGGCCTGCGTCGTGTTCAGCAGGAATTTCTGCATGTCCCAAGCCCCAGTGGGGCAGCGTTCGGCGCAGAGCCCGCAGTGCAGGCAAACGTCCTCGTCCTTGACCATGACACGCCCGGTCTTGAGCGGTCCGGACAGGTAAAGGTCCTGCACCAGATTGCGCGCCGGCGCCTTTAGCCGTGTTCGCAAGTCGGGTTCCTCACCGTCGGCGGTGAAGGTGATGCAATCCATCGGGCAGATGTCGACACAGGCATCGCACTCGATACAGGTATCCTTGTTGAACACTGTCTCCACATCGCAATTGAGGCAGCGGCTGGCCTCCTTGTAAGCGGTAGCCGCATCGAAGCCGAGTTCCACTTCGATCCGGATGCTCGAAAGTGCCATCTCGGCCTTGACCCATGGCACTTTGGATCGCGTGTCGTTCGAGACGTCGTTGTGGTAGCTCCACTCGTGAATGCCCATCTTCTGGGACAGCAGGTTGGTGCGCGGCGCGGGGCGACGGCTCACATCCTCACCGTTGAGAAAGCGGTCGATCGAAACCGCCGCCTCATGACCATGCGCGACGGCGGTGATGATGTTCTTGGGACCGAATGCCGCGTCACCCCCAAAAAACACATTCGGCACAGTCGACTGCAGGATCTCCTGCCCAAGCACCGGCAGACCCCAGCGGTCAAACTCAATGCCACACTCACGCTCGATCCAGGGGAACGCATTTTCCTGCCCGACGGCCACCAGCACCTCGTCGCACTCAAAGAAAGCATCGGGCGCGCCGGTCGGCACCAGGGTACGACGACCCTTGTCGTCATAGATCGCACTGACGATCTCAAAGGTGATGCCCAGCAGTTTGCCGTCCTTGTGCTGCACGCTCTTGGGCACGTGGTAGTTGATGATTGGTATGCCCTCATGAACTGCGTCTTCGCGTTCCCACGGCGAGGCCTTCATTTCCTCGTAGCCGCTGCGCACGATCACCTTCACATCGGCACCGCCCAGACGCCGCGCCGAGCGGCAGCAATCCATGGCCGTATTGCCACCACCCAGCACAATGACGCGCGGCGGCACGCTGGTGATATGGCCAAACGAAACTGAGGCCAGCCAGTCGATACCAATATGAATATGCGCTGCCGCTTCCTTGCGCCCTGGCACATCGAGGTCACGTCCGCGCGGCGCACCGCAACCGACGAAGACCGCGTCATAGCCCTGCGTCAGGAGTTGTTTCATTGATTCGACACGCTGGCCACTCTTGAACTCAACACCGAGGTCGAAGACATAACCGGTTTCCTCGTCGATCACCGACTCCGGCAAACGGAAGCGTGGAATCTGCGAGCGGATGAACCCGCCAGCCTTGGCTTCGCCGTCAAACACTGTCACCTGGTAACCCAGCGGCGCCAGATCACGCGCCACCGTCAGAGAAGCGGGGCCGGCACCAACGCAGACGATGCGTTTGCCATTGAATGGCGAGACTTCGGGCATGCGCGACTTGACATCGTCCTTGTTGTCAGCGGCAACGCGCTTGAGACGGCAGATCGCGATGGGTTCGGGCTTCTCGCCGTTGTTTTCCTCGACCCGACCACGCCGGCATGCCGGCTCGCAAGGACGATCACAGGTGCGGCCCAGTACGCCAGGAAACACGTTGGAGACCCAGTTGATCATGTAGGCATCGCTGTAGCGACCCTGGCCGATCAGGCGGATGTACTCGGGGACGGGGGTATGAGCAGGACAGGCCCACTGACAATCAACAACTTTGTGGAAATAGTTCGGATTTGCGATATTGGTAGGCTTCAAGTCGGTCTCCTAAACCCTTGTTAGGCCGCAACCGCGGCCGGGTAGGGACGCAGTGTACGCCAGCAACTCGGCAAAAGCGTCTCGCTCGCCCCTCTCAGATTGAGCCGTTTATCAGATATTGAGCTATATCAAATGCCTCGCTGCGAAGCCCGCACCGGCTTCAACCCGGACCGGCTGCAAGGCGTCCAAATGCGCTGACGACTTCAGGTGGCGCCTGCACTAACTCAATCAAAACACCCTCGCCGCTGATGGGAAACTCATCATTCGACTTGGGGTGCAAAAAGCAGATCTCAAAATCGGCGGCCCCCTTACGGATGCCACCGGGCGCAAAACGCACGCCCTGCGCCGTGAGCCACTGCACGGCCATGGGCAGGTCGTCAATCCACAGGCCGACGTGATTGAGCGGCGTGCTGTGGACGGCAGGCTTCTTCTCCGGGTCCAGCGGTTGCATCAAATCGACTTCAACCTTGAACGGCCCACTACCCATGGCGCAGATGTCTTCGTCGACGTTTTCACGCTCGCTGCGGAACGTGCCGGTCACTTCGAGCCCAAGCATATCGACCCAGAGCTTCTGCAATCGGACCTTGTCCGCTGCGCCGATGGCAATCTGCTGGATGCCCAGTACCTTGAAGGGTCGTTCGATTGGCTTCATGCGAACTCCACAATCGCCTGGTCCACCACCAAACTCTCACCCTTGAGCGCCAACACCTTGCTGACCACGCCATCAGCGACAGCAAACAACACGTTCTCCATCTTCATGGCTTCGATCACCGCCACACGCTCCCCGGCCAACACCTTCTGACCGGGCTGCACCGCCACATCCACCAGCAGACCCGGCATTGGCGATAGCACAAAGCGGCTCATGTCGGGCGGCGCCTTGAAGGGCATCAACGCATACAGTTCAGCAGCCCGTTTCGAGAGCACCAGCGCATCGATCTGCGTGCCATTGTGTGAGACACGGATCGCCAGCGGATTCTTGCCCGCCAGACTGCCGCGCTCGACCTGCGCCGTGAACGCCGTTCCGTTGCAGCTACCCGTGATACGGATTTCACCGAGACGGTAGTTGCTTGACACTTGGTAGCTTCTGGCACCGATGCGGATCAGACAGGAACCAGCCTTGCCATCGTATTGCGTCACCGACACCGAGGTTGGCGTGGTCGCACCCTTTTGCCCCAGGGTCAAAACGACGAAGTCCTCACCGATTGCGACCTCGTGACCTTCCATCTGGCCACTGATATTGCTGGCCCGGCCGCGATACTTGCGATTCACAAAAGCCGCCAGTGCCAGCAGCAGGTCAGCATCATCATGCGGCACATCTTCAGCACGGAAACCCTTGGCATAGTTCTCGGCGATGAAACCGGTATTGAAGTCACCCGCAACGAACTTGGGATGCGCCAGCAGGGCTGCCTGGAACGGGATGTTGCTGCTAACGCCGCGAATCACGAAGCCATTGAGCGCTTCGCGCATCTTGGCAATCGCGTCGAGCCGATTCTTTCCGTGCACAATCAACTTGCAAATCATGGAATCGTAAAACATCGGAATTTCGCCGCCGTCCTGGACACCGGTGTCGACGCGCACACCCTGCCATTGGCTGACGTCCGACGCGAACATGGTCTCGGGCGGCGGCTGGAAGCGCACCAGGCGTCCGGTTGAAGGCAGAAAATTGCGGAACGGATCCTCGGCATTGATGCGGCACTCGATGGCCCAGCCATCGCGCTTGACGTCGGCCTGTGTCAGCGGCAATGACTCACCAGCAGCGACGCGGATCATCAACTCGACCAGATCCAGACCTGTGATGCACTCGGTCACCGGGTGTTCCACCTGCAAACGGGTGTTCATCTCCAGAAAGTAGAAGCTCTGGTCCTTGCCCACAACAAACTCGACCGTGCCCGCGCTCTGGTACTTGACCGCCTTGGCCAGCGCCACGGCCTGCTCGCCCATGGCTTTGCGCGTGGCGTCGCTGATGAAAGGCGACGGCGCTTCTTCGATCACCTTCTGATGGCGGCGCTGGATCGAACATTCACGCTCGTTGAGATAGACCACATTGCCCTGGCTGTCACCAATCAACTGGATTTCTATGTGGCGCGGCTCCTCGACGAATTTTTCAACAAAGACGCGGTCGTCGCCAAAACTATTGCGCGCTTCATTGCGGCAACTGGTGAAGCCTTCGAAGGCTTCCTTGTCGTTGAAGGCCACGCGCAGCCCCTTGCCACCACCACCGGCGCTGGCCTTGATCATGACCGGGTAACCAATGCCCTTGGCGATTTCCACCGCGTCTTCCGCTGTTTCGATCGCGCTGTTGACACCCGGAATGCAGTTGACGCCGGCCGAACCCGCGAGCTTCTTGGACTCGATCTTGTCGCCCATGGCCGCCATCGAGTAGTGCTTGGGGCCGATGAAGACAATGCCTTCTTCCTCAACACGCTTGGCAAAGGCGGCGTTCTCGCTCAGAAAGCCGTAGCCCGGGTGCACCGCCTGGGCGCCGGTCTGCTTGCAGGCGGCAATGATCCTGTCGCCAAGCAGGTAGCTCTCGCGGCTCGGCGCCGGTCCGATGTTGACGGCCTCATCGGCCAGCATCACATGGCGTGCGTCCTTGTCGGCATCCGAG
This sequence comes from uncultured beta proteobacterium, assembly GCA_903920695.1. GTDB lineage: Bacteria > Pseudomonadota > Gammaproteobacteria > Burkholderiales > Burkholderiaceae_C > Rhodoferax. The sequence continues at coordinate 25,968 of CAIXNB010000222.1, forward strand.
TAAACGGCAACCGTCTTGATGCCCATCTTGCGCGCCGTCTTGATGACCCGGCAGGCGATCTCGCCACGGTTTGCAATCAGAATTTTCGTAAACATATTGACTCCAACTCAGTTATCTTGTTCTTTATACGAAGCGCAGCGCCACTTCAGGAGTGGGCGGCCTGGGTGCTTTGCGTAGGTAAAGGAGGAGGCCGAAGGCCGGGGGACACGAAGCAAAGTGCCCGTGCCGCCCGCTCCCACACACGCATTGCAGAATAGAGCGCTCCATGCCGATGGTCACAATGGAATATTGCCGTGCTTACGCCAAGGGTTTTCGAGCTTCTTGGCGCGCAACATCACGAGCGAGCGGCAGATGCGTTTGCGCGTCTCGTGCGGCAGGATCACGTCGTCGATGAAACCGCGTGCACCGGCCACGAAGGGATTGGCAAAACGGGCTTTGTACTCGGCTTCCTTGGCAGCGAGTTTGACCGGGTCGCCCTTATCTTCGCGGAAAATGATTTCGACTGCACCCTTGGCACCCATGACGGCGATCTCGGCGTTGGGCCAGGCAAAGTTGACGTCACCACGCAGGTGTTTGGAACTCATCACGTCATAGGCACCGCCGTAGGCCTTACGCGTGATCACGGTGATCTTGGGCACCGTGCACTCGGCAAAAGCATAGAGCAGTTTGGCGCCGTGCTTGATAATGCCGCCGTATTCCTGGGCCGTGCCGGGCATGAAGCCGGGTACATCGACAAAGGTCACGACCGGAATATTGAAGGCGTCGCAGAAGCGCACGAAGCGCGCTGCCTTGATCGAGCTCTTGATGTCCAGACAACCGGCCAGCACCAGCGGCTGGTTCGCCACGATGCCTACAGTCTGCCCTTCCATGCGGCCAAAACCGATCAGGATGTTCTTGGCGTACTCGGGCTGTAACTCAAAGAAATCGCCATCGTCAACCGTTTTGACGATCAGTTCCTTCATGTCGTAGGGCTTGTTCGGGTTGTCCGGCACCAGCGTGTCCAGGCTCATATCCATGCGCTCCGCCGGATCGCCGCCACGGCGCACCGGTGCTTTCTCGCGGTTGTTCAGCGGCAGGTAGTTGTAGAGGCGGCGCAGCATCAGCAGCGCTTCCACGTCGTTCTCGAAAGCCAGATCGGCCACCCCGCTCTTGGTGCTATGGCTGATGGCGCCACCAAGTTCTTCCGCCGTCACGTCCTCGTGTGTCACCGTCTTCACCACTTCGGGACCGGTGACAAACATGTAGGAGCTGTCTTTGACCATGAAAATGAAGTCGGTCATGGCAGGGCTGTAGACCGCGCCGCCGGCGCAGGGCCCCATGATCATGCTAATCTGCGGCACAACACCGCTGGCCATCACATTGCGCTGGAACACGTCGGCATAGCCACCGAGCGAGGCCACCCCCTCCTGAATGCGCGCACCGCCCGAGTCATTGAGTCCGATCACCGGCGCGCCGACCTTCATGGCCTGGTCCATCACCTTGCAGATCTTCTCGGCATGGGCTTCACTCAAAGCGCCGCCGAAGACGGTGAAGTCCTGGCTGTACA
>CAIXNB010000223.1 GCA_903920695.1 uncultured beta proteobacterium
CGCCGCCGGCCGTTTGAAACCGGACGATGGCTGCTGCAGGTTCCTGTTGTGGGCCCGTTACGCCGGGACCTTGAGATCAGTTTGTGTTTCTTTGAATTGTTCGTGCTGTTAAAAAGCGGGATCGCGCTGGATGCGGCGCTGGCACGTGCCGTTGCGAACCGGGGCCAACCCTTTGCCGCGCCATGTGTGATCCTGAGCGGCGGCGAAACGACGGTGACGCTGCGTCCCCGCGTACCGGGGGCGGCGCGCGGGCGCGGCGGTCGCGCTGGGGAGTTTTGTCTGGGGTTGGCGCAGGCCTTGCAGGGGCAGGCCCGGGTCTACGCGCTGGCCGCCGACACCGACGGCATCGACGGCGTCGAAGACAATGCTGGCGCCTGGGTCGAGCCGGTCACGCTGGAGCGGGCCCAGCGCCACGGCATGAAGATCGCCGATTACCTTGGGCGCAACGACGCCTATGGCTATTTTGAGGCCCTGGGCGATCTGTGGACGACCGGGCCGACCTTCACCAATGTCAATGATTTTCGTGCTGTGCTGGTCTTGTGATGCTTTTTTGTCACGAACATTGATATTGCTCAAAGTCACTCAGGGGCAAGCGCGGCAAAGTCGGCCCCATGCTTCTTGCCGAAACCATTGACAGTGTTGCTGATTGCCAGATTGAAGCGCGTGGTGCGCGTTTGCTCAGCCGCGCGCTGGCTTCGCCATGGGTCAGTTACATCGAGTCCGGGCGTGTTGCACTGGGCGTGATGGAGGGCGCCATCATGGAGCATCAGTTGGGCGTGGTCGAAGGGCCGTGCTGGCTTGAGGCGTCATCAGCCGTGCTCAACCTGCCGCAGGCGGTTGACGGATTTGCCGAAACTGAAGTTGTCCTGCGCCGCGTGCCACTGGTCGATTTTCGCCGGGCCATTACCGACATGCCGGCATCAGCCCAGGCCGTTTTGCACGATGTGGCGCTGGCACATCGCCAGCAGACCGAATTTGCCGTCAGCCGTCTGGCCAAGGATGCGGAGGCGCGCTGTGCCGAATGGCTGCTGCGCCACGCCCAGACCGGTGAGAAGGGTGCGATGGCGGTCCAGTTGCAGCAGCGCAAACGCTCGATAGCAGCGCAACTCGGCATTGCGCCCGAAACCCTGTCACGTGTCTTGCGCCATTTGCGCGAGCGCAGCCTGATCAGCGGCTCCGGCCGCATGCTCAACGTCGTCGATCCCGGTGGCCTGCGCCTGTTGGCCGGGATTTAGTCTCCCTTAGATATGCAGGGCGTGTCCTAAGGCCCTCAAAGCCGCTTCTTGCACCGCCTCACCCAGCGTTGGGTGTGCGTGAATCGTTCCTGCTACATCCTCCAGACAGGCGCCCATTTCGAGCGAGTGTGAGAACGCCGTGCTCAGCTCCGAAACGCCGACGCCGACCGCTTGCCAACCGACGATCAGGTGGTTGTCGCGCCGCGCCACGACGCGCACGAAACCGTCGCCGGCTTCCAAGGTCATGGCGCGCCCGTTGGCTGCGAACGGGAAGCTGGCCTCGATGCAGTCGAGTCCGGCCAGCGCCGCCTGCTGTGGTGATTGACCGGCGACCACCAGTTCCGGGTCGGTAAAGCAGACGGCGGCAATCGCAGTCGGCGCAAAGTGGCGCCGCTTGCCGGAGATGATCTCGGCCACCATCTCGCCCTGCGCCATGGCACGGTGCGCCAGCATCGGCTCGCCGCTGATGTCGCCAATGGCCCAGACATTGCGCATCGAGGTGTGGCACTGGTCGTCAATCTTCACGGCGCGGCCGTTCATGTCGAGCATCAGAGACTCCAGTCCGAAGCCCTGCGTGCGCGGTGTGCGGCCAATCGCCACCAGGACCTGATCGGCCGGCAGTTCGGACATTTCGCCTTTGGCATTGGCAACCTGCACGGCATCACCATTGGCATTGAGTCCCTGCACCCTGCAGCCCAGTAGCACTTGTACGCTGAGTTTGCGCAGCGATGCGGCGACTGGCTTGACCAATTCTTCGTCGTAAATCGGCAGAATGCGGTCCAGCGCCTCAACGACCGTGACCTCGGCGCCGAGCTTGCGGTAGACGGTGCCGAGTTCAAGGCCGATGTAGCCGGCGCCAACCACCACCAGGTGCTTCGGCAACGCGGCCGGTGACAAAGCCTGCGTTGAGGAGATGACGCGCCCGCCAAAGGGCAGTCCCGGCAGGGTGATTTCGCTCGAACCCGTGGCCAGCAGCAGATGTTCGCAGGCGATGCGCAGCGGTGCGGCAGCGTCGGCTGCTTGCACCTCGACCGTCTTGCCATCGACCACGCGCGCCCAGCCCTTGATGACGGTGACGCCGTTCTTCTTGAGCAGAGCGGCCACGCCCTGCGTCAGGCGCCGCACGATGCCGTCTTTCCAGCGCACGGTCTGCGCCAGGTCGATGCGCGGTGCGTCAACCTGGATGCCCAGCGGCGACTTAGCGGCGAAAGCGCAGGTCTGGGCAAAGGCCTCGCCGGCATGAATCAAAGCCTTGGACGGAATGCAGCCGATGTTCAGGCAGGTGCCGCCGAGCCGTTCGCCTTCGACCAGCGTGGTGGCGATGCCGAGTTGTGCGGCGCGGATCGCGGCCACATAGCCGCCGGGGCCGCCGCCGATGATCAGCAGCGTGGTGTGTTGTGTTTCCATTGATTACTCCACGAACAGGGTGGCCGGACACTCAAGGTAGCCACGCAGCAGTTGAACAAATTCGGCGCCGTGCATGCCGTCGACCACGCGATGGTCGAAGGAGGATGACAGATTCATCATCAGCCGCGCCACCACCGCCCCATTGCGGATCATGGGCCGCTCGACCATGCGGTTGACGCCGACGATCGCCACCTCCGGGTGGTTGATCACCGGCGTGCTGACGATGCCGCCCAGCGCACCGAGGCTGGTGATGGTGATGGTGGAACCCGTCAGTTCTTCGCGCGTGGCTTTGCCACTGCGCGCCGCTTCGCTCAGGCGCAGCACCTCAGCGGCGCAGGCCCACAAGTCGCGCGTTTCGGCGTGGCGCATGACGGGCACCATGAGCCCGCCTCCGGTCTGCGTCGCGATGCCGAGGTGGACGGCATCAAAACGTGTGACAACGGCGGCATCGTCGTCGTAGCGCGCGTTGACCTGTGGAAACTCGCGCACTGCCAGCACCACAGCGCGCACCAGGAAGGGCAGCATGGTCAGGCGGCCGCGCTGTGCGCCGTATTGGGTGTTCAGGCGCGCGCGCAGGGCTTCGAGCTCGGTCACGTCGATTTCTTCGACGTAGGTGAAGTGCGGGATGCGGCGCTTGGCCTCTTGCATCTTCTGCGCGATCTTGCGCCGCAGGCCGATCACGGGAATCACTTCTTCGGCGCTGCGTTGCGCGTAGCGCTGGTCGGCCTGCGCTGCACCAGCGGCTTGTCCGACCCGGCTGGCGTAGGCATCGAGGTCTTGCTGCGTGATGCGCCCGGCCATGCCGGTGCCGGGGACAAACTGCAACTCGATGCCGAGGTCCCAGGCACGGCGTCGCACCGCCGGGGAGGCGATGGGTTTCTCGCCGCTGGCGCGCGCATGAACGGTGGCCGCTGCGGCTGCTGTTTCGCGCAGTGCTGGCTTCGGTGCAGTGGCGCCAGGGGCTGCGGTTTTGGCCGGTGCCATAGCTGGTTCTGGCATGACAATTGGCGCTGCTGCTTTTGTGGCATTGGCCGGCACCGCCGCAACCGCTTTGGCCGTCGGCGTTCCAGCACCCTCGACTTCGATTTGAATGACTTCGGAACCGACTGCCATGACCTGACCGACCGTGCCACCGAGCGCGAGCACCTTGCCGGCTACCGGCGACGGAATCTCGACCGTGGCCTTGTCGGTCATGACGTCGGCCAGGATCTGGTCTTCTGCAACGAGGTCGCCGACCTTGACATGCCAGGCCACCAGTTCGACTTCAGCAATGCCTTCGCCGATGTCCGGCATCTTGATAATGTGTACGCCCATCATGCCTCCATCGTGCGTTTGAGTGCCGCTGCCACGCGTGCCGGACCGGGAAAATAGGCCCACTCCTGCGCATGCGGATAGGGCGTGTCCCAGCCGGTGACGCGCTCAATCGGCGCCTCCAGGTGGTAGAAGCAGTGCTCCTGGATCAGCGAGATCAGTTCAGCGCCAAAACCGCAGGTGCGCGTCGCCTCGTGCAGAACGACGCAGCGCCCGGTCTTCTTGACGGATGCGACGATGGTCTCCAGATCGAGCGGCCAGATCGAGCGCAGGTCGATGATCTCGGCGTCGATGCCACTCTCATTGGCTGCCGCTTCGGCAACGAAAACCATGGTGCCATAGGTGATCACGGTCACCGCAGAGCCAGGGCGGAATACCGCTGCCGTGTCAAGTGGCACCGTGTAATAGCCCTCGGGCACGGCGCCCATTGGGTGCTTGGACCAGGGTACGACCGGTTTGTCGTGGTGGCCGTCAAACGGCCCGTTGTAGAGGCGTTTGGGTTCGAGGAAGATGACCGGGTCGTCGTTCTCGATGGATGCAATCAGCAGGCCCTTGGCGTCGTAGGGATTCGATGGCATTACGGTGCGCAGGCCGCAGACCTGGGTGAACAGCGCTTCCGGGCTTTGGCTGTGCGTTTGGCCGCCGTAGATGCCGCCGCCGCAGGGCATGCGGATCGTGATCGGTGCTGTGAAGTCACCAGCCGAGCGGTAACGCAGGCGCGCTGCCTCGGACACGATCTGGTCGCTGGCCGGGTAGAAATAATCGGCGAACTGGATCTCGACCACGGGGCGCAGGCCGTAGGCGCCCATGCCGACCGCAGTGCCGACAATGCCGCCCTCCGAGATCGGGGCATCGAAGACACGCGAGGTGCCGTACTTCTTCTGCAGGCCTTCGGTGCAGCGGAACACGCCGCCGAAGTAGCCAACGTCCTGGCCGTAGACGACCACGTTGTCGTCGCGCTCCAGCATCACGTCCATCGCCGAACGCAACGCTTGAATCATTGTCATTGGGGTAGTTTTCATGATTAAACCCCCAATTCCTGGCGCTGCCGGCGCAGGTGCTCGGGCAGTTCCTTGTAGACGTCTTCGAACATTTCGGCCGGGCTTTGCATGTGGCCGTCGGCCAGTGTGCCGTAACTCTCGGCCTCCTTGTGCGCGGCCAACACCAGGGCTTCGACTTCCTTCTGCGTTGCCTCGTGCTCGGCGTCGGACCAGGCGCCCAGCTGAATCAGATGTTGCTTGAGGCGCGCAATCGGGTCGCCCAGCGGAAAGCGCGCCACGTCGCTGACCGGGCGGTACTTGGTCGGATCGTCCGAGGTCGAGTGCGGCCCGGCGCGGTAGGTGACCCATTCGATCAGCGTCGGCCCGAGATTTGAGCGCGCGCGTTCCAGTGCCCATTGCGAGGCGGCATAGACCGCGAGAAAGTCGTTGCCATCGACGCGCAGCGAGGCGATGCCGTTGCCGACACCGCGCGCTGCAAAAGTGGTGCCTTCACCGCCGGCGATAGCCTGGAAGGTCGAGATCGCCCACTGGTTGTTGACCACGTTGAGAATGACCGGCGCGCGGTAGACGTGGGCAAAGGTCAATCCGGTGTGGAAGTCGGCTTCCGCCGTGGCGCCGTCGCCGATCCAGCTTGATGCCACCTTGGTATCGCCCTTGATGGCCGAGGCCATGGCCCAGCCGACAGCCTGAATCACCTGCGTTGCCAGGTTGCCGGAAATCGAGAAGAAACCGTGCTTCTTGCTCGAGTACATCACCGGCAACTGGCGCCCCTTGAGCGGGTCGTGTTCGTTGGAGAACAACTGACAGATCATGCCCACCATCGAGACGTCTTCGCGTGCCAGCAGCAGGCCCTGCTGGCGGTAGGTCGGGAAGCACATATCGCCCGCGCTCAGGGCAAAGGCGTGTGCCGTGGCAATCGCTTCTTCGCCCAGGCACTGCATGTAGAAGGACATTTTCTTTTGCCGCTGCGACAGCACCATGCGCGTATCGAAAGCGCGCGTCTTCATCATGGCGCGCAGGCCGCGGCGCCATAAATCGACATTGGTAGCTGGCGCCCAGGGACCGACGGCTTGGCCGTCGTCATCGAGCACGCGGATCAGCGTGAAGGCGAGGTCGCTGGTCTGCGCGGGTGTAGCGTCAACTGGCGGTCGGTGCACGGCGCCGGCGGGCGAAATCGGGAGGTAGGAAAAGTCTGTGTCATGGCCTGGTCGCCCGGTGGGCTCAGGGACATGCAGACGAAGCGGTTCGTGCTGTGGCATTGGCAACTCTCCTTGCAAGGTCGTGTCCTGCATCAGATTCTTCGGGCTCGGCGCAATACGTGACGGGTAGCCCCGCATTGACCGGACAATGCAGCAGGGGCTACGGGATCACCGCATTCCTTGCGCGCGCTGCCGAGCATAACGGATTTTGGCCGCCGAGTTGAAATCCAAGGTCCTTGCCGGCTGCCATCGGCGATCCATACACTATTTGGGCTAGCATTGGGCACCTGACGATTCCTCTGGCATCAACTTTGCGTGTGATGACCATGGGTCGAAACCTCAACCAAGAAACGAATTCACACGCCGCATGACCAGTCCCCGCCTTCAGCTCTCCGGCATCACCAAGCGCTACCCGGGTGTGGTCGCCAACAGTGATGTGTCGCTGACCCTGATGCCGGGCGAGACGCATGCGGTGTTGGGCGAGAACGGTGCTGGCAAGTCGACCCTGATGAAGATCATTTATGGCTCGGTCAAACCCGACGCCGGCCACATGATGCAGAACGGCCAACTGGTCCATATCCGCAACCCGAAAGATGCGCGCGCCAACGGCATCAGCATGGTGTTCCAGCACTTCAACCTGTTCGACACCATGACCGTGGCCGAGAATGTCTGGCTCGGGTTGACGCGCGATTCGCTGGAGCAGGTTACCGCCAGCATCGTCGGCAAGGCCAACGAGTACGGGCTTGACGTTGACCCCGAGCGACCGGTGCACACCCTGAGCGTGGGCGAGATGCAGCGCGTGGAAATCATCCGTGCCTTATTGACGCGACCCGAGGTGTTGATTCTGGACGAGCCGACCTCGGTGCTGACGCCGCAGGCGGTGGATAAGCTGTTTGTGGTGCTGAAAAAGCTCGCCTCTGAGGGCTGCAGCATTCTCTACATCAGCCACAAACTGCACGAGATTCGCGAACTCTGCAATGCCTGCACCGTGTTGCGTGGCGGCAAGGTGACGGGTGTCTGCGATCCGTCGCAGGAATCAAACGCCTCGCTCTCGCGCATGATGATTGGCGCCGAGCCGCCGCTGTTGACCCGGCATGAGCCCAAACTGGGCGCGTCGGTGCTGAAAGTGCAGGATTTGTCCCTGGCGCGCGAAGACCAGTTTGGCGTTGACCTGCAGGGCATCACGCTGGAGCTGCGCGCTGGCGAAGTGGTCGGTATTGCGGGTGTTTCGGGCAATGGCCAGAAGGAGTTGCTGTACGCCCTGTCGGGTGAAGATACGCGCTCCGGCGCGGGCGCGATCCGCATGGGTGGCGTCGATGTCTCGGCCTTGCATCCCGGTGGGCGGCGCAAGCTCGGGCTGCACTTTGTGCCGGAAGAGCGCCTCGGTCGCGGCGCCGTGCCGACGCTAAGCCTGGCGCACAACCTGCTGCTCACGCGCAATGAATCGATCTCGCACCCCGGCTTTGCTGGTGGCTGGATTCGTGTTGGGCAGTTGGAAGCCCATGCGGCTGACATCATCCGGCGTTTCAACGTCAAGGCCGGCGGTCCGCGCGCGGCGGCGCGCTCGCTCTCGGGTGGCAATCTGCAAAAGTTTCTGGTCGGTCGCGAGATTGACGCCAATCCGACGCTGTTCATCGTGTCGCAACCGACCTGGGGTGTGGACGTTGGCGCGGCGGCGCAGATACGCGGCGAGATTCTGGCTTTGCGCGACGCCGGTTGCGCCGTGCTGGTGGTGAGCGAGGAACTCGAAGAGCTGTTTGAGGTCAGCGACCGCCTGTACGTCATCGCGCAGGGGCGTCTTTCACCCTCGATGCCGATTGCACAGGCGACGGTGGAGCGCATCGGTGAGTGGATGAGCGGGCTTTGGGATCAAGAGGAAGTGGCACATGCTCAAGCTTGAAGCGCGTCAGCAGCCCTCCAGCGTGTGGAGCTATGCCTCGCCCTTGCTGGCGTTGGCGCTGACCGTGCTGATCGGCGTTGCGCTGTTCATGGCACTTGGCAAGGATCCGGTGAGCGGGCTGCGCGTGTTCTTCTGGGAGCCGATCCGCAGCGCCTACGCGTTGGGTGAACTGACCGTCAAGGCCACGCCCTTGCTCTTGATCGCGCTCGGTCTGGCCGTGTGTTTCCGCTCCAACGTCTGGAACATTGGCGCCGAGGGCCAATATGTACTGGGCGCGATCGCCGCCAGCGGTGTGGCCATGCTGGCCGAGCCGGGCACGAGCCGCTGGATCGTCGTGCCCATCATGCTCGCCGGCGTGCTGGGCGGCATGTTCTGGGCCGGCATCACGGCCTGGCTGCGTGACCGCTTCAATGCCAACGAGATTCTGGTCAGCCTGATGCTCGTCTATGTCGCCGTGCAGTTGCTCAGCTACATGGTGTCGGGTCCGTGGAAAGACCCACAGGGCTACAACTTTCCGCAGAGCAAGAACTTTGATCTGGTGACGCGCATTCCGCGCCTGTTCGATGGTTCGCGCACCAGCATCGGCGTTTTTCTGGCGCTCGCCGGTGTGCTGGCGGCCTGGGTCTTCCTGTTTCGCACGCGCGCCGGCTTTGCGCAGCAGGTTGGTGGTCTGGCACCGGCCGCTGCACGCTACGCCGGTTTTTCTTCGCGCCGCGCCTTGTGGACCGCCTTGCTGGTGTCGGGCGCCACGGCCGGTCTGGCCGGTGCTTTGGAAGTGGCAGGTCCGATCGGGCAACTCACGCCCTACGTTCCTGCTGGCTACGGCTTTGCCGCCATCATCGTCGCGTTCGTCGGGCGCCTGCATCCGGTCGGGATGGTGTTCTCGGCACTGCTCATGAGCATGTTCTACATCGGTGGCGAATTGGCGCAGTCGCGTCTCGGCCTGCCCAAGTCGCTGACCGGCGTCTTTCAAGGGCTGCTGCTGTTTACCTTGCTGGCGTGTGACACGCTGGTCAACTACCGCGTGAAATGGGCCAAGTGATGGATTCCTATGCACTGCTGATCGCAGCCACCCTGAATGCCGGCACGGTGCTGGCGCTGGCCTCGCTCGGGATGCTGATCAACGAGCGCGCCGGCATCGTCAACCTCGGTGCCGAAGGCATGATGTTGTGCGCGGCAATAGCCGGTTTTGCGGCAGTGGTTCATAGCGGTAGTGACCTCGTCGGTTTTGCCGCCGGCATGGGCGCTGGCGCGCTGCTGGCTCTGGTGTTCGGTCTGCTTGTGATCTGGCTCAATACCAACCAATACGCGACCGGTCTCGCGGTGAGCCTGTTTGGTGCCGGCTTTTCTGCCTTCGCCGGCATTGCTTATGTGCAGGAACGAATTCCGCCGCGCCCGAGTTTTGCAGTTCCCTATCTGTCCGATATTCCCCTGATCGGTCCGGCTTTGTTCCGGCACCATCCGCTCGTTTACCTGACTATTCTGTTTGCGCTGGGCTTGATCTGGTTTTTGTACCGCACGCGCACCGGCCTGGTGCTGCGCAGCGTTGGGGAGAACCCCGAGTCGGCCCATGCGCTGGGCTACCCGGTGCGCCACATCCGGCTGCTGGCGGTGGTTGTTGGTGGTGCATTGTGTGGTCTGGCCGGTGCTTATGTTTCGATTGTCTATACCCCCTTATGGGTTGAGGGCATGGTGGCCGGCAAGGGCTGGATTGCGTTGGCGCTGACCACGTTTGCTACCTGGCGACCGGCGCGCGTGCTGCTTGGGGCCTATTTGTTTGGTGGCGTCACCATGCTGCAGTTTCATCTGCAGGGCATCGGCGTCGAAGTTGCTAGCCAGTTTCTGAGCATGCTGCCCTACCTGTCGACCATCGTTGTGCTGGCCCTGATTTCACGTAATCCGCTGTGGATCCGGATCAACATGCCGGCCTCAATTGGCAAGCCGTTCTATCCGGGTGCCTGATGGTTTCCGGTAGATAATTAACGCATCTCAAACCCCGTCGCAAACCCCCAAGAAGGAATTGACATGACCGATCTGCAAAAACGTTCGCTGCTGAAAATCGCAGCACTCACTGCCGTGGCCTCTGCTGCGCTGCTGGGGTGTGGCAAGAAGGAAGAGGTAGCGCCGGCCGCACCGGCTCCCGCAGCAGCCGCTTCGACGCCCAAGGCCGAGCCCCTCAAGATTGCCTTTGCCTATGTTGGCCCTGTCGGCGACGGTGGCTGGTCCTTTGCCCATGACAATGGCCGCAAGGCGATCGAAAAGGAATTCGGCGACAAGGTCAAGACGTCATTCGTAGAGAGCGTGCCCGAGTCGGCTGACGCAGAACGCGTGATCCGCGACATGGTCGGCCAAGGCAACAAGCTGATCTTCGGCACTACCTTCGGCTACATGGAAACCATGCTCAAGGTCGCGGCCGACAGCAAGGATGTGAAGTTCGAACATGCGACCGGCTACAAGCAGGCTGAGAACCTGCGCACCTACGACAGCCGCACCTACGAAGGCGCCTACATGGCGGGCGTCATCGCCGGCAAGATGACCAAGACCAACACGCTGGGCGTGGTGGCTTCGGTGCCAATTCCGGAAGTGATCCGCAACATCAACAGCTTCACGCTGGGTGCACAGTCGAGCAACCCGAAGATCAAGACCAAGGTGGTCTGGGTCAACGGCTGGTTCGACCCGCCGAAGGAAACCGAAGCCGCAACCTCGCTGATCAACGGCGGCGCCGACGTGCTGTTCCAGAACACGGATTCGCCGGCTGTGCTCAAGACGGCAGAAGCCAAGGGCAAGCGCGCCTTCGGCTGGGATTCGGACATGACCGCCTATGGCCCCAAAGCCCATCTGGCATCGAGCATCATCAACTGGGGTCCGTACTACATCAAGGCCACCAAGGAAGCGCTGGACGGCAGCTGGAAGGGTGGCACGGCCGCCTGGTGGGGCGTGAAGGAAGGCGCGATCGACATCGTCTCCATCGCTGCTGATGTGCCGGCCGAAACCAAGGCCAGGATTGATGAGGTCAAGAAGGGCCTGACCGACGGCAGCTTCGTGATCTGGAAGGGCCCGATCACCGACAACACGGGCAAGGTGCAGGTGGCCAAGGATGCCGTCGCTGACGACAAGTTCCTCGGTGGCCTGAACTTCTTCGTCAAGGGTGTCGAAGGCAAGGTGCCGGGCGCCAAGTAGCTCGCTATTGGCCAATATGAAGAGCCGCCTGCGGGCGGCTTTTTTGCGGGCGGGTGGCTGCCATGAACTTGCAGGGATTCCGGCGATTGGGTGGATGTTGCGGACTCAGGACGGCGTGGCACTCAACTCCGTTCGTGTCCCCCGGCCTGCAGCCTCCTCCTTGACCTCACTGCGCTGAGTGCCACGCCGCCCTGAGTCGGCTCAGTTTGATCTGCTTGGCTCTTTGTGCAGGTTTGCTTGACTGTGGCGGTGGACGTCACCGTTCCAGTTTGGCTCCGCACTTGGAGCAGAACGTCCGCTTCGAAAATGGGTTCTGAGTCTGGATCGTGGCGCCGCAGGCGTTGCAAAAATGTGCTGATCGAAGGTTCAATAGCGTAATGAGCACAACCGCCGGCACCATCAGGTACAGGGCATTGCCGGGTATACCGATTGCAAGGCTGAAACCGATAAACAAGAGGCCAGTGATTACCATGAATGGTGGCCAGACCTTGCGCTTGAGCCCCGCATTTTTGTTGAAGAAGAAGAAGCCGGTTGAGGCCAGGCCAAGCACGATCCAGACGCCAAAGAACACTGGAAACATCTGATTTGAATTTCCAAATTGCATGTTTGCTCCTTGAACGATTACGCCCAAGTCTATCGGTTACTGACACCCAGTTTCGGCCACCTCATGGAATGGAATGATAGGCCGCAGCATTAACGAACCGACAAGCTTCTCCAATACGCTTGCATTGGCTTTGCGCAAGTACCGTTCGAGGTGAGGCGCAAATTGCAGCTTGTGGCAATGTGTCGCCTCGATCGAGTGGGTGGAGCGCATTATTGATTCTGTGAGATCGACCATTTGAGCGTGCCTGGTTTGTTGCTTGTTGTTGCTTCTGCCCGCTGAACAAGCGATGAAAGCGCGTTGCGCTCGAAGACACCAGACCGCTTGGCAGTAACGACCGTACTTGTAATTTGGTTTTTGTCGTCAATCGTGGTCGTAATGGAGTACGCGAAGCCGTTATTCAGGAGTAGCGCCTTGAACTCGGATGGGATTTGCTCCGGTCGTGCCACTTTCAACTCGCACGAAACTTCAAAGCGTTTGCTGAATGTGACGCCGTTTGCTTCTGCGTTCGCAATCAGCGAGGCAACGGTGCCGTCCAATGCGAAGGCAAGAAGCGTAATGATTCGGTGAACCCATAGGTCAATGCAGAAATTACTGGACACAGTCACCTTTTTCCTCTACCGTTGCACTTGTGCGTGCAACAACCTCTGCTTTTTCCGACACAACTGCCACCAAGGCCGTCGTTGACGCACCGCCAGCGCCCTTTGCCCTGGAGTTCGTCA
>CAIXNB010000224.1 GCA_903920695.1 uncultured beta proteobacterium
CGAAGCCTCGAAAGAGGCGTAGAAACTGAAAAATCGGACACGATTGCGAAAGAGATCGCGAAATTCGGCGTAACGCGAACAAAAAAGTGTGCGCCACGTCATCATGCGGATCAAAGTTGATTTGATCCGCGTTTCCCTAGGCCCATGGTTTGTGCGAATTCGCCGTTCCAGAATACATCGGCCTGCGGTCGCGCTTTTTCGGCTTCCAGGCGCGTGACCAGTCCGGTGGTCTTGGCCGCTTCCACGTCATAGACCGCCTTGACCCGAATCCCGGTTTTCTCCTCGTAGGCTTTCAAAATGGGTTCGGAGTAAACCTGATCAACGGTGGTGTAAATGACGACTTCTCTGGTTGCACCCTTGTCGCCGCAGGCACAGACAAGCAGCAGCGGCACCACCAGGCCGGTGGCGCGCAGCCAACTGCACGCAAGTCGCCCGAAGCCGGCAACGCCATTGAATCGACGATGTGTCATGACAGGATCCTCAGCCTGGTTTGGGGTCGAACGCGTCAATTCAGTGCCGTGCCGCAAGTGGCGCAAAACCGGGTACCCGCATCGAAGGGGGTGGCGCATTTTGGGCAGGTCGCAGGCGTTGCCGCAGGGAGCACCGGCAAACCGCACTCCTGACAGAACTTCATATCGGGCTGAATCGGGTGATGGCAGCCGTGACACATCAAACTCGTCAGAGCGGGCTTCGGCGTTGCCGGGCTGGACTGCGGCACTGCAATCAGACCGCCCTCGCTGGCGCTGCACCATTGCGGCAGATCCGGGTTCCAGACTTGGGTCTGGGCCGGCAAGTCACCCCGCGCCAGGCGTTCGCGCAGCTCGCCCTCGGGCACCGGCCCCTGGGTCTGACCGTCGACGAGAAAATGCCAAAGTTTGGGCGGCTGCGGCTGCATCGGCGGGCTTGATTCGGGTTTAAGCTGCTGCGTCGCGCCGGGCGCCGCTTGCGGTGCCTGCAGGGTGGTGTGCAACAGCGCCGCCAGTTCATCATTGTCCACTGCCGCGATCACGGCTTCCTGGCCGGCCATCGCGATTGCGAAAAGATGAAAAGCGCTGCGAATCAGCAAGACCACATCGCGGCCCCATTGACCATCGGGGCGTTGCGCTGTCACGCCAATGCCGAGCTTGCTGACGTCATGCAAAATGCCGTCGCAGATGATCTGGCCAGCGTCGCTGATCTCGTAGCGGTCCGGCGCCACGCGTTCAATCCATGCGTGCGCCACCAGTTCAGCCAGGGCGGCATCGACTTCCTCTGCCGAATAGGAAGCCGTCAGACCGCTTGGAAGAAGCTTCTCCACAAACGTGAGAGGCCAGCGGAAATCCTCGCTTGCCGCATCGGACAAGCGCTCCAACACCTCTGCCTTGGAGAACAAGGCCGTGGGCGCAGCGTGCGTCAACATGGCGTAGAGCCGGACGGCCCGTAGCTGGTCGATTGCGGCTAGAAACACGAGCGCGCTCGGGGTTGTCACCTTGCAGGCGATCTCGTCGTCGCGTAACGGCGCTTCGGCCGCAAGGATCTGGCGCACCGATGCCGCCATGCTGGGCTCAGACCATGCGCTGATGCGTCGCGGGTCCGTCGTTCCCGCGACGGCAACCAGGGTGTCTGCAGACCCCGCCGCCCAGGCTAGTTTGACGCGCGTGATCGATTCGTCGGCAATCGTGTGGTGAAGGTCCGCCACCTTGACTGGCGCGCGCAGCGTTGCCAGTGCAAGGGTCAGACGCTCCTTGGCATCCTCATCCAAGCGCTTGAATTCCGCGAGCACTTGTGCCTGCTGCTCGGCACTGCCCGAATCCGTTGGCAGCAGCGACAGTTCGTTGCTCTTCAATGCCAGGGCCTGCGCCAGCGCGCAAAGGTCCGGCAGGGAAAGCAGGAAGTCCTGGTTTTCAATGGTTAAGCTGTTCATGATTTCATCTCTTCGGTTAGGGAGTGGCGGGTGGCAGACTGGGCAAGGCGGCATGGAAATTGCCAATTTGCTGCTTTACCGCCGCGGCAAAGCTTTGTTCGGTGTACTTGGGATGAAGAATCTTCATCGCTTCACTCGGGTTCTTGTTGATTTCGGCTGCGATCTTCATCAAATCTTTATCGATCTTGGGTGGTGTGACCAGTGCCCCCGCTTTGTTGGTGAAGCCTGCACTCTTGAGCTGTTGCGCACCTGTGGGGTTGCTGGCCATGCGGTCAATGCGACCGGCCAGATCACTCTCGCGCCCCATGGCCTTGGCCAGCGATTTGACGTCACTGTGTTCCGTCACCGACTTCATCTGCTGCGTGCTGAAGTCATGAAATTCGTCGGCGCCGAAGCGGGTGGGATTCTCGGGCAGCGTGCCTGTCACAGCCTGGGTGTTCAAACCATGCTGATCGACAACCGCCTGGCCGGAAATGTTTCTGGTCGAAATGTCGCCGCCGGGCCCGCGCTCGTAAATGGTGCCGCCGCCCTGCACCGCTTGACGGCTTCCGGTAAAGCCGGGCGGGTAGGCATCCGCCTGGCCCGCACTTTTTCCGATGCCGTTGTAGGTCTTGTAGTCCAGGTCCGTCGCGCCATGACTGAATCCACTGGAGCGGATCTGGGTGTCAATGTTGTCGGTCAGCTGCGCGCCAAACTTCTCCTGCAGTTGCGCGTTGGCTTCTGTGACGGTCAGGCCATTTTTCTCGGCATACTGGGCAACATTTTTCTGGTTGAACTTTGTGACCTGTGTGCGGTCGAAATCGGTTTTGATTTTTGGATTCCCGCCCGAGCGCGCGGTGGAGCCCGAGTCGCCGAGGATGGCGTGATCGATGCCAACACCGGTATCTTTTTCAAACTGGCTGATGGTGTTTTTCATGCCAGTGTTGATATTGGAATTGACCTGTTTGGCCAGTTCCTTGTTGAGCACCTTGGCCTCGGCAGCGCTCAGACCGTTGGCCTTCTGTAAGACGGCCAGCCGATCCATACCGCCGTTACTGTAGAGCGTGGCGATATTTTTGGGTGTCGGCGCAGCCAGCACCCGGTCCACTGCCGCACGGGTTCCGGCCAGATTACTGGGGATCGGATTGATGACCCGGGAGACGCGGCTGCCAAGCGATGCTGCGCCTTTTTGCACCGCGCTGTCCACGGCGGCGATCGCGTTCTCGACCGGTTTCATCATTTCACTGACGCCCTGGGCGACATTGGGAAAGGCTTTGGGGAAGTAATGCGTCACCCCGGCGCCAAGCACCGTTGGCGCCGCCTCCAGAACCCCCGTCTTGAGGCCGGCCTTGAAGACCTCCAGATCGGATGCACCCCGATCGGCTGCGTCTTTCATCGCGTAGCCCGTGTTGGCCGCCACATAGCCGACCTCGGAGACGCCACCGGTGGCGACGCCGGCCGTCACCCGTCCGAACATGGAGGTCAGGGTGCCGGCCAGCGTCGAATTGCCATCGGCGTCCTTGCCGGTCAATGCTTCACGCAGGGTTCCTTGCAAGCCCTCGGTGGCCCCGTAGAAATTGCCGAGCTGGCTGTCTTTCAAAGTGGACGCATCTGCCGCCGCGCCGCTGATGCGGTTGCCGACATACCGATGCATGGCATCGATCTTGTCCTGGTCAATTGGTTTTCCGGCCCATATGTCGTCGAGAATTTTGTTGCTGGTGCTGACCACGTCACCCGGACCGCCCGGGTTCCACAGGTCATTTTTCAGCGCCGCTTGCTGGATCCGACTCACCCGCGCTGCGGCAGCGGCACGCGCCTCAGCCTCGGCCTTGATCGCCGCCAGCGCCTGACTCTGGGCATCGAGCCCGGCCGCGGTCAGGGCCGCATTGTGAGCGCGCCATTCATCGGTTTGTGCAATGGTCTGCCCAATGTTCTGCTTCCAATTTTCGACATCCTGCGGCGCGACAAAACCGCCGGTCAGGATGTTGATGTAGCCGCCTTTGGCAGCGTCCCAGGTCAAAGTGTTGTGGCGACCATCCGGTGCGGTCCATTCAATATCCTCTGGCGGCGGCGGTGCGGGCGGCGCTTCCTGCGGTGTCTGGCCGCCCGGCGGCAGGATCAGGATGCGCACCAGCTCCGGGCCGTTGACCAGAACGGACACCGCACCCGAGGCCGTGCCGGAAATGATTTCTGCGTAGCCGCCGGTGCGCAGGCAGTCGCGCATGTTGAAGAGGTCGCGCATGCAATCGTCGGCCAAGGCGTCCGCAGGAAACCCGGCATACAGAATCAGCATCGCCGGCAGCATCCAGTAGAGCGCGGCAAGCGTCGCGCCGCCGCTGTGGCCATGACCAGCCGGTGGCGGGCTGCGCATCAGCGCATAGGGAATCAAGGTGCCCAAGGCCAGGTTCCAGTGCAGCAACTCGTATTGGTTAAAGCCGGTGCGGTACAGCACAAAGGCGATGGCGTACGGCACCGCCAGCACGATCCCGATCAGCACGAACTTGGGCAGGCTCTGACGCACCGGTTGCAGCGGCTGCAGCAATTGATCGGTTTCGCTGCGGAAGATGGCCAGCAGCACCGGTATGCCTACCATCAGCAGCGGGGTGGTGAAGTCGAGCCCCTCACGAAACGCAAAGGCCCAGCCCAGCAGTGCCGGGCTGAAGTAATTGAGCACCATGGCGCCGACGATGATGGCGGCACCCAACTGCATGGCGTAACTGAGGCTGGCGTTGATGCGGGCCCAGACTCGGTCCAGCCGGGCCAGTATCTTCCCGCGGTAGACAAACAGCAGCAGCGGAATGGCAGCCAGCGCGAGGCTGGGCAGGAAGTCGTACCAGACATTGCGTCCACCGCTCATGCCCAGCAGCTTGAGGTGCGGCATGCCACGGATGCTGGAGTACAGGAACCAGATGTAGCCCGACAAGGCGCCACCGGCGATTCCGGCCACATCCCACCAGCCTTGCGAGCGCTGCGCCAAGGGCAGGCGACTCTGGCGCAGGAATTCGCCCGGCGAGATCAAGCGTGCGAGAAACCGATGCCAGAACGTCTGCACCACGGCTGCAGCCTTGTCGGCACCCGAGCCCGGCGTTGCGGAGGGTGGGGCTGCGGCCGGCAATGGTGCGCTGGACGCACTGCCGCGTGGCGGCGTGCCCGGCTGCCACTGGCTGCCATCCCACATCAGCCATTGGCCCGATGCCGGGTCGAGCTGCCACCAGCGCTGCTGCGCATCCTGCGTGCGCAGCGTGCCGACCTGTTCTTCAAACTTCTGCGGTGCAAGCAGCCCCGCTTGGCGCTGCGCCAGCAACTCGCGGTAGCGGGCCTCCAGTAGGTCATAGTTCATTTTGCTGAGCCTCCAAAACCAGGATAGCGTGGATCACCCTGTTGTGCGTCGAAATTCTCAATGCGTGTCAGGCCACCGTTGCTGCCAAGCCAGAACGTGTGCGGGGGGTATTCGAGGATGGCTTTCACTTCGGGACCGGCCAGGCCATTGGCCACGCCTATGATGGCGAGTCGTGCAGCGCCGAAGACGGCCAAGCCTTCGTACTCTGATCCGAACCAGAGTCGCCCCATGCTGTCTTCAAAAATCGAACGCACCTTGTCGCCGGCCAGCCCCTGCGGTCGGCCGGCCCGGCGCCAGCCGTTCTGGTCAATGTAGACTGCACTGCCAGCGCCGGCAAAGCCGGTGCCAACCCATAAACCGGTACCCGTGCGGGTTTGCATGAGGGTGTTGATCGAATGGTGTGGCAATCCGTCCTGCTGTGTGTACAAACGAAAGCCCTGCGGCCCGTAACTGATCAGCCCGGGGCTGCGTGGCGAAGCGTCTCCGATCCATAGCAGGCCGGCGCGGTCCTGGTACAGAACCGCCGCCTCGGTCAGGCCAAAGGCTTCGGGTATTGCGACCGGCCGGAACGCATCGCCTTGCAGTCGCAAGAGATGACGATCAGAGCCGGCCCACAGAACGCCGTCGCGGTCGCGCAGTACCGACAGACCGCGTCCGACAAAGGCCGTGGCCAGCGTTGAATAATGCCGAGTTGCGGTGCGCGTCCAGTGTGTCATGCCATCTTCATGTGCCAGCCAGACGCCGCCGTCGGCCTCCGCCAGCAAGGCTGAAACAAAGTGCAGTTGGCGCAAGTCTGCTGGCACGGGCAGGGCGCTTGCGTCGCGTGCGAAGACAAAGAGCCCTTCCTTGCCGCCGGCCCAAATCGCGCCATCAACCAGCGCCAGGCAATAGACATCGCTGGGTGGGCGCAGGTTGACATGACCCTTGGGCAGATGAGCGGTGCGCTCGGCAGCCATCCAGGCCAGCACGGAATAGACCACCAGCGTCACCAGCGTTGCGCCCAGGACGACCTGCGCAAGGGACACGATCGAATGTCGCTTCACGGCGCCATTCCCTCGGTCAAATGACCATTGCGCAGAGTGAGGCAGCGGTCCGCCAGCCTGGCGGCGTCGGAGTGCTCGTGCGTGGCCAGCACAATCGTTGTGCCATGGGCCTCTCGCTCCTGTGCGATCAAGGCAAGAATTTGCGCCCGCAGTTCGGCATCCAGATTGGAGGTTGGCTCATCGAGCAGGAGAATCGGACGCTGTGGCGCCAGGGCCCGTGCCAGTGCAATGCGACGTGCCTCACCGCCCGACAAGGAGTCCGGCCGCCGATCCGCGAACTGCGCCAGACCGACACGATTAAGCAACTCCAGCATACGCGTCTGGCGCCAGGCCATCGGCTGATCGTGGATGCCAAACATGATGTTGCTGGCCACGCTCATGTGCGGCCAGAGTGCGGCTGACTGAAAGAGAAACGCAATGCCGCGGGTGTGCACGGCGTCGTGAAAATCGACTGACTTCCCGCCAATCCGTATCTGGCCGGAGTCCGGCAATTCGAGACCCGCAATCAAGCGCAGCAGGGTGGTCTTGCCGCTGCCGGATGGTCCGTTGATGGCCAGTGTTTCACCCGGGCGCACGCGCAGGCAAAGGGCGTCAGCAACAGCGCGCGTGCCGCGGCGTTTGACCAGTTCATGAAGATCGATCATGCAATCCTTGTCAGTCGGTTGATGATCCAGGCCGGCACGGCCACGCCCAGCACGGCCATGGCCAGCAACAGCAGGCACAAGCCGGCGGCCGCTTGGGAACCGCCGTAATGCAGGTAGTTGTAGGTCTTGAGCGACAGGGTTGCCGAGCCCGCCGGTGCGACCAGCAGATTGGCGCCAATCTCGCCAATCGACAGCACAAAGGCGATGCCTGCGGCCCCCAGCAAGCCCGGGATGGTCAGCGGCAGCAGCACTTGGACGGCCATCTTGCGCAAGGATGTTGCGCCGATGATGGCCGATTCAAACAGCGTGGGATCGGTGCGCAACAGCCAGGCTGCCAGAACGACGATTGAAACCGGCGTGAAGCGCGCTAGTTCAGCGGCAATGGTCATCCAGTGACTGCCATAAATGTCAACAAAATGCACCGGCGCCCACAAGGCGATCAAACCGACGCCAATCAAGGCGGGCGGCGCCAGAAAAGGCAGCAGGCACAGCGCCCAGACCAGGCGCGCACCCGGTCCGCCGAGAAGAATTTGCACGGCCGGGCCGATGGCCAGCGGCAGGGCCAGCAGGGCAGCCGTTGTACTGGTGGCCAGGGTGTAGCCAGTCTCGCGCCAGCTTGCGACAAGCGTTCGCCCCAGGTAGGCAGGGTTGCCCAATGCGGGCAGCATGGCGGCCAGCGGCACCAGCAGTGCTGCCAGGCAGAGCATGGCGCCCAGCAGGAGCGCAGCGCGCAGCGGCAAGGGCAGGGCGCCGTCACAGGGAAAGGTCTGTGTTGTAGCCTGTGCCAATTGCTTTGGCAGACCTGACACGGTGGCGATTAGCAGCAGTGCGCTACCGACCAGTGGCACCGAAAGCAATAGTGCGTCGGAGACGCGATGGGTCGCACTGAAGGCGACAAATATCTCCAACGCGTAGGTGTTGACCCCGAAGATGGAAGGGATCGTGTAATCCAGCAATGACAGGAGAAAGACCAGCGCCGCACCCGATACCAGCGTGGGCCGCGCCAGCGGAACGGCGATGGTGAAGAGCAGCCTTGCTGGCGACACCAACACCCGGGCGGCGTCAATCAAGCGCATGTCGCTGGCGCACAGGGCCTGTAACGCGACGCCGCTTGCAAAGGGAAGCAGTGCCATGCCCTGTGCCATGGCGGCGCCCAGCCAGCTCCCCGAGATGCTGCTTCCGGTGATGGAGGACAACACAGCAAAGAAATAGCTCCACCCCATCGCTGCGACGGTCGTTGGCAGTGCGATGGTGGCCAATAGCAGCCACGCCAGTTTGCGGGCGCTGCGAGGAAGGTAACGCGCAAGGGCCAGCGCTGCCAGCACACCGACAACGGTCGTGAAGACGGCAATGGCAAAGGAAAAAGTCAGGCTTTGCGCCAGCAATTCCATCCGCCGCGCTGACAGCAGTTCGGTCAGCGACAGAAAGGGTTCGTGCAAGCTTCCAGCGAACGCGCCGGCAATGGGGCCGTACGCCACACAGAGAAAGGCTGCGATGGAGAACCAGCGCAGCGGTCGGTAACGAAGCAGGAAGGGTTCCATACTTGTCAGTGGCTATTTGGGGTGTGTGCGGGTGAGGTAAACCGATGGATTGACGGTAACGGAATCAGTCGGTCTTGCCAAATCGATCAGACGCCCAGGTGCACCATCGGTCAGCGATTGTTTTGTTCTTCCTGCCTTCTTCGGTCTTGCTCCCGCATTTCCACACACTGCGGATGGTTCTTGAACTGTGGCTTTTCGCATTGCTCGCTGATGCAAAAAATCATGGCCAGGAAGACACGCTTGCCACAGGCTTCGCGTGGACTGCTTGGCGCAGCTTCGGCTGGCGCCTGCGGGACGGGTACTGGTGCGGCGTGCAACTCGGGTGCAGGTCTGGCGATCAATGGCTTTGGCGCGGGCGCGACCGCTTGGGGAACGACCGCGGCCGGTAAGGGTTGCGGGCTTCTTCTTGTTTGCTTTGCGACCGGCACCGGCACCGGCGCAGGACCTGGCGTCGCGTTGGCGTACGAAGGCTCGGCTGGCGCTGCTTGCATGGGCGCGGCTGCTGGCGGCTTATCCAATCCGCTGCCCGGACTCTGCGCTGCGGGTGGCGTTGGTTCAGGCTGAGTTGGCGCCGTTGCGGCCGGTGCCGCTGCGCTCGCCGCCGGGTTCGCGCCACGCTGGGTCAACCAGAATGCAGCCCCGGCCACCAGCAGGACGAACACCACCGCGGCAACAATCCAGGGCATGCGCGTTGGCCGCGCCACGGTGCGAGGCGAAGAATCCGGCACGGCGGCGCTGGGCCGTTCGGTCTTTTCTGGAATCCTTGGCGGGACCGGTTCGGGTGCCAGCGAGGTACCGCATTCTTTGCAAAATTTGGCGGCCACCGCGTTGGTGACGCCGCATTGGCTGCAAATTTTCGTCATGCCA
The DNA here is from genome assembly GCA_903920695.1 of uncultured beta proteobacterium. Taxonomy (GTDB): domain Bacteria; phylum Pseudomonadota; class Gammaproteobacteria; order Burkholderiales; family Burkholderiaceae_C; genus Rhodoferax. The sequence goes on from CAIXNB010000224.1 coordinate 9,318, forward strand.
GGCCTCCAGTCAAAACAACACAAATAAAGATTCGCTGATCAGCAAGCGGACTACGTCCCACTGCCATCGGTCCAATCTGCCTCCAGCACGGGTTGGATGCGTCTGCGCAGAATCTGGGTCGCAAGCCACAACAGATAGCAAACCCCCAAGCCGGCCAGCACGCTTAGCGCCCAGTTGTCGCCAGACAGGACCTCGTAGCGGAAATAGCTTTTTACACCAAAAAAAGTCGTTTGACGAACGGATAAGGCATTGGAAATCGCACTGGCTACAGTCAGAATGGCAAGCGCGCCGGCAACCCAGGCCAGGTGCCGTATCAGCCACACCATGGCCAGGGAAAAGCAGAGCAGAAGCAAAGGCAATAGCAGCCCGTAGCCGTACACGTCCCCGAGGGCAAATACCGGCAGGCAAGCCAGCACTACCAAGGCCGTTCTCAGTAGATACCAGCCCAGTGGTGATCGGCGCGAGCCTGGGCGTTCTGTCGGATTCGCAATCAGGCTGGCAGTGACCAAGGCGCACACCGTTTCATAGTTCTCAGGGCTGCAGTACACGCGCATGAGCACGCGCCAGCGATTGCGAAAAGCGAGGCAGTGCCGCACCGGGTCGAACGCGACATCCGCTACAGCGTCCCAGTGAAGCATCTGCTGCTCTTGCGCCATGGCCAGTGCACCGCTGCCAGCGACGCCTGGTCGTCCCGCCAGCAGACCCAACAGCAGGGCGCTGCGGTTGCCGAATCGGGCCATGCGATCCGTCGTCAGGCTGCACACGCCTTGCGAGTCAACCGTGAAACGCATTTGCATGTGATTGCGAAAGAAAATCCACATAACCAGGACGGCGAGCAAGAAAAGCCCTGCTGAGATCGCCAAGAACACGGCCAACAGCGCGGGGATGTGCTTCCAATCACCCTGGATCGCCAACAGCAAGGAAACCAGCGCGCCCGTCAGTGCGCCTGCCCCCAGAATCACCTTCAGCATGGCAGACAGCACATGGCGATTGGTGAGCAAGGGCACATCAATGTCCCAGGTGATCGGTTGAATATTGCACTCGTTCATGCCATGTCACGTCAGGGAAGCTGACTCCTTGGATTTGAGGCTTGCACCAAATCCGAAAACGACTCGGACTTTGCCCAGGAACAAGGGTGATCTTCACAAAAGACCACTCACTCTGCCATCGCATGAATATGCGATGGCATTCGACGCGCTTGCGGTTGCCACGCCGGTATTGCGGACATAGACTATCCGGGCCTGGGCGTGCATGAATAACCGGGCAACTTCACCGGGAGCAGACCAATGTGGCAGGTAATGATCGTTGAGGACGACCGTCGCATGAGAGAGTTTTTGAGTGCCAGCGTGCGAAATTGCAGTGAACTCAACCTGGTAGGCGCTGTTGACTCTCGCGTCAGTGCGCTGGCGTGGTTGCGCCAGTCTTCTCATGAGGTTGATGTCTTGCTGGTTGATCTGGGCTTGCCGGACGGCAGCGGTCTGGAGGTGATTCGCGCCGCCTTGTTGCTCAACCCGAAATGTGACGCACTGGTGGTCTCCATGTTTGGGGATGACAAGAGTGTGCTCGACAGCATCGAGGCCGGCGCCATCGGATACATCCAGAAAGATGCTGCGCCGAACGACATCGCCACCGCCATACTTGACATGAAGGCGGGAGCCTCACCGATCTCGCCCATGATTGCGCGACGCATCCTGGCCAGATGCCGGGAATACCAGGATCAGGATCGCAGAACGAATGCATGCAGCCCGCTCGCACCGGGCGCGGACACGATGCCCTCGGGACCGGTCAAGCTCTCAGAGCGGGAGCACGATGTGCTCGATCTGCTGTCCCGCGGTTTCACCTACACCGAAGTGGCGCGACTGAAGTCCGTCACAGTGGACACCATCCGTTCACACATCAGGCATCTCTACAACAAGTTGGCCGTTCATTCACGCGCCGAAGCCGTTTTCGAGGCCTCCAAGATGGGGCTTCTGAACAAGCAGGCGACACCGACCCCATGAGGTCTTGCCGCCTGATTTGTCGACTGGTGCAGTTTGCCTTTGGGTTGGCATTCAAGCGTCCACCGGTAGGCCGGGTCCTTGGCTTGGTCATGCTTTGTTTTTTCTTTGGCACAAGCGCCCAGACCGTTCCGCGCGAGGGCTTCCTGACGCTGTCGAAAGCGGAGCTTGTCGTGACGGTGGCGGGCCAAAGCCGACGAGAAAGTGTCGAACTGCCCTATTTCTGGGATTCACAAAACAGAGGGCAGCAAGGGCAAGCCGTCTTTACCCTGAACTTTGAGCTTGCCGAGGTGCCGCCGGAAGGCTGGGCATTGGACATACCCAAACTGGGAAACGCCTACGAGATTCGGTTGAACGGCGTGCTGCTGGATCGCCGTGGTGTGGTCGACCGCCACAACGGCGAGGACTACGGGCACATGCCACAGTTCGTGCCGGTGACACCGGGCTTGCTGAAAACCTTCAATCAAATCGAAATACGTCTGCGCGCCGATAACGGGCGGCGCAGCGGTTTGTCTCTCATCATGGTGGGGCCGGACCAGAAGATGCATGACGACTTCGAGTACCGCTATCGCTTGCATGCCATCGGCACTGGCGTGGTCTCGGCCTTCAGTCTCGGTATTGCCATTTTGTGTCTGGGGCTGTGGATGAGCCAGGTCCGGCGTCAACGGGAAAGTAGCTCCAATCGAATCTATCTTTATGCCGCGCTTGCCGAGCTGTCGTGGTGTTTTGGCGTGGGATTTGCCCTGATCGACAGGCCGCCGATAACTTGGCCCTGGTGGGGCATGTTGTGGAGCGTTTCTTTTGGCACCTGGCTGAGCTGCACCATGCTGTTTCTCGCAGAAACCACCGACTGGCGCCAAAGCGCTCTTGCGCAACCCTGGCGCTACTGGCTCGTCGCGCTGCTGCTGGTCTGCCCCTTCATGGCTTATCTGGCGCTCTCGGCAGGCTGGGCCTTCGCCTTGACGCTTTGGTATGTCGTCATGTACAGCACCTGTCTCGGATTCTTCGCGCTTTACTTCAACTACACCCTGCGCCGTGGCTCAACCGAGCACTGGATTGCATCGATCGCGATCCTGTTGAATCTCGCTGCCGGATTGCGGGATTTGTACGTACAGCGGTTTACCCATCAGTATCCGGAAATAACGTTGCTGCGCTTTTCATCCCTCGCCTTTGGTGTAACCGTTGGCTACCTCGTCATCATGCACTTTCGTGCTGCCAACGTACAGGTACAAGAACTGGTGCAAACCATGTCGGAACGCATTGCCGAGAAGGAACTGGCGCTCGAAACCAGTTACCGGAGCATGGAAGGATTGATGCGCCAACAGGAGCGCAGCGCCGAGCGAACCAGCATTCTGCGCGACATGCACGACGGCGTCGGTGCACACCTGTCGATGGCGATACGTCAAATCGAATCGCAGCAGTCAAGCCCGAGCCAGTTGTTGCCGACGCTGCGGGATTCGCTTGATCAACTCAAGCTGACCATCGACACCATGAACCTGTTACCCGGGGATGTCGTGGGCCTGCTGGCCAACCTGCGCTACCGCCTCGGCCCGCGACTGGAGGCAGCCGGCATTCAGGTCAACTGGCAGGTCGATTCATTTGAACCGGTCAAACGGATTGACGCACAAGGTCTGCGCCAGTTGATGTTCATCTTGTTCGAGGCCTTTTCCAACGTCGTGCAGCATGCACACGCAAAGTGCCTGCTGGTTCAGGTTCGACAGGCTGGTACAAATGTTGAAATGCGCATAGCCGACGACGGCATCGGCTTCGATATGGCAACCGTTGCGCGCACTGGTTTGCTGTCAATGCGCAGTCGGGCTGACAGCATTGGCGCACAAGTTGAGATGCGCAGCGTTCCCGGTGAAACGGTGGTCTGGCTGCTTATTCCCCGCGGGGAGGGGTCTGGCGCGTCATGAGGCAGCGCACAACCGCAATTTTTAAACCCTCTTGCACCCAATATGAATCACTTTGACAAACCAACCCAGAGAGGCTTGAAATGAAACACGGAAAATTTCGGAGTTTGCTGAGCGCTGTTGTGCTCACCCTGCCAGCAGTTAGCTTTGCAGAAGCGGCTTACGTTTCGAAGAACGTCAATCTTCGTGCCGGCCCGGCAACGGAATATCCCTCGATCGTTGTGCTGCGAACAGGCGTCGCCATCATGGTCCAGGGCTGCCTCAGCGGTTACCAATGGTGCGACGTGGTGGTCGGTCCCAATCGGGGCTGGGTGTACGCTGGCAATATCGCCTACCCCTATCAAGGAAACCAGGTTCCGGTGCTGACTTACGGCGCTGCGCTCGGCTTGGCCGTCGTCGCCTTCAGCGTTGGAAACTACTGGGACGCGCACTATCGGGCTCACCCCTGGTACGGCCAGCGGCAGCGTTGGGTTGAGCGGCCCCACGCCGGGTTTGCCCCCGACGGGCATCGCCCGCCTGCACGGGGTCCGGCGTGGCAGCACGATGATCGTCGCCCGCTCCCGCCGCGCGCGCCGGCACCACGGCCAGGCGACCATCGTGGGCCACCGCCAGCGGCTGTGCAGCATGGGGATCACCACGCGCCAACCGGCCCACAAGGTGACCGCCACCCGTCCAGGGACCCGCGTTAGACCGGCGCACGGGGTCAGCCAATTATTTTGATTTGAGGGAAAAGCCATGAAAAACCAGAAACTCAGAGTGTTCTTATCCTCCCTTTGTTTGACGCTTCTAGGGTCGCTGTCGGTTCTAGGTTCGGGCGTCGTCAACGCCGCCAACTGCCCGGACGGCAATACGGACCCCAATTGTCCGAACCGTGTCAAGGAACCCACCAAACAGGAGCAAGAGCAGAAGCGCGGCAAGGAGCAACAGCAAGCGCAACAGCAAGCCCAACAACGCGCGCAGCAGCAGGCTCAGCAACAGGCCCAGCAGCAGGAACAGCAGCGCGCCAAGCAGCAACAGGAACAACAGCGGTCTCAGCAACAGCAAGCACAACAACGTGCTCAGCAACTGGCACAGCAGCAGGCACAACAGCAGGCCCAGCAACAGCAGCAGCAGCGCGCCAAGCAGCAACAGGAGCAGCAACGGACCCAGCAACAGCAGACACAACAGCAGGTTCAGCAGCAGGCTCAGCAGCAGGAACAGCAGCGCGCCAAGCCGCAACAGGAACAACAACGGGCCCAACAACAGCAGGCACAACCGCACACCCCGCAACGCGCTTTGCAACCGGCTCAGCAGCAGGCACAGCAACAGGCACAGCAACAGCCCAAGCAAGGCGTTCTGCAACAGGCACAACATCAGGAGCAGCAGCGCGCCAGACAGCAACAGGAACAACAACGGGCCCAACAACAGCAGGCACAACCGCACACCCCGCAACGCGCTTTGCAACCGGCTCAGCAGCAG
>CAIXNB010000225.1 GCA_903920695.1 uncultured beta proteobacterium
CCAATGGCGCTACGCCACCAAGAAAATGAACCCGGCCAAGGCCGTGCCGCAGGAAAAGGTCGAGCGCATTCTCGAAGCTGCGCGTCTCGCGCCGACTTCGAGCGGACTGCAGCCCTAAGAGCTCATCGTCGTCACGACAACGCCGAGCGCGGCGGCAGTAACGAAGGCTGGGAGAACTACCGCAAGATGCTGCTGGCCAACTACCCGGCACGCGATGAGCGGACCAACTTCGAGCACGCGGCGCGTCAGACTCAAGCCGTCATCGGCGTACAAATCTCCACCAGATAGCCGTCCGGGTCCGCCACATAGGCCACGGTCTGGCCCCACGGCATTTGCTCGGGCTTCTGGATCAACACAGCGCCGCTGGCCAGCGCCTGCGCCACACCCGCAGCCACATCGTCAGTGGTCAAGGCAATCTCGAAACTCGGCGCCTTGGCATCGGCCCGGCTCGGGTTCTTCTGCAGTTCGGTCATCAGGCGCCGTGAGGAAAATGCCAGGGCCGTGCTGCCGGTTTCCAGTTCACCAAAATCGCCGCTTTCATGTTGAAACCGGATCTTCAAGTCGAACGCCTTGACGTAGAAGTTCAGGCTGCGTCCGACGTCATCGACGTACAGAATGGCGTAAGCAAAATTCATCGCAATTTCTCCCTTTTATGAACAATTCACCCTTGTACGATAGCGCCTTCATGCCAAGCCGTCTTGAATAAATCCGACACCGCAAAGCATGTGACCAAGTTGGGTCACAATCAAATCATGAAGCCAAACAACACCACACTGAACGACTCCGACAACCCTTTGCTGCGCCAATGGAACGCAGCCTACGGTTTGCCACCGTTCAAGCACGCCCAGCCCGAGTATTTCGAAGAAGCATTCGAAGCCGCGATGGCAGCGCAGCGCGCCGAACTTGACGTCATTGCGACCAACCCCGCGCCACCGACTTTTGCCAACACCTTGCAGACACTGGACCAAAGCGGAAGCCTGTACAAGCGCATCGAGCTCCTGTTCAGCAACCTCGCCCTGAGCAACACCAGCGAGGCCTTGCAGGCTGTGCAACGCAGCATGGCGCCACGGCTGGCGGCCCATGAAAACGCGGTCTACCTCAACGCCGACCTGTTTGCCCGCATCGACGCGCTGTACCAGCAACGCCAGCAGCTTGCGCTGGCGCCGCAAGACCTGCGCCTGCTGGAGCGCGTACACTTGGACTTTGTGCGCGCTGGCGCCCGACTGACCGGCGCTGACCGCTTGCGCTACGCCGCCGTGGTACAGGAACTGGCAGCGCAGTGCACGGCGTTTTCGCAGAACGTGCTGGCCGACGAAAACAGCTTTCTGCTCGAACTCAAGGGTGAAGCCGACCTGGCCGGCTTGCCCGATTTCCTGCGCGAAGCCACGCGCACGGCGGCCGAGCAGCGTGGGCTCGGCACCGGGCGCTACGCCGTCAGCCTGTCGCCTTCGCTGGCCGAACCTTTTCTGACGTTCTCGACGCGCCGCGATCTGCGCGAGGCGCTGTGGCGCGCACGCTCGACGCGCGGTGCGCATGAAGGTGCCAGCGACAACCGCCCGGTTGCCGCGCGCATCATGGCCCTGCGCCAGGAGCAGGCGCAGTTGCTGGGCTATGCCAGCTATGCCGATTACGAACTGGCAGACCGCATGGCCGGCAACACCACTGCCGTGCTCGACCTGCTGGCCCAGGCCTGGGAGCCAGCCAAGGCCCGCGCGCAAGAAGACCGCGCCACCCTGACGGCCATGGCGGCCAGCCAGAACGAACCAGTCCCGATAGCGGCTTGGGACTGGCGCTACCTGGCCGAGAAGGTGCGGGCCCAGGCCTTTGACCTGGACAACAGCGCGCTCAAACCCTACTTCACGCTCGACAACATGATTGCCGCCATGTTCGATTGCGCGCATCGTCTGTTCGGTCTGCGCTTTGTCGAACAGCATGGCCTGGCGCTGTACCACCCCGATGTGCGCGCCTGGGAAGTGCAGCGTGCCGACGCCAGCCTAGTCGGGCTGTTCCTCGGCGACAACTTCGCGCGGCCCAACAAGAGCAGCGGCGCCTGGATGAGCATTTTCCGCAGCCAGTCCGGCCACAACGGTGGCACGCTGCCGATCGTCATCAATAACAATAATTTCGCAAAAGCCAGTCCGACCCTGCTGAGCTTTGACGACGTCAAGACCCTGTTTCATGAATTCGGTCATGGCCTGCATGGCCTCTTGTCGCAGGTCCACCACGAGCGGCTGGCGGGCACCAGCGTGCTGCGCGACTATGTCGAACTGCCCTCGCAACTGTTCGAAAACTGGGCGCTGGAGCGCGAGGTGCTGCAACGTCACGCGCGCCACTTTGAGAGCGACGAATCGCTGCCCGCCGGCCTGATCGACAAACTGCTGGCGGCGCGCCAATTCAACCAGGCCTGGGCCACGCTCTCGTACACGGGACCGGCGCTGATCGACATGGCCTTGCACAGCCTGCCCAACGGCACGGCAGTGGACATTGCCGCGTTCGAGGCCGAACAGTGCCGCCTGCTGGGGGTGCCGGCCGACGTCGGCTTGCGTCACCACCTGAGCCACTTCGGCCATCTGTTCTCCGGACCGAGCTACGCCGCGGGCTACTACGTCTACATGTGGGCCGAGGTGCTGGAGGCCGACGCCTATGAAGCGTTCGGCGAGGCTGGCAATGCGTTTGATGCGGTGACCGCGGCGCGCCTGCTGCAGCAGATCTACAGCGCCGGCAACAGCCAGGAGCCGGCGCAGGCGTTTCGCAACTTCCGCGGGCGCGACCCGCAGGTCGGACCGATGCTGCGCAAACGCGGCTTGCTGCGCACCTGAGCGTCGATAATCGACCGCCATGAACCTGATCCAAACCCTCTTCCCCCTGGGCTGGCAGCACTACCTGCTCGGTGGCCTGTGCATCGGCTCCGGCGCGGCGCTGCTGTTCGTCATGACCGGTCGCATCGGTGGCATGAGCACGGTGTTCTCCAGCACATGGTCCTATCTGGTGCAGCGACCCTTCTTCCAGCAAAAGCGCTTTGTCGAGTCACGCAACTGGCGCCTGGTCTATGCGGCTGGGTTGATCCTGGGCGCGCTGATCTGGTGGCTCGGCTTTGCCGGCGGCAAGCCTGAGGCGACAGCGGTACCGATCTGGCAACTGCTGGTGGGCGGCTTCTTCGTTGGCTACGGCGCGCGCCTGGGGAACGGCTGCACATCCGGGCACGGCATCTGCGGCCTGGGCTCGCTGCAACTGCCTTCGCTGCTGGCAGTGCTGACCTTCATGGCGACGGCCTTTCTGACGGCCAATCTCGCCGCAAGGTGGCTGGCATGAACGCGGCTCGTGCGTTGGCGACACTGGTCGCGGGTGCGTTGTTCGGCTTTGGCTTGTCGTACGCCACGATGATCCGGCCCGAGGTGGTGCTGAGTTTTCTGCGCTTTACCGACTTCGGCCTGATGCTGGTGATGAGCGGCGCCGTGATCGTCGTGCTGCTGGCCTACAAGCTCTCACCGCGCCTGCTTGAGCGCCCGCTGTTGGGCGACCACTTCCACGAACACCCGAGCGTCTGGAACCACGACACCGCCGTCGGCGCCGCGCTGTTCGGCGTTGGCTGGGGCCTGTGCGGCGTCTGTCCAGGGCCGGCCATTGCCGGCTTGGGCGCGGGCAACTGGAGCCTGCTATGGGCCCTGGCCGGCATTGCGCTGGGCGCGCTGGTGCAGGGGCTGCGGGCCAAGTGAACGAACTACCCTGCAGCGCCGCCGCCGAACGCAACAAGCACGCGATATTTGAGGTGCTGCGTCAGATGCTGCCGGCACAGGGCCGCGCGCTCGAGATTGCTTCTGGCCCTGGTCAGCATGTGGCCTGCTTTGCCGCCGGCCTACCGCAATGGACCTGGCAACCGACCGATTACCAGGCCAGTGTCCTGCCAACGATCACCACGCGCGTGACGCAGCAGGGACTTGCCAATGTGCAAACGCCGCTGCAACTCGACGTCACCGCCACGCAGTGGTTTGCCACTGAAGAACCAGTGCCATGCTTCAACTTGATTTTCTGCGCCAACATGCTGCACGTCTCGCCGTGGCCGACCTGCGCCGGCCTGATGCAGGGCAGCGCCCGGCACCTGGCGCTAGGCGCTATGCTGATCACCTACGGGCCGTATCTGGAAGACACGGTCGCCACAGCAAGCAGCAATCTGGAATTCGACCTCAGCCTGCGCGCTTTGAACCCGACCTGGGGCATTCGGCGGCGCGCGGAGGTGGAGATGGAAGCGACCAAGGCCGGGCTCTGTCTATCAGCGCGCCACGCGATGCCGGCCAACAACCTGCTGCTGGTCTGGCGCCTTGCGTCCGACCTGGACTGACTTATTCCGCTGCGACGTCGGGCGGCGCGATGTCGGTGCGCGCGGCCCGACCCAGCGTGCTGTCGATCATGCGAGCGAGTTTTTCAGCGGCACCCGTGACGCACAGGTACAGGGTTTGCGCATGCTCGGTCACGGCCAGCGGTGCACGACCTTGCAGGCGCACTTCCATGACGCAGCGCTTGTCTTTGCCGCCGCTCTTGTGGCCGTTCTCGTCGCCGAGGTGGACTTCGACCCGCATGATCTGCGCACTGTGGTGACGCAAGGCGTTCTTGATTTCACCGGTAGCCCATGTCACCAGGGCCTCGTGACCTTCAATATGATGGTCGGTATGGATTTGGATTTGCATACTTCATTATTCGCCTATATTGGCTCCCATTGCGACCGTGAAGCATATTTTTACCTGCGTTACATCAACCGAAAGTCAGACATGAAAGCCATCTGGAACAACACCGTCATCGCCGAGAGTGATGACACCGTCCTGGTCGAAGGCAACCACTACTTCCCGGCGAGTTCGCTCAAACGCGAATTCGTCACCTTCAGCAACCACCGAACCGGTTGCGCCTGGAAGGGCCAGGCCAGCTACTACTCGCTGCTGATTCAGGGTGAACTGAGCCCGGACGCCGTCTGGTACTACCCCGACCCCAAGCCGGAGGCGGCCATGGTGCGCGACCGTGTTGCCTTTGGCAACAGCGTCAAAGTCCAGCCATGAGTGCCCTGCCCGCGCCGCAGGTGCTGGCCTTCGATGTTTTCGGCACGGTGGTGGACTGGCACAGCGGCATTGCGCGCGAGGTGCAGGCCTTGCGCCCTTCGGTGGACGGCCATGCCTTTGCGCTGGCCTGGCGGGCTGGCTACCAGCCGACCATGCAACGCGTGCGTTCGGGGGAACTGGGCTGGACGCGGCTCGATGAACTGCACCGCCTGATCCTCGATAGCATCCTGGCGCAATTCGGCCTGAGCGAGCTGAGCGAGGCGCAGAAGCAGCACCTGAACAAAGCCTGGCACCGGCTCGACCCCTGGCCCGATGTCGTGGCCGGCTTGAGCCGTCTCAAAACGCGTCACACGCTGTGCACGCTGTCCAATGGCAACATCGGCCTGCTGACCAACATGGCCAAGCGCGCCGGCCTGCCCTGGGATTGTGTGCTGTCGGCCGAAGTCTTTCGCGCCTACAAGCCCGACCCGGCGACCTACCTCGGTGTCGCCGTCGTTTTTGATCTGGCGCCAGAGCAGGTGATGCTGGTGGCCGCGCACCACGACGACCTGGCGGCCGCGCGCGCTTGCGGTCTGCAAACAGCCTATATCGAACGACCCTTTGAGTTTGGCCGCGTTAGGCCGAAAGACGTGTCACCGAACCCGGCCAACACGCGCCACGCGCTGGATTTTTTGGCACTGGCCGATCAGTTGCGCTGCTGAGCGAAGCTTACTCCGTTGACGGCTCAGCGGCGATCTGACGCAGCGCCTGCTCAAACACCGCCACCGGCTGGCCACCCGAGATCAGGTGCCGGTCGTTGATGATGACGGCGGGCACCGAGTTGATGCCGTGCCCGGTATAGAACGCTTCGCTTTTGCGCACCTCGGCCGCAAATTCGTCGCCGCCCAAAATGATTTGCGCCCGTGCCGCATCAAGCCCGGCCTGCGCCACCGCCCCCAGCAGAACCTCATGCGCCTCGACGCTTTGCCCCAGGCTGTGACAGGCCGCCAGCAAGGCCTTCTTCAGCGCCGTCTGTTTGCCGCCGCCTTCCAGACCGGCCCAGTGCAGCAGGCGGTGCGCGTCGAAGGTGTTGTAGATGCGGCCACGGCCGTTCGGGTTGAAACTGAAACCTACGTCAGCCCCGCGCTGGGCAATCGTGGCGCGAATCTGCGCCTGCTGCTCGGGTGTCGAGCCATATTTCTGCGTCAGGTGCTCGGCAATATCCTGGCCACCGGGCGGCATCTGCGGATTGAGTTCAAAGGGCTGAAAGTGCAATTCGGCACTGACTTCGCCCTGCACCTTTGCCAGGGCCTGCTCCAGTGCCCACAAGCCGATGGCGCACCAGGGGCAGGAGATGTCGGAGACAAAATCAATTTTGAGGGTTGGGGGCATGGACTGGATTTCAGAGAGCGTTAAAGGTGCCGCTGAGCAGTTCCGGCAAGCGTGCAATGCCCATCTTGAAGCCGCAGGCCTGGGCGTGGCCACCGCCGCCCATGCTCTCGGCCAACGCAATGCAATTGAAAGCGCGCTGCGAACGCAGGCCAACCTTGACGATGCCGTTCTTCTCGACACTCCAGATCAGTGCGAACGTGCCGCTGCGCTCGCTCAGAATGTCACCGGCCAGGCTGTGAAAAACGCCTGGCGCATTGAGCATCAAGCCCGTCACGCCATTGAAGACCAGCGCTTGCGCGCCTTCGGCGATATCACGCGCAAGCTTGCTGAACTTCTCGTCCATCGCTGTGCCGCGCGCAACATAGGCCGCCAATTCGCTGCTATCGAAACCCGCAATCTCGCGCCAGCGCTCGAATTCAAGCGGCTCCATGTCCAGCGCCGACAGAAAACCAGCGCTTTGGGCGTATTGCCAGACCCAGATGTCGCGATCCTCAATGAAGCGCAGCAGATCGGGCAAGGGTTTGCTCGGATGGAAAAACTGCCAGGCCAGGTGCGCGCCCGACTTGTGCATGTCGAAATGCACGACACCGGCGCGGCAGGCAAAGTCAAGGAGTTGATCGGCTGCACTCTTGTGGTGGTCGAGCAGCACGAGTTTCGCTGCCAGCGCCTCGATCTGTTGCAGGATTTCGGCCGAAAACGAAAAATCGAGAATATAGACCGCGCGGCCCGCCAGCGCCGGCAGATCTGCCAGGGTCTTGACATCGCCATGGTCGAGCGCCAGAAACTCAGCCTTCCCGTCATAGTAGAGCCATGCCGCCAGGGCGGCTGCAAAACCATCGGGGCAGCCGCGGCCATGGTAGAGCACCAGTGGCTGCGGGTCATTCCGATCCGGACCGATCGGCAGGTTCAGCGGCTTACTGTTGGTATTCATACAAGGCGGACATGGTATCAGGCAGGCATGTTAGCCGATACGGCAAATACAATGCGCGCATGAGTGATACAGGCAAAGCGCCCTTCTTCATCGCGCAGGTCGAGCCCGCGGGTGCGCAGTTCGATGCCTGGCCGCAGCAGTCGCTACTGCAGTCACTCGAAGCCGGCGGCGTCAATTGGCCCAGTTCCTGCCGCAACGGCACCTGCCGTACCTGCATCGGGCATCTGCTGCAAGGCGCAGTGCGTTACGAGATCGAGTGGCCGGGCCTGAGCGCCGAAGAGAAAGCGCAAGGCTGCGTTCTGCCCTGCGTCGCCTTTCCGGCCTCGGACTTGACGCTGAGTTCCGGTTGCCTATGAATCTGATGCGCGCGGTGGCCGTGGTATCTGCTTAAAGCGGATCTTGCGATCGAGTTCGATCGCGTCCTTCTTGACCTGACGCTCGGCGTCGAGCTTCTTGCCGGCCGCCAACCACTGGGCGAATTCCTCGGGCGTCTCCAGCGTGATGCGCCCGATCGCGGCGACACGAAAGTCATGGATCGCGATCTCGGCCGCCTTTTGCAGGTTGACACGGCTGCCACCCTGTAGCGCGCCGCGCTTGCGGCCAATGGCTTCGAGCAGTTCTTCATCGCTCAGGCCCGCCACCGGGTCCAGCTTGAAGCGCGCCGCCAGCAGCGCCGCGTAACGGTCTTTCAGGTAGTCCAGCAATTCAAGCGCCACCTCTTCCTCGTTGAACGCGTTGCGGCCAATGGCGCCGCTGGCGGCCAGGTTGTAGCCGCTCTTGGCCACGATGATGCGCGGCCACAGCATGCCCGGCGTGTCGTACAGGTAGAAGTCGTCAGCCAGCACGATGCGCTGCTCGGTCTTGGTGATGCCGGCCTCGTCACCAGTCTTGGCTGCACGCTTGCCATTGAGCGTGTTGATCAGCGTCGACTTGCCGACGTTGGGAATGCCGCAAATCAGCACCCGCATCGGTTTGACCATGCCGCCGCGATTCGGTGCCAGCTCGAAGCAGGCCTGCGCCAGCGCTTTGGCCGGCGCGCTCACGCTGGCGTCCAGTGCCAGCGCGCGTGTGCCGCTCTGGGCGTTGTAATGCGCGAGCCAGAGCGCCGTGCGCACGGGGTCAGCCAGGTCCTGCTTGTTGAGCACCTTGAGCGTGGGTTTGCCCGCAGTCAGTTCGGCCAGCATCGGGTTGGCGCTGGAGCCGGGCAGGCGCGCGTCGAGCAGTTCGATCACTACGTCGATGTTCTTGATGCGCTCGACGATGGCTTTCTTCGTCAAATGCATGTGCCCAGGAAACCACTGAATCGCCATGTCGTCCTTTTTGCTTGCGTCACTGCCGCGTGTCCGCTTGTCGGCACGAAGTGGCAGCATTATGGGTCAGGCCGGCAGCGAATAAACTGGACGCTTATCAACACACCGGCGCCATCCTCCCATGACTCACGACGAAATCATCCGCCTGATGAATCAGCACCGCCCCGCCTGCGTGAAAACGCTCAACGGCGAAGTGATGACTTTCTCGCCCGAGAAAAACGAATTGTCGATGCAGTTCGAACCCGGGCTGAACTGCTGCCATACGGTCGATATCGTTCAAGGCGGCTATATCACCGCCATGCTTGACGCCGCCATGGCGCACGTGGTGCTTGGCGTCGAGAAATTCCAGGTCCAGCTCTCGTCCATCGACATCAACGTGAGCTTTTTGCGGCCGACCCGGGCCGGCAAGTACATCGCGGTCGGCAGCATCGTCAAGCTCGGCAAGAACGTCGGCTATTTGAAAGCGGAACTGTTCAACGCGAAGGGTGAGCTCACGGCCAGCGCCACCTCCTCGGCCTATCTGAGCCGCAAGACCGAGAAAAAGTCAGTCAGTGACACGCCCACGCAAGGCTTTGGTCTCTGAGCGTTGAGTTTTGGATGCGCGCAGTCGCTGCTTAGAACTATAGGTCGGTTTGGTGGCACGCCGGGTTTTGGGTGCCACGGCCACGCTGTTGACCAGCTCGTGCAAACGCAGAAAAGCGTCAAGCCGGTTCATCTCCTGGGTGCGCTGCTGTTGCGCCTTGATCACCAGCACGCCGTCTTTGGTGATGCGATTGTCGTGCAGCGCCAGCAGGCGATCCTTCACGTCTTCGGGCAGGGATGAAGCCGGGATGTCGAAACGCAGGTGAATCGCGCTTGAGACCTTGTTGACGTTCTGCCCGCCCGCGCCCTGAGCACGAATGGCCGTCAGCTCAACCTCCTCCTCGTTGATCTGCAGCGGCGGCGTGATGGGTTCAGCCATGTCACTACCTGTCATGCCGGACTCGATCCGGCATCCAGTGGTTTGCGCAAAGTGGATTGCGGATCAGGTCCACAATGACAATATCCGGTCATGCTGGGTGCAGCGCTCCATCATTGGGCACCGTCAGGTAGCGCGCGACAAAGGCTCCCACGGAACTGGCCGGCAGCGGCAGCCAAACCGTGTGGCCGCTGCCTGGCGCGACCGTCATGGGCTGGGCTTCAGTGTTTTCCATCTGGGTCAACTGCACATCGCTGTTGCCAGCGGGCTGGATGATTTCCAGCCAGTCGCCCACGGCAAAGCGGTTCTTGACGGTAACCTCGGCCAGGCCGCGCACCGCGTCGAACGACACGACGTCGCCGACGTACAGGCTGCGCCCGGATTCGGAATAGCCGCGCAGGTAGTTCTGCGTTTCCTGCGGCGTGTGGCGTTGGAAAAAGCCCGAGGTGTAGCCGCGATTGGCCAGGCCTTCGAGCTGCCCGAGCAGCGCCGGGTCGAGTTCGCGCCCGGCGACAGCATCGGCGATGGCGCGGGCATAGCTCTGCACCGTGCGCGCCACATAGTAAGGGCTCTTGGTGCGGCCCTCGATCTTGAGCGAATCAACGCCGATCTCGACCAAGCGCTGCACATGTTCGATGGCGCGCAGGTCTTTCGAATTCATGACATAGGTACCATGCTCGTCTTCCTCAATCGGCATGTAGCTGCCGGGGCGCTGACCCTCTTCGATCACATAGACCTCGGCGCGTTCGCGCTCGGCTGCGGCCTGCGGCGCCAGGATGTCGCCCGACGCATCGACAACGCCAGCCTGGGTCTTGTAGTCCCAGCGGCAGGAATTGGTGCAACTACCCTGGTTCGCGTCGCGGTGGTTGAAGTAGCCCGACAGCAGGCAGCGCCCGGAATAGGCGATGCACAGCGCGCCGTGCACAAAGACTTCAAGTTCGGTGTCCGGACACTCCTGACGGATCTGCGCCACCTGATCCAGCGAAAGCTCGCGCGACAGGATGACGCGTGCCACTCCGACACTCTTCCAGAAGCGCACGGCCGCCGAATTGACGGTATTGGCCTGCACCGAAAGGTGGACCTCCATCTCGGGCCATGTCTCGCGCACCATCATGATGAGGCCGGGATCGGACATGATGAGCGCGTCGGGCTTCAATGCGATGACCGGCGCCATGTTCTGCACGTAGCTCTTGATCTTGTTGTCGTGCGGGAAGATGTTGGAGACCAGGTAGAACTTGTGGCCCAACTGGTGTGCCAGCTCGATGCCCTGGCCCAGCACGTCCAGCGTGCCGAAGTCGTTGTTGCGCACGCGCAGCGAATAGCGCGGCTGGCCGGCATAGATGGCGGTCGCGCCAAAGGCAAACGCCGTCTCCAGCATCTTCAGCGAGCCGGCCGGCGCCAGCAGTTCAGGGGTTTTCAAAATCATGGCGGGATTATCGATGCTGTCCGCTTCCGGACAAGCCGCAGGGTCTTGGCTACAGCACAATACCTGCTCTGTGAAAACCAAATACGTCATCCAACTGATCGCGCTATCGGCCCTGTGGGGCGCGTCCTTCATGCTGATCCGCATTGCCAGCCCGCTGCTCGGGCCCAATGTGCTGGCGGCCCTGCGCATCGGTGTTGCCACCCTGACGCTCGCCGTCCTGATGCGCGCCATGCAGCACCGCTGGCCAATCAAGCATTGGCGCGAACTGGCCCTGCTCGGCGCGCTTTCGGTCGCCTTCCCGTTCCTTCTGTTCGCCTGGGCGGCGCTGCAACTGCCAGCCGGCTACAGCGCATTGCTCAACACCACGGCAGTTGTGTTTGGCATCTTCACCGCCGCCTGGCTCAAGGAAGACACGCTAACCTTACGCAAGCTGATCGGCTGCGTCTGCGGCTTCACCGGCGTGGCGCTGATCGTCGGACTCGGGCCCGTCAAGCCCTCGCTGCAGGTCGTCCTCGCCGCCCTGGCCTGCGTTGCCGCATCGGCCTGCTATGGCATTTCAACGCCGCTGATGAAGCGCGCCATCGGCCGCATGCAACCGCTGGAAATCGCAGCTGGCATTCATGGCGTCTCCTTGTTGATGCTGTTGCCCGGCGCCGTCTGGAGCTGGCCGCAGGCGCAGTTCACGCCCGGCGCGCTGGCCGCACTGGCTGTCATGGGCGTAGTGACGTCGGGGCTGGCCTACTGGTTGCACCTGCGCATCCTGGCCCATGTGTCGCCGGTGGCGGCGATGAGCCCGACCTTCTTGGTCCCGGTCTTTGGGGTGACCTGGGGTCATCTTTTCCTCGGAGAAAAACTCAGCAGCGGTATTTATGCCGGCGGCGCACTGGTGTTGGTCGCCAGCGCCCTGGTGACCGGCTTCAACCCCTGGCGCCAAGCGCTGGACGTGGTTGATGCCGAGCTTTGAAGTGCCTACCCGGTATTGCGCTGCGCTCCATGCGGGCTACGCGCCCACACACCTCGCAAAGCAAATCAACCAGCCGAGGCCTTGATCGGCTTCAGACCACTCACCACATCACCACACTGCGCGCGGTGGTTGAGCGCGTGCTCCATGACGACGAGTGCCAGCATGGCTTCGGCAATCGGTGTGGCGCGAATGCCGACACAGGGGTCGTGCCGACCCTTGGTGCTGACCTCGGTTGGCTGACCCGCGGTATCAATCGAGGCGCGCGGCGTGAGGATCGAACTCGTGGGCTTGACCACCAAGGACACTTCAAGATCCTGCCCGCTACTGATGCCGCCGAGCACGCCACCCGCGTTGTTCGCCTGAAAACCCTGCGGCGAGAGTGAATCGCCGTGCGTGCTGCCGCGCTGCGCGACACTGGCAAAACCGGCGCCAATCTCGACGCCCTTAACGGCATTGATACCCATCATGGCGTAGGCAATATCCGCATCGAGCTTGTCGAACAGCGGCTCGCCGAGGCCGACCGGAACATTCGTCGCGCAGACGCGGATGCGCGCGCCACAGGAGTCGCCGCCCTTGCGCAGCGCTTCCAGATAATTCTCCAACGCCGAGACGTCCGCCAGCGGGGCGAAGAAGGGATTGGTCGGCACGTGGTCCCAGGATTCAAAGGCAATAGGCAGTTCGCCCATCTGCGCCATGCAGCCGCGAAACTGCGTGCCGTAGCGCTCGAACAGCCACTTCTTGGCCACGGCTCCGGCGGCGACCATGGGTGCCGTCAAGCGTGCGCTGGAGCGGCCACCGCCGCGCGGGTCACGAATGCCGTATTTCTGGAAATAGCTGTAGTCGGCGTGACCGGGACGAAACGTGTCAAGGATATTGCCGTAGTCCTTGCTGCGCTGATCGGTGTTTTTGATCATCAGGCAGATCGGCGTGCCGGTGGTCTTGCCCTCGTAAACGCCGCTGAGGATTTCCACCGTGTCAGGCTCGTTGCGCTGGGTCACAAATTTGGAAGTACCCGGGCGCCGGCGGTCCAGATCGCCCTGAATGTCGGCTTCACTGAGCAACATTCCCGGCGGGCAGCCGTCGATCACGCAGCCGATGGCCGGGCCGTGGGATTCACCGAAATTGGTGACTGCGAAAAGGTGTCCAAAGGTGTTGCCGCTCATGCGGCGGATTATCCCAGAGGATTCGTTTGCGGCACCTTCGGCGGTCCGTTGCGACCGACGCGGCCCCGGTTGTCATGCCGGACTCACGCTGTCATGCCGGACTCGATCCGGCATCCATGCCTTATGACAGCGCCAAGCGCAACATGGATTGCGGGTCAGGCCCGCAATGACAAGACAAGGGGATCACCGTCGGGTCAGGCCCGCAATGACACCTCGGATATGACCGGATAATGGGAGCCTGTCACAAAACAAAGGAGCACCATGCCCGGCTACTCGGACCCCGGCTTTGACACCCTTTCGCTGCACGCCGGCAGCGCACCCGACCCCGCCACCGGCGCGCGCGCCGTGCCGATCCACCTGACGACGTCCTTCGTCTTCGAATCGAGCGAGCACGCCGCCGCACTGTTCAACCTGGAGCGCGCCGGCCACGTCTACTCGCGCATCAGCAATCCGACCAACGCGGTGCTGGAGCAGCGCATCTCGGCGCTCGAAGGCGGCATCGGCGCGATCACGACCGCCAGCGGCCAGGCCGCGCTGCACCTCGCCATTGCCACGCTGATGGGCGCGGGCTCGCACATCGTGGCTTCCACCGCGCTCTACGGCGGCTCACAGAACCTGCTGCACTACACGTTGCGCCGCTTTGGTATCGAGACGACGTTTGTGAAGCCCGGCGACATCGACGGTTGGCGTGCTGCCGTGCGGCCCAACACGAAGTTATTCTTCGGCGAGACCGTCGGCAACCCCGGACTGGATGTGCTCGACATTGCCACCGTCTCGGGCATCGCGCATGAAGCCGGCGTGCCGCTGCTGGTGGACTCGACGCTGACCTCGCCCTGGCTGATAAAGCCCTTCGAACACGGTGCCGATTTGGTCTATCACTCGGCCACCAAGTTCCTCAGCGGCCACGGCACGGTGATTGGCGGCATCGTCGTTGACAGCGGCGCCTTCGATTGGGAGAAATCGGGCAAATTCCCCGAACTGACCAGCCCCTACGAGGGCTTTCACAACATGGTGTTCAGCGAGGAGTCAACCGTCGGCGCCTTTCTGCTGCGCGCGCGGCGCGAAGGCCTGCGCGACTTCGGCGCCTGCATGAGTCCGCATTCGGCGTGGCTGATTCTGCAGGGCGTCGAGACACTTTCGCTGCGCATGGAGCGCCACATGAGCAACACGCGCAAGGTGGTTGAATTTCTCGCCGCCAACGCCTTCGTGTCGCGCGTCGGCCACCCGATGCTGGAGAGCCATCCAAGCCATGCGCTCGCGGCCAAATTACTGCCGCGCGGTGCCGGCTCCGTCTTCAGCTTTGACTTGAAGGGCAGCCGCGAACAGGGCAAGAAATTTGTCGAAAGCCTGAAAGTCTTCAGCCACCTGGCAAACGTGGGCGACTGCCGCAGCCTGGTCATCCACCCGGCCAGCACAACGCACTTCCGCATGAGCGACGTGGCACTGGCGGCCGGCGGCATCACGCAGGGAACAATCCGCCTCTCAATCGGCCTGGAAGACCCGGACGACTTGATCGACGACCTGAAACGCGCCTTGAAGATCGCAGAAAAGGCAGGTGCATGATGAAAATTGACGTCAATGGACACAGCACCTACTGCTACACCGGCGGCAAGCCGTTCGACGCGGCCAAGCCGACCGTCATCTTCATCCACGGCGTGCTCAACGACCACAGCGTCTGGATCCTGCAGACGCGCTTTCTCGCGCACCATGGCTGGAACGTGCTGGCGATCGACCTGCCGGGCCACTGCCGCAGCGCTGGCACAGCGCCGGCCAGCGTCGAGGACGCGGCCGACTTCATCATCGCGTTGATGGACGCGACTCATCTGAAGCAGGCCGCATTGGTCGGCCACAGCTTTGGCTCACTGATCGCACTGGAGACGGCAGCGCGCGCGCCGCAGCGCGTCAGCCACCTGATCCTGGTCGGTTGTGCCTACCCGATGAAAGTGTCACCCGTGCTGCTGGAAAACTCGGTGACCAAGCCCATGATGGCGATCGATCTGGTCAACACCTTCTCACACTCGACGCTGGCGCCGCCGCCATCCACTCTGGGACCGGGCACCTGGCTCTACGGCGGCTCACGCGCGCTGATGAAGCGCGTGCTGGCGAGCAACCCGACGATGAACGTGTTTCACATCGGCTTCAAGGCCTGCAACGACTACCGCAATGGTGAAGCCGCCATGGCGCAGGTCACCGCGCCCACGCTGTTCCTGCTCGGACGGCAGGATCAGATGACACCGCTCAAGGCCGCGCAAAGTCTGATCGACAAGACGGCGCACGCCAAGGTCGTGCAACTCGACGTCGGCCACGCGCTGATGACCGAAGACCCTGATGGCGTGCTGTTTGCCATCCGTGATTTCCTGCAAACCTGAAACCCACGCCAACATGCCCATGAACAAACTCGATGCCAGCGCCACAGGCGTGTACCTGATCACCGTAACCCCGTTCTGCGAGGACGGCGCGCTCGATCTGGCCAGCACGGATCGCATGGTCGATTTCTACCTCAGCTGCGGCGTCACCGGCCTGACGATTCTGGGCATCATGGGCGAGGCGACCAAGCTCACCGCCGAGGAGTCGCGCGTCTTCGTCAAGCAGGTACTGGCACGCGTGGCGGGGCGCGTGCCGGTGGTGGTGGGCGCGTCGGCCAGCGGGTTTGCGCCCATGCGCGAACTCACGCAAAGTGTGATGGACCTCGGCGCCGCCGGCGTCATGGTGGCGCCAGCACCGACCGTGCGCAGCGACGAGCAGATCGTGAGTTATTTCGACATGGTGAGCGAAACGCTTGGGGCCAACGTGCCCTGGGTGCTGCAGGACCACCCGGTTTCCACCGGCGTGCAGATGGCCACTGGCGTGATCTTGCGCATCATCAGGAATGCGGCAAACTGCGTGATGCTCAAGCACGAGGACTGTCCCGGGCTGGCCAAGCTCTCCGCCATCCGCGCCGCCAGCGAGCGTGGCAAGCTGCGGCGCGTCTCCATACTGACTGGCAACGGCGGTGGCTTGTTCCTGCCGGAAGAACTCACGCGTGGCGCTGACGGCGCCATGACCGGCTTTGCCTACCCGGAGATGATGGTCGAAGTCTGCCGCGCCTTTGCCGCCGGCGAGCGGAACCGCGCGCATGACGTGTTCGATGCCTACCTGCCATTGGCGCGCTACGAGCAACAGGCCGGCATCGGCCTGGCGGTGCGCAAGCACATCCTGGCTGAGCGCGGCGTCATCGCCAGCGCTGCCATCCGCAAACCCGGCCCCAAGTTATCGACAGCCGACATTGCAGACATCGCCCTGCTGACCAGGCGCCAAGAGCGGCGACTGGGCGAACTCGGCTGAATCAGAGAACGTTATCGAGCGTCAGTTCGGTCCAGCCGCCCTTGGTCCACAACTTCTCGACCGCCGCATCACGTCCCAGCAGGAGTTGCTGCAGCAGCGGCGCCAGCGGCGTCGCCACCGGGTCAGCCAGCAGGACATAACGTGATTCATCAGGCACTTCACTCTCGCCAAGGGGCTGCACCCAGTCCAGCCCCGCCAGCGTCTCCAGCACCGGCTCCAGCTGCAGCGCATCGACGCGCAGCGCCGCCACCAGTTGGGCCATGCTCAGCCCGTGCGCCGGCGTGGTGCGCGCCTGGCGCAGTTGCTGCAGCACTTCCAGCGCCAGTTGGAACGGCCAGCCCGGCGTGTCGCCACGGCGCACCACCGTGGCCAACAGGCTCGGCAGATACGCCGCAATCACCGCGCCCCAGAGCACGATGACCCAGCCGGTGTAAATCCAGATCAGCAGGATCGGCACCGTGGCAAAGGCGCCATACATCAGCGAGTAGCTCGGCACCTGGCTCAGGTACAGCGTCAGCAGCTTCTTGGCCAATTCCAGACCGGCCGACACAAACAGGCCGCCAGCCCAGGCGTGCGACCATTTCACCTGAACATTGGGCACGTAGTGGTAGAGCGCAGCCATGCCGCCAGCCATCAGGAAAAACTGTAGCGAGTCGAGCAGCAGTGCGACCCCGCCCGGCATCCAGGCGACCACGCCTTTCGATGCCGACAGGGCATAGGACATCATGGTCAGGCTCATGCCCAGCAACAGCGGTCCGACTGTCAGCGTGGCCCAGTAGACCAGCAGGCGCTGGCCAAAGGGGCGGTGCGTACGCACGCGCCAGATACTGTTGAGCGTGTGGTCGACGGTCAATACCAGTACCAGTGCCGTGACCATCAACAACGCCACACCCGCGCCACCGAGCTTGCTGGCCTGACCGGCAAACTGGGTCAGATAACCCATGACCTGGCGCGCGATGTTGTCGGGGATCAGGCTTTCAAGCAGCCATTTCTGCAGCACGACCTGAAACTTGGCAAACATCGGGAAGGCCGTAAAGATCGCCAACGCCACCGTGACGAAAGGCACGAGTGCCATGGTGGTGGTAAAGGTCAGACTGCTGGCGCTCAGGCCGAGACGGTCTTCGCGAAATCGTTCACGCAGCGTCAGGGCCGTGCTTTTCCAGGGAAAGTTCGACAGGTCGCCTAACAGGGTCTCAAGGCGTTCGATCCATCTCAAAATGAGTGTGGGGCGCGGGGCAGGTAACGGGCTCATGGCCGCTATGATGCCATTCCCATGCACGAAGAACAAAAAACCCCCTCGCCCCAGGTCGCGACAACGCGTTTTCTGGCTGTTGGCAGCCTGCTTGGCCTGATTGTGCTGAGCCTGGCCTGGGAGTTGTGGCTGGCGCCGCTGCGCCCGGGGGGCTCCTGGCTCGCGCTCAAGGCGCTGCCGTTGTGCATTCCGCTGGCCGGCCTGCTGAAGAATCGGATGTACACCCACCGCTGGGTCAGCCTGGTGGTCTGGCTCTATTTCACCGAGGGCGTGGTGCGCGCCACCAGCGACCGAGCGCCCAGTTCCTGGCTCGCGCTGGCCGAGACGCTGCTGTGCCTGATCCTGTTCACCGCCTGTGCCCTGCACGTGCGTCTGCGCCTCAAGGGCTCCGCCTGAAGGAATTCACCCTATGCAAACCCTATTGGATTCCCTGCGCGCCATCGTTGGCAGCGCCCATGTGCTGACCGAGGGCGATCTCAGTGCCTGGGAGCAGGACTGGCGCAAACGCGAACACGGTCGCTCGCTGGCAGTCGTACGTCCGGCCTCGACCGACGACGTGGCGCGCGTGGTCAAGACCTGCGCTGAGTTCCGTGCCAGCCATCCAGAATCCGGCCTGAGCCTGGTGCCGCAAGGCGGCAACACCGGACTAGCGGTTGGCAGCACACCCGACGATTCCGGGCACCAGATCGTGCTGAGCCTGCAGCGCATGAACGCCATGCGCAGCCTTGACGCAGCGAACCTGACGCTGACGGTGGAGGCGGGCTGCGTACTGCAAAACCTGCAACAACACGCGCAAGCAGCACAGTTGCTGTTTCCATTGAGCATGGCGTCCGAAGGCAGTTGCACCATCGGCGGCAACCTGGGCTGCAACGCCGGCGGCACGCAGGTGCTGCGCTACGGCAACACACGCGACCTCTGCCTCGGGCTCGAAGTGGTCACGGCGCAGGGCGAGATCTGGAACGGCCTCTCCGGTCTGCGCAAGGACAACACCGGCTACGACCTGCGCGATTTGTTCATTGGCTCCGAAGGCACGCTGGGCGTCATCACAGCGGCCACGCTCAAGCTTTACCCGCTGCCGGTCGCGCGCCTGACGGCCTGGGCCGCCCTGCCCTCCGTGGAACACGCCATTGCCCTGCTCGGACTGGCGCAGCGGCAACTGGGCGCCGAACTGACCGGCTTCGAGCTCATGGGAGCGTTCGCGCTCAGCCTGGTCATCAAGCACTTCCCGCAACTGCGCGTGCCGCTGCAGGGCGAGCAAGCGTTCTTCGTGCTGCTGGAAAACTCGGACCACGTCTCCGAAGCACATGCCCGGACGCAATTCGAACACCTGCTGGAACTGGCATTCGAGCAGGGCTGCATCAGCGACGCAGTGGTGGCAGAGAACCTGACGCAGGCCAAGCAACTCTGGCACATTCGCGAAAGCATTCCACTGGCGCAACCGCTCGAAGGCCTCAACATCAAGCACGACATCTCGGTACCGATCTCCAGCATGGCCGAGTTCGTAGCGACCACCGACGCCCTGCTACAGCAGGCCATCCCCGGCGTGCGCATGGTCAATTTTGGCCACCTTGGCGACGGCAACCTGCACTACAACGTGCAGGCGCCGCCCGACATGGACCCGGCCCTGTTCCTGCGCGAGCACGAGAAGCGCGTCAACAGCGTGGTCTTCGATTCCGTGGCCCGCTTCCAGGGATCGATCTCGGCCGAGCACGGCGTCGGCGGCCTCAAGGTGGCGCAACTCGAGCACTACAAATCGCCGGTGGCGCTGGACCTGATGCGCGCCATCAAACGCGCACTCGATCCGCACAATCTGATGAATCCGGGGCGGGTGTTGCGGCTGTGACCCTTGCCGGCAAATCATTCGATAATCGACCGCCATGACCCACCCCATCCGTTCCCAATACGAAGACTTCCTGCGCCATGTCGACACGCACGGCGTGTTCAAGCCCGACCGCACCGGCACCGGCACCAAGAGCGTGTTCGGCTACCAGATGCGCTTTGACCTGAGCGAGGGCTTTCCGCTGGTGACGACCAAGAAGGTGCATCTGCGCTCCATCGTCCAGGAACTGCTCTGGTTTCTCACAGGATCGAGCAACAACAACTGGCTGAAAGAACGCGGCGTCTCGATCTGGGACGAATGGGCGCGTGCGGAAGGCGACCTGGGTCCGGTCTACGGCGTGCAATGGCGCAGCTGGCCAACGCCCGACGGCGGCCACATCGACCAGATCGCCGAAGTCATCAAGACCCTCAAGACCAATCCGGACTCGCGCCGCATCATCGTCAGCGCCTGGAATGTGGCCGATCTGAGCAAGATGGCGTTAATGCCCTGCCATGCCTTCTTCCAGTTCTACGTCGCGCCGTCCGCCGCGCCCGGTGACAAGGCCAAACTGAGCTGCCAGCTCTACCAGCGCAGCGCCGACATCTTCCTTGGCGTGCCCTTCAACATCGCGAGCTACGCACTGCTCACGCACATGCTGGCGCAGCAGTGCGATCTGGACGTGGGCGACTTCATCTGGACCGGTGGCGACTGCCACATTTACAGCAACCACCACGAGCAGGTGGCGCTGCAACTGGCCCGCACGCCCTACGCCTATCCGACGCTGCAAATCAAACGCCGTCCGCCGACCCTGTTCGACTACGAATACGAAGACTTCGAGATCGTCGGCTACCAGTGCCATCCGGCCATCAAGGCGCCGGTGGCGGTGTGATCAAACGCCAGCAACTCATCGCGCTGGTGGCGCTCACGCTGATGTGGGGCGTCAACTGGCCGATGATGAAACTCTCGCTGCGCGAACTCTCGCCGCTGTACTTTCGCGCCATCACGATGAGCTGCGGCGCGCTCTGGCTTTATCTGTTCTACTTCGCGCGCGGCGTGCGCATGCTGCCGCGCGGCAATGAGTGGCGCTCGGTCGTGCGTCTGGGTCTGCCCAATATGCTGGGCTGGCACACGGTCTCGATCCTGGGCGTGAAGGAACTGGCGTCGGGGCGCGCCGCCATCCTGGGCTTCACCATGCCGATCTGGACCGTGCTGATCAGCGTGCTGTTCCTCGGCGAGCGGCTGACGCGCCGCGTCGCCTTTGCCGCCGTATCGGTCGCCATTGCCATCGCACTGTTGAGTTCGGTCGAACTCACCGCACTGTCGGGGCATCCGATCGGCATTCTCTGGATGGAAATGGCCGCCCTGCTGTGGGCCATCGGCACGCTGATGATGCGCCGCGCCCACCTGACGCTGCCGGTCGAGGCCTTAACGGTCTGGATGATGGTGCTTGCCAGCGTGTGCCTGTGGGTCTTCGCCTGGGCCAGCGAGAGCGCGCCGGACTGGCAGTTCTCCAATCGCATGTGGGCCAGCCTGCTCTACGGCATCTTCATCAACTACGGTTTTGCCCAGATCATCTGGACCGTGCTGGCGCGCAACCTGCCGCCGGCCACCAGCGCCATGAGCGTGATGGCGGTACCGATGGTCGGCACGTTGAGCGCGACGCTGATCGTCGGCGAATGGCCGCACTGGCAAGATTTTGCTGCCATCCTGTTCGTCGCGGCGGCGATTGCTGCGGTGCTGCTGCCGAGCCGGAAAGTCACAGGAAACGCATGAAACTGCATCTGATCTTCGCCCGCGCCGCCAATGGCGTGATCGGCAACCAAAACACCCTGCCCTGGCATCTGCCCGAAGACATGGCGCACTTCAAGCGCCTCACCATGGGCTGCCCCGTGATCATGGGGCGCAAAACCTGGGATTCGCTGCCGGCGCGCTTTCGCCCGCTGCCCGGTCGCCTCAACATCGTCGTGACACGCCAGAGCGATTGGCAGGCCGAGGGCGCCCAGCGCGCCGACTCGATCACGCAGGCCTGCACCTTGTGCCCGCCCGAGAGCGATGCCTGGGTCATCGGCGGCGCCGAGATCTACGCCCAGGCGTTGCCACTGGCCAGCACGGCCGTGGTGACCGAGATCGACGCCGATTACGAAGGCGACGCTTATGCGCCACAATTCGAGCCGCAGTGGGTGGAGGTCGCGCGCGAGCGCCAGGTTTCCAGCACCGGTTTGAGTTTCAGTTTTGTCACCTATCAGAATCACACAGGAGTTTGAAATGTCTGAAGATGGATTTCACGTACACGGTCCACATGACCACGAGATCGAGCACGCGCAACAGGGCGGCCATGGCGGCGAACACGGCGGGATGATCAACCAGATCGCCATGTTCACCGCCATCATCGCCACCATCGGTGCCATCTTTGGCTACATGGGTGGTGCCACGCAGGCCAATGCGGGCCTGTACAAGAACAACGCCGCGATCAAGAAGACGGAAGCCTCGAACCAGTGGAATTACTTCCAGTCCAAGAGCACCAAGCAGTCGCTGGCCGAACTCGCACGCGACCTCTCCAGCGCCGACACCAAGGCCAAGTACCAGGACAAGGTGGACCGCTACGAGAAGGAAAAGAACGAGATCAAGGCCGTGGCCGACAAGTTAGAAGCCGACGCCACGCAATGGGACAAGCAGAGCGATGAGCAGATGCACCAGCACCACCGCTGGGCGCAGTCCACCACCGTGCTGCAGGTTTCGATCGCACTGGCGGCGATTGCCCTGCTGACGCGCAAGAAATGGCTGGAAGTCGCCATGTTTGGTGCCGGTGCCGTCGGCATCGTGGTCGGCGCGCTGGCGGCCATGCACCTTTGATTGGCGTGAGACGGATAGGCCTGCTGCGCTGGCTGCGCGGCCTGCTGCCACTGCTGTGCGCGCCGATGGCACTGGCGCAGGCCTTGTGGGGCCCGCTGCAATCAGGCATGACCGAGGACGAACTCCAAGCCGCGCTGCCGCAAGCCGTCAAGCTCAAGCGCGCGCTGAACCTGCCTGGCGGCGTGCGCGGCCTGTGGCACCTGCCCGACACGCCATGGGCCGGCGGCAAATTCGATTCTGTTTTCTATTTCAGGTCAGGTCGGCTCTGGGAAGTCGCGCAAGCGCTCAGTGACGACCAGGCGAATTGTGATCTGGCACCGACCTTCGGCTCGGTGCTGTCAAGCCTGCAGGCCAGCTACGGTCCGCCACGCACAGCCCAGGACGCTGACACGCCGGGCAGCGCGACCGAGACCGACTACTGGAGCCACGACG
This sequence comes from uncultured beta proteobacterium, assembly GCA_903920695.1. Taxonomy (GTDB): domain Bacteria; phylum Pseudomonadota; class Gammaproteobacteria; order Burkholderiales; family Burkholderiaceae_C; genus Rhodoferax. The sequence goes on from CAIXNB010000225.1 coordinate 22,852, forward strand.
GCATCGACATCGCCGTCCTGCACAGCCGAGCGCCGAACCGCTGCCTGATCCGGGTCAGCTACAAGCCGCAGGTGCTGCTCGACGCCAGTGAGTTGTAGACAGCCGTCCGCCCGACCTGCCGCCCTTATTGCTGATACAGGATGCCACTGCGCAAATGCTGTGCAATGCGGTTCATCACCGGCTTGCGCGCGGCATAGTCGTCGGCGCTGCAAACATGGCGCGTTTGTGAAAGCGTCAGCTCGCGCCAACCCTTGACCGTATTGCCGTCGCGCGTGTACTGCGCTTCAAACGCGATGCCGTCGGCATGTGACTCCTTGACGCTGGCGGGCACACGCAGCAACTGGAAAGCCGGGTCGAAGCGGAGTTCAAACTCTTCACGCACCTGAATCGGCACGCAGAAAACGGCAAAGTCGCGCTTGGGCGCAGTGTAATCACCCATGTTGCTCACCACGTACATCGGCAGATTCACACTGGGATGCGGACTGATGGAACCGGCATTGGGGTCACCGAGCAGGTTGTCAATTTCAAGGTCCGTAATTTTCATGCTTTGCACCTGTGTATCACGTTGCACGGCCGGGTATTGCGTAAAGCCGCGGCCACGGTAGCCACTGCCTTCCAGTATCTTCTGCACCGCCATGCCGCCCATGCCAGCGGGAATCTGCGCCACGTGGTCTTGCGCCACAGTTGCGGCAAAACCGGTTGATTCAAATTCAACCGAACCGGTGGCCTTGCCGCTGCTGGCAATATCGAGTCGCGTGCGCAGCCTGACGTGATTAGTGGCTGGCGTGAAAGCCGGCGCGCGCATGACTTTGGCGCCAGCGCTGAGGGCCACCGCCACCGGCTTGTCGGCGTCAGCCCAGGGCAAGGCGCCAAACGGGATGCGGCTGTCTGTCGCGTCGGCAAACAAGTCCAGGCTCGGGATGTAGACGATGACATGGTTGAAACCGAAGGGCAGTTCCGCCAGCGCGTATTCGTTGCCGGTGTTGATCAGAACCGGCACCGCCTCAATCTCCACCGCCTTGAGCAGGGTTTGCAACAGCAGGGCGTGGTCCTTGCAGTCCCCATAGCCGTTTTTCAGAACCCAGTCCACATCATGCGCAACCCAGCCGCCATTCCCAAGGTACACGGCGACGTAGCGGATGTTTTTGCGCACCCAGTCGTGAATCGCTGCTGCCTTGGCCAGCGTTGTGCTCTTGCCTACGACGAGCCTGCCCGCCAGCGCTTTGGCCTCGTCGGTCACGATCGCCTTGGCGTTGGCCTGTTGTGCATAGGCGGCCACCAACTGGGGTGAATCCTTATAGGTGGAAGCGTAGATGCGCGGGTAACTGGCGAGCGTGTTGGCCGGGCTGTTGTCGACGGACTGGACCGTGGGTTGAGCGAATTCAAATCGCCAGATGGCCTGCTGCCCGACCTGTGTCTTCTCCTCCTTCCAGCCGCTGGAGAAAACGTTCAGTGCCAACGACTGCGGAGCCTCAATCCTGACACGCATCCTGTCATAGATGACACCGGGAATACCAAGGCTAGAGTAACTCGCCCAATCCGGCAAGGCCGGTATGAGCGTCGTCAGGTGGGTGCGCCATACCGACTTGTCACCCTTTTGCAAATCCGGAAAAGTAATCTGATGCACCTCGGCCTCGGGCCAACTCAAGCCCGTACCGCCGGTCGCAATGCCCTGCTGCACCTGGATGCCGTCCTTGCCCACCATGAGCTTGCGGCCATCGGCCTTGAGCGTATAGGCCTCGATGACTTCGTAACGCTGTAGCGCCTTGTTGACCATCTGCGCATATTTTCCAACGATGAGAGCCCCGGTATCGGACAAGGCTTCACGCTCGAAGTAAACGTCGAGCGCGGACGTGGCGTCGGCATTGACATGCCAGACACTGTCAGCCAAATTAATCTTGAAGTGCGCCGCATTGGTGTTCAGGTTCTGCGCCGTTACCGGCACGAGGAATAGCACCGACAGAATCGGCGGCAAGAGCGCAGACCGCAACGACCGAATGGTGAATAACGACATTGAAATTCCCCTTTTACAAGCAATGGCCGCGCAAGCTTCTATGAGCCCCATCAAGCCAATCAAGGCCAACAAGCCCCCCTACCCGAGCAGGTAAGAGCGATTCAATTGTGCGGGTTCGCCAAGCCGCTACGCATCCATTCTTGGCAGCGCTGTGTTAAGTAAACGTTAAGTCCCGCGCGCTAAATTTCTGCTCAGGTGTTCAGCACCTGCACTGTATCCCTCCTAAGGCGGTGCTAAACCCCGGCCCAATCCGCCGGGGTTTTCATTTGCGTCTCAGAACAAACCGGAGGCAATGTTGATCGTCAACGCCACCAGCGTGGTGTTGAAGAAGAACGCCAGCACACAGTGCACCATGCCAGTACGGCGCATCTTGCGGTTGGTGAAGCTGACGTCTGCCGTCTGCCCGGAAGTGCCGATGACACTGGCGAAATACAGAAAATCACCGTAGTCTGGCGGATGGCCCCCGGGGAAATCGAGCCCGCCATGCTCACCATGGACTTCCGTCACGTAGTAATCGTGGGCGTAATGCAGGGCGAACATGACCTGGGTAAAGGCCCAGGAGGTGGCGATGGTGAGCCCGGCCAGCGCAATATGCGCATAGCGCAGCGTGCCGTGCATGTCCTTGACGATCGCCAATTGCGCCACGATTGCGCCGATGCACATGATGGACGCCGCAATCACCAGAACCAGCACCGCTATCCGGCCTTCGTCTTGCTGCAGGGCGCGGGTGCGCATGCGCTCATGTGTCGACCAGAACATCAGCCGCGCCGCCAGCAACAAATACAAGCCGGCGCCGACATTCCAGCCGATGATGATGCGAGTCATCAAACGCTGCACCAGCGCCTCGGGCAGAAATAGTCCAACCAGCAGCCCGATAACAAAGCAGCTCAGCAGGCGCGGACGCGCGAGAATCAGCCGGATCAGCAGCGGTTTGGATGCGTAAGGGTGGACTGGTACTTGTGTCATGCTGGCCTTCCATTTGAAATCAGAGCGCTGTGCAGTTTGCCATCGAAACAATCTTTACCTATTCTTCACTGAATTCTCACCAAAAGCGGCGCCAGGCGCGCCATGATTGAGACAGAAAGACATCCTCAAGAAGGAAACATCATGAACAAACTATTGATCCTGTCAGCCAGTCTGCTCGCCAGCGGTTTGTCCCTGGCGCAGGAAGCCGGAAAAGTCATTTCAGCCAGCCCGATCCTGCAACAGGTCGCGGTGCCGCGGCAGGTCTGTAACAACGAACAGGGCTGCACCACGCAGACCTTCTACGAAAACCGCCCCGTCGCCTATACCGTGGTCTACGAATTTGGCGGCAAGCAGTACACGGTGCAGATGCCCGATGACCCCGGCCCCACCGTGCAACTGCAGGTCACGCCCGCCAACGGCCAGACGGCGTCGCCCGCTGCGGTGACCTATGCGCAGCCAGTCTACGAGCAGCCGGCCTACGTGGTCACGACAGCGCCGCCGCTCTACTACGACTACGGCGGCTACTACGGCTACGGCCCTTACTACACCGCGCCGAACTATCTGCCACTGGCCGCCTTCCTGGGCCTGGGTCTTGTGATCGGCAGCCACGGCTACGGTCATTACCGCGGCCACAGGCATTGAACCCTACGCGGCAACCGCAAAAAAAAACGGATGCGGCATTACCATTGTTTTTTGACATTGTCATTGTGGGCCCCGGCCCGCAATCCATGGCCCGTGTAGCACTGGATGCCGGATCCGGTCCGGGATGACGCTTGTGGCGTCCGGCATGACAGCGTCAGCCTTTTGCCTCCAGCGCGCGCGTCACATCGCGCCGGTCCATACCGTACATTTCGGCGAATTCAGCCACCGTCTTGCCGCTGTTCTCATAGGCTGAGCGCAGGGCTTCCTGGCGCGCCAGGGTCTGGTCCAGTTCCGCAAAAGCATCCTCCAGCGCCACCGTTGACTCGGCGTCTTTGGTCTGAACGCGGGTCAGGTAGTCCTGACGCGTCAGGCCCGAGGTCTTGAAGGCAGCCAGCAACTGCGCGCGCAACTTGGGCCGCAAGTCCTGCGCCGAGCGCGCCTGGCGCCGCCGGAACAACTCCAGAATGGCCAAGTAGACATGCTCCGGCGCCACCGCTTCCACGGCGGCACCTTGCAAGTCATGGCGCTGCTTGCCGGCGGCAACGCATTGCAAGTAGCGCGTCGAGCGCGTGTGCACGCCCAGCGCTGCCTTCAATGCGTCGCGGGAAAAATGCTCGGGATGGCTGGACAGCAACTCCTGAAAGATGCCGAGCTTGAGCGGCAGGAATTCCGCGCCAAACAAGTGCGGATAGAGTTCAAACAGCTTTTCCAACACTGGCTGCACCGGTTGCACGTGCTTGCGTCTGCTCTGCGCTGCATCTGGCGCTGCTGCCGACCTTGCGCTATCCGACGTCGCAGAGGGCGTCTCAGCCGGTGCTTCGAGTTCCGATTCAGTCGTCATCACAGATCCTGACCAATGAATTCAGCCAATGCCGGCGCATCCATGGCGCCTTCGCGGCTCACGGTCTGGCCGGTCTTGATGTTCTTGGCCACCACAAACGGCACGCCTTCCGCGCCGAAGCTGGTCAACAACTGGCTATTGGCAGCGATGCTCTTCTCGATCTCGGGCGCAATGCTGCTCGAAGCCGATATGCCGCCCTTGCCCGCCAGCAACGAGGCTTCATGTTCGTTCATCAGCGCTGCAGGGTCCGCCGCCGTCAACAGAGCAGCGCCTTGCGCCACGCTGATGGGGCTGCCCATGCGCACCGGAATCCAGACAAACTTGACTTTTTTCTGCAAGGCGGTTGACGCCTCCCACAGATGGCCGCAATGCGGGCACTGGGTGTCGAAAAACACGTAGACCACGTTGGCGCTCATCAAGGCACCCACAGCGAAGCCTTTGGCCTGGGCCGCCACCGTCGGTAGCGCAATCTCCTGCTTGACGGCCGCTGCCGGTTTGGCCGAATCCTGAGGCGAGCAGCCACCGATCAGCAGGGCCAGTAGCAGGGATGGAAATAACAAATGACGGGTTTTCAAGGGATACCTCTCATGCACTGCGCGCCAAGCAAATTCAGCCGCTGCAGGGCCCGCATCTTACCGTGGACGGCCCATCGCCGCAGCCACGGGCGGGCTCGCTACTGGCGCGCTGGCATACTCTGGTCAGTGAAAGACGTAAACAGCTCCCCTCAGGCCTGCGAAGTCGTTGGCCAACCCGACCTGCCAACCCTGACCCGTGGCTGCGCCGCCGCGCCCGGGCATTTCGATGAACTGCGCGCTTGCGCCACGCCGGTGGCTACACCGCCGGACCCTGATGCAGCGCCAGCGCACACTGGCGCGCTGAGCGCGCCCTGGCAGGAGTTCTTTGACAATCTGACAGACAAGGGCGCAGCCGAGTTGAACCAGCGCGCCACCAGCCTGGCGCGCCAGATCCGCGACAACGGCGTCACCTACAACGTCTACGCCGACGAAGGCGGGCCGCAGCGGCCCTGGTCGCTCGACCTGTTCCCGCTGCTGATCGAGCCCGAGAACTGGCAGCAGATTGAAGCCGGCATCCTGCAGCGCGTGCGCCTGCTCGAGCAGGTGATGGCCGACGTCTACGGCGCACAGCAACTGCTGCGCCGCGGCATGCTGCCGCCAGCACTGGTGCAGGGCCACCCCGGTTACCTGCGTGCGATGCACGGCGTCAAGCCGCTCGGTGGCACCCATTTGCACATCACTGCCTTCGATCTGGCGCGCGGCCCGGACGGCAACTGGTGGGTGGTCGGCCAGCGTTGCCAGGCACCCTCCGGTTTTGGCTACCTGCTGGAGAACCGGATCGCCATCTCAAGCCAGTTCCCGCAGGCTTTTGCGTCCATGCCGGTGCAACGACTGGCTGCAACCTACCGCGCGCTGATGGACAGCATGAAGAAAATGAGCCCGTCCGGCGCCGACCAGCATCTGGCCCTGCTCACGCCCGGTCCCTACAACGAAACCTATTTCGAGCACGCCTACCTGGCGCGCTACCTCGGTCTGACGCTGGTGGAAGGCTGCGACCTGCTGGTGCGCGACGAACACCTGTTCCTCAAGACGCTGCAAGGCCTGGTGCCAGTGCATGGCCTGATCAAGCGGGTTGATGACGAGTACCTTGACCCGCTCGAATTGCGCGCCGATTCCACGCTCGGCGTGCCGGGCCTGTTGCAGGCGATCCGAGCCGGCAATGTGCTGGTGGCCAACGCGCCGGGTTCGGCTTTTCTTGAGTCGCCCGCGCTGCTCGGTTTCCTGCCGGCGCTGTCGCGCGATCTGCTGGGCGAAGAACTGATGCTGCCGGCCCTCCCAACGTGGTGGTGCGGCGAGCGCTCGGCCATGGAACAAGCCTTGCCGCAGTTGCGCGACTGTTCCATCAAGGCGACCTACCCCTGCTCGCATTTGCTACCCGAGCTCGACGGTGTACCAGGGCACGGCCTGACAACGCGCGAACTTGACGAGTGGGCTGGCCGCATCGTGCAGCAAAGCGACGACTACACGGTACAAGGCAGCGTGCCGCGATCACAGATGCCGACCTGGCAAGCCGGCGCTGATGATGCCGGCCAGATGCGGGCACGCTCGGTCATGCTGCGCGTTTTTGTGGTGTCCGACGGACCAAAATCCTGGCGTGTACTACCAGGCGGCTTGGCCCGCCTGGCCGGTTCAGCCGGCGATACCGCCTCGATGCAGAGCGGCGGCAGCAGCGCCGACGTCTGGGCGCTGACAAACGGCGCCATCGACGGCACGTCCCTGCTGCAGCCCCCTTTGACGCCGGCCGCGCTGACGCAGCGCAAACGCCTGGTCACCAGCCGTGCGGCCGAAAACCTGTACTGGCTCGGGCGCTACTCCGAACGCACCGAGAATGCGATCCGCCTGGCGCGCCTGACGCTCGAATGCCTCAATGGCGAGGAACAATCCTCGCCGCCGCTGCTGGAGTGGCTCAGCAAGATGGCCGTCGCCAACACCCTGGTGCTGCCGGGCGTACCGTCGGCCATGCAGGCGCGGCGCGTCTTCGAGCGTTCGCTGATTGCCAGCCTGGGCAGCAGCGACGGCGCTACCAGTGTCGGCTACTACCTGCGTGCCCTGCGCATGACCGGCTCCGTGGTGCGCGAGCGCCTGTCGCAGGAGCATTGGCGTGTCATGGTGCGGGCCGAGGAAGAATTGTTTGCGCGTTGCCGGGAACACAACCGGGCCGGCGACTATTCAGCGCTGAAGGCCTTGCAGGTGCTCAAGAACACCAGCGACCACATGGCGGCAGTCACCGGCGCCCAGACCGATCGCATGACGCGCGACGACGGCTGGCGGCTGCTCAGCGTGGGCCGCCACATCGAGCGCCTGGGCTTTCTGGCGGCTTCTCTGCTGAGCGGCTTCCAAACCGGCTCGGTTCATACAGCGGGCGGCTTCGAGGCCATGCTGGCGCTGTTTGACGGCACTATCACCTTTCACGCCCAGTACCAGCAAAGCCGCGACCTGGCCGCCCTGCTCGACCTGCTTGTGCTGGACCGCGACAACCCGCGCTCCCTGGCCTGGGTGGCCCATACGCTGCGCGGGCGTCTGGCCAAACTGGCCGGCAGCGCGCCGGGCGAACTGTGCAACCTGTCGCTGCGCGTGCCCGACCCCAACGCCTGGAATCTGGCGCACTTGTGCGAAGCCCAGCCGCACACCGGCGCGGCAGATCAGGATGCTGGCGCGGCAAACGGCTATTTCTTTGCCCTCACCGATTTGCTCCTGCAATGCACGGCCGCCGCCTTCAACGTCTCCAACGAGATCAGCACCACCTATTTCACGCACTCGGGTGAAACCAATCAGAGCATGAGAACCTGATGAAGCTGCAGATCACGCACCAGACGCGCTACGACTATCTGCCGGCGGTGGAAACGGCCCAGCACATGGCGTACCTGCAGCCCGTGAGCAACCGGCATCAGCGTCTGCTGAGCCATTCGCTGCAGATCAGCCCGACGCCGGCGCAGATGACGCAAAACCTTGACGTCTTCGGCAACCCGCGCTGCTTCTTCTCGCTGCAGACACCGCACAACTTGCTCGATGTCGTGGCGCACAGCGTGGTCGCCACCTGGACCCGCAGCCTGCCGGCCAGCAGTCGGCCCTGGGAACTGGTGCGCGAGCAGTTTCGCTACCTCTCAAACGGGCAGTTCGACAGCGCCACCGAATTCGTTTTTGCCTCGCCCTTTGTGCCACGCCACGCCGAGTTTGCGGCCTACGCCCGGCCCAGTTTCGCAGCCGGTCTGAACGTGCTGGCGGTGGCCAATGACTTGATGCAGCGCATCCACACCGACTTTGTCTACGAGAGCCAGAGCACGCAGGTCAACACGCCGGCGCTGCAGGCGCTGGCGCAGCGCAAGGGCGTGTGCCAGGACTTTGCCCACATCATGATCGCCTGCCTGCGCGCCATGGGCATTGCCGCGCGCTACGTCAGCGGCTACCTGTTGACGCAACCTGCGCCCGGCACCGTCAAGCTGCGCGGCAGCGACGCCTCGCACGCCTGGGTTGCTGTCTACGCGCCCGACCTGCCGCCGGGCGAACGCTGGTGCGATTTTGACCCCACCAACAACCGCGCCGGCTGGCATTCGCCGGGCGAAGACTACGTCACGCTGGCAACGGGGCGCGATTTTTCCGACGTTTCACCGCTGCGCGGCGTGATCCATGGCGGCGCCAGCCACATCCTGACCGTCGGCGTCACGGTAGAGCCAGTCGTCGAGATCGCAGCGACCGATGGCCGCCCTGCCGTCCAGCAACAATCCCAGCGCCAGGGCCAGCTGTCGGCACTGGGGCAGTCACAATCGCAAAGCCAGGGCCCACGCAACCATTGAGATTTCCGCACAGCACGACACCCCCAGGCGCCATTGCAAGCGCAGCACGGCAATCCACACCGTTTTTTGATACCAGGCTTCACATCATCCAACAGAAAGAATCAGCATGAGCATTTACGCCAAACTCGAAGCACTCCAGATCACCCTGCCACCGGTTGCCGCTCCGGCCGCCGCCTACGTGCCCTTTGTGCAGACCGGTAACCTGGTTTTTCTGAGCGGCCACATCGCCAAGAAAGACGGCAAACCCTGGGTCGGCCAACTGGGCAAGAACCTAAGCACAGTCGAAGGCCAGGCGGCAGCGCGCGCCATCGCCATTGATCTGATGGGCACCCTGCACGCCGCCTGCGGCGACCTGAACCGCGTCAAACGCATCGTCAAGCTCATGTCGCTGGTCAACTCAACCGGTGACTTTACCGAGCAGCACCTGGTGACCAATGGCGCCAGCGAATTGCTCGGCGAAGTGTTTGGTGCCGCCGGTGCCCACGCCCGCAGCGCCTTTGGCGTAGCCCAGATTCCGCTGGGAGCCTGCGTTGAAATCGAACTGATCGCCGAGTTAGGCTGAGCTCAAGGCTTAGCCACTGGTACCGCTTGCGACTCCGCTGCCGTGCGCGCAGTTGGAAGCGGTATTCCCCCGTCCGCAGCGCCAAGGCGAGTTGCTGTACTCAACGACGTTCCGCTTGGCGGTTGTAGGACGTTCAAGAATCCAGATTTGGAGGGCGCCTGGGGTACCGACTCAGCGGATGGCTTGGCCACTGCCTCTGCCTCGGATTTGGGACTGATTGGCGCCGATGGTGCCGACGGTTGAGCCTTGTAGATAACGATGCCGGTCGCCGTGCCCTTGATGATGCCCATCTGCCTGTCATACAGTGACTGAGATGGCTCCTGCGCCGATACGGTGGACTGGCTGGCTAATATCACTGCGAACACGCACAGCGATTGAATCGTTCTAAAAGTGTGAAATGACATATGCAAGATTCCTTCAATCAGACAAAAGGCTTGCAGCCTTGTGTGGTGCAGCGCTTTGATTCTAGGCTTCAACAGTGACCTCCGGATTTGGGGTGCGTTGTGAACGGTTGGCCTGCGCTGCATTTGAGCCGACTACCGGCACTGTTAGGTAGCTTCACCGCAAATGATCAAAAAAATTCCGTCGACGAACGCATGCTGGCGTGCCTTGACCTACAAAGCCGGCTCCTCGTTTGGAGCTCGCCAACATCACCGGCTGACAATTGTCAAAAATCGAAGTCAGCAATGGAGCACAACGCAATTCGCGTTGTGCGTGAGGAGGCATTGGAATTTCGGCCGGGAGTGACGCCAGAGGGCTGCAAGCGGGCCCAGCGCCTCGTGATTTGCCTACTCCAAACCGACCGCTCGCACCCAAGGACAAATCAGCCGCTTTGTGGTTCCGCGTTTGTCACGGTGGGCACCCGCCATTGGCCATTTGCCGTGGCTGGCCACCGGCGGCTTCCTGGCATCTCACACACTTGTGCGCGCGCCGCTGGCGACCAGGGGTAGTCAGTCAACAAGCCCGCGAGCCGGTCGTCGCTCCGCCGAACACTGTTCACAAGCTTGGGATTCGCACCGGAGGCATTTAGCGCGTCAACGCGCGTTTGCGGAACCTACCCCATAAAGCCGGACGATGTCGTTGTCAGCATCTTCGATCTGCAGCAGTGAAGTAGCGGACTTGCTGTCTGCAGCGCCGGATCCAAACCTCACCAAGTCGCTCGAAAACCAGGCCAGATCAACGTCTTCGGCGCGGTCGCAGCGGGCGTTCATCAGTATGCGATCGCCCTGCAATACGGCCAGCCCGGCTCGAAACGCGCATGAGCCGCCGGTGCAGGCACTGATCAGGTAGCGCGTCTCTCCCTGGTCGAACCAGACCTGGCTCACAGAAGCGCCTGGCCTGGCCGGCGACGCCGTGCCATAGAAGCGCCGACCATTGTCAGTGCTCGCTACAAAGGTCTTCTCCACGTGCCTTACGGCCCCGTAGCGATAGCTCAAGACCTCCGGCGCACCAGGCTTCCCGGCAGCACAAAGCGAGACCAGCTTGCGCCCGATCGGGCATGAGAACCGGACTGCTTCGTCGGCTTGACAAAGCGAGACAGCGGCGGGCGGCGTGTCCTTCGTAAAACCCGGGGCTACCCAAGCAAGCAAAGCCAAGCACCGCAGAGCGGCCCAGATGTTCAGTGAACGCTCAAGCCTTGAAAGCATCGTGGGCCGTCTTGAAATTGGCGCGGCGATTGGCATAGCTGTCGGTATTCAGGTTGATCAGTTGGGTGATGCTGTCGACATTCGCATCGGTCTCGCCCCTGTCGGCCAAGTTCTGCAGGCCATGTTCGATCCAGAAACAGACCGCTGAACGCACGGTGTAGGGAAAATTCCCCATCTTGTCGGGGTCCGCTTCGAAATCCACAGCGTCACCGTATAACTTGCCGTACTGGGCCGCCGCCGCCGTGTAGTTCGCACGGCCGGTGACCTGGATGAGGCCGCGGCCCCGGAACTTCCATCCGTCACCACTGGCTGAGTCGCCGTTCCCATTGCGACTCGCGTAGACCTTGTTCCCGATTTTTTCTTCACCAGCGTGGCGCGTGATCTTGCGCGTCTTAGCGTCTCTCTCGTAGGCGTCATCCTTGGCTTCCGTCGGATGCTCCCGGTAGTACTTAAACGTCGATATGAGACCCTCCTCGCCGTAGTTCAGGCTCTCGACCTTGGCGGTCAGCGCTGCTCCGCCTTCTTCTCGCGTCTGCGCAAAGAAGTGAGCACAGCGCAGACGCGAGTCCAGA
>CAIXNB010000226.1 GCA_903920695.1 uncultured beta proteobacterium
AGCTGCTCGGGGCTGAGACGGGGCAACTCGGCGAGTAGATTTTTGAACTGAGAAACGCGCATGCGCAATTCTCCTCTGAAAATCCAAAAAACGCAACAAAATCAATACTTATTGCGAACAGAGCCATACATCACCAGTACGCCTATCTAGGCGCACACAATGCCACATTTTTCCATTCGCCTGCGCCAGCCCACCTCGAACAACAACCAATCAGGTCAAGTGACGTCCCCCAGGGCGGCCAGCAGAATCAAAGCTGCCTCGGTCGTGAATTCATTGCGCTCCAGACGCCGCGCCAACGCAGACGGCGCCAACAGTTCGAACTGCGCCACTTCGCCGTCCTGATTGAGCGGCTGCACGCCGTCGGGCACGGTGCAGCGGTACCAGTCGACGCGTTCCACCACATAGCCCGCGTCTGCGCCGTCGGAGCTCGGTTTGCGCAGCACGACCTGACCACCGCGGTGCAGGTCAACCAGTCTCTCCAGTTTCAAACCCGCTTCTTCCCAGGTCTCGCGCTGCAGCGCCGATTCGACGCTGTCCTGCGCCGACACCATGCCGCCCATCAGCGTGTCCCAGAGTCCCGGGTCATTGGCCTTGTCCAACGCGCGCTGCTGGACCCAGACGCGGCCGTCGGGTGCGCATCCAACCAGGTGCACGGCCTGGGTCGCGATGCCCAGCGGACGAACCACGCCTCGCTCCACGGTGGCGACCTGCGTACCGTGGTCGTCGCAGACGGCGAGTTGTTCGTCGCGCCAGTGCTCGCGCACACGCCCGGCGCGCGCCACATGCAAAGCCTGCGCAATCCGCGCCAGCGAGTGGCTGGCCTCGCCCGTCACACGCCAAACCAATGCACCGGCGACGCTATCCGGTTGCACCGGCACCGGAGCGTTGTCTGCGCCCGGCCAGTCGATCTGGCGCAAAAAATCGGGTTCGACCGAACCGATGCAATGCTCGCGCCACAGCAGGGGCACGCGCACACGCAGCGGTGCCTGCTCGGCACTGGCACTCAGCGCAGCGAGCCAATGCGGGTCGAGCGTGAGCGCTTTCAAAGCGTGAGGATGGTGCAGCCGGTGGTCTTGCGCGCTTCGAGGTCGCGGTGCGCCTGCTGCACGTCTTCCAGGGCGAAGCGCTGGTCAATGCGGATCGTCACCTTGCCGCTGGTGACCGCCTCGAACAAATCGTCAGCCATCGCCTGTGTGCTCTCGCGCGTGCTGATGTGGGTGAACAGGGTTTGGCGCGTCACGTAGAGCGAACCCTTGGGGCCCAGGATGCCGGGTGCGAACGGCGCCACTGGCCCGGAGGCGTTGCCAAAACTCGCCATCAGGCCGAACGGCGCCAGACAGTCGAGCGACTTGTCCCAGGTGTCCTTGCCAACCGAGTCGTACACCACCTTGACACCCTTGCCGCCGGTGATCTCTTTCACGCGCCCCAGGAAGTCCTCGCTCGCGTAGTTGACCACGTGCGCCGCGCCATGCGCCTTGGCCAGCGCGCATTTGGAATCGGAACCGGCGGTGCCGATCAGTTGCAGCCCGAGCGCGCGTGCCCATTGGCAAGCGATCAGGCCGACGCCACCGGCTGCCGCGTGGAACAGCACGAAGTCTCCCGCCTGCAGACCACCCTGCGGCAGTGTGCGCTTGAGCAGGTACTGCGCCGTCAGGCCCTTGAGCATCATGGCAGCGCCGGTCTCGAAGGAAATCGCATCGGGCAGCTTGCAGACGCACTTGGCCGGCATGACGCGACGCTCGCAGTAGCTGCCCGGCGGCTGGCTGGCATAGGCCGCGCGGTCGCCCAGCTGAAGGTGCGTGACACCGGCGCCGACCGCCTCGACGACGCCAGCGGCCTCCATGCCGAGCTGCAAGGGCATCGGCAACTGGTACAGGCCGCTGCGCTGGTAGACGTCGATGAAATTGAGGCCCACCGCATGATGGCGGATGCGGATCTCGCCGGGACCGGGCTCGCCGACCGTGACGTTGACGAGCTTCATCAGCTCGATGCCACCGTGTTGCTCGATGCAAATGGCACGGGAAGGAAATGAACTCATGTGGAGTGTCCTCATTGGTTGAATTGCCCGTATCCTGCCATGAAATCTGGCCACTCGCTGTCGCCCGGTCATCAAACTGATCGGTGCCAAGGCGCTACAGTCCTGCCATGCATCCGAAACTGAACCCGACCGCCGCCCTATTGCTGACTTTGCCGCCCCTGCTCTGGGCCGGCAATGCCGTGGTCGGACGCCTCATCGGGCCGCTGGTGTCGCCCATGACGCTGAACTTTCTGCGCTGGCTGATCGCCTTCGCACTGCTGGCGCCGCTGGCCGGACCGGTGCTGCGCCGTGGCAGCGGCCTGTGGCCAAACTGGCGTCGCTTTTCGCTGCTTGGGCTGCTCAGCGTCGGCAGCTATAACGCGCTGCTGTACCTGGCGCTCAATACCTCGACGCCGTTGAACGTGACGCTGGTGGGATCGAGCACACCGGTCTGGATGCTGCTGGTCGGGCGCGTGTTCTTTCACGTGCCGATCTCACGCCGTCAGTTGCTCGGCGCGCTGCTCTCAATCATCGGTGTGCTGCTGGTGCTGGGCCGGGGCGAGTTGCAGGCGCTGCTGCAGGTACGCCTGGTACCGGGGGATCTGTACGTGCTGCTGGCATCGGTCGGCTGGGCCTGGTACAGCTGGATGCTGGCACACCCGACCACGGAACCCAAGGCCATCCGCGCCGACTGGTCGGCCTTTCTGATGGCGCAAGTGGTCTTCGGCCTGTTCTGGTCTGGCCTGTTTGCCGCCGGCGAATGGGCGCTGGGCAAAGGGCACCTCACGTGTAACTGGCCGGTAGCGGCGGCGCTGCTCTTCATCGCCGTCGGCCCGGCGGTGATCGCCTTTCGCGCCTGGGGCGCCGGCGTGGCGCGCGCCGGCCCGGCCGTGGCCGGTTTCTTTGCCAACCTGACGCCGCTCTTCACCGCCCTGCTCTCCAGCGCCGTGCTGGCCGAGACGCCGCACCTCTACCACGTGCTGGCCTTCGCTTTGATCATGGGCGGCATCGTGGTCTCGTCAAGGCGCTAATTCAACTTGATCACGCGCGGGTTGCGCGGCCGGCCGCCCCAAGCCTGTCGCGTCGTCTCTCCGAGTCTCACGCGAGGGCCAGCCCCTCGGGCTGGAGCCTGCGGCTTCATACCGGCTACACGCTATCAAAATGTGCTTGCATAGGCGAAGCCCGTCGATACAATTGGAAGCATGAACAGCAAGCACAAAAAGACGCTCTCGGCGATTTTTGGAAAGCCTGCTGCCAGCGGCATCAAGTTCTCCGACATCGAAGCGCTGGTGCTGGCGCTGGGCGGCGAAGTGCACGAGGGGGCAGGCTCGCGGGTGGCGCTGCTGCTGGGCGACGGCATCAAGCACGCCCACCGACCGCATCCGGGCAAGGAAGCCAAGCGCTACCAAATCAGGGAAATCAAAGAGTGGCTTACAGCATTGGGAATCACAGGATGAGCGCAATGAATTACAAGGGCTATACGGCCCGCATCGAGTTTGATGAGCAGGACGGGATTTTTTGGGGCAAGGTGCTCGGCCTTCCTGCGACGCAAAGCATTAGCTTTGAAGGGAAAACGGTCGCGCAGTTGACGCAGGATTTCCACCATGCGATTGACTTCTACATTGCGGACTGCGCCAAGAGCGGCAAAGAAGCGCTCAAGCCCGCCAGCGGCAAGCTGATGCTGCGCGTTGCGCCGGAGATTCACAGCGCCGCCCTGATCGCGGCCCAGGCCAGCGGCGTAAGCCTGAATCAATGGGCGGCCAAGGTATTGCAGGCGGCAGCGCAGGGCTGACGCGGATTGTTCCATTTGGAATGACCGCACCTGAACAACGGCGCAAGGCGTGGGTGCACAGTCGGCCGCCGCGCCGGGCCGCCCCAAGCCTGTCGCGTCGTCTCTCCGAGACTCACGCGTGGGCCAACCCCCGCGGGGTTGGAGCCTGCGGCTCCAAACCTGCTTGAGCAGGTTTGGACAGGCGACAGGGGCGAAGCGTCTCGCGAGCAGCGGCCTGCAAGGTGCAACGCAGCACTTGCGTTATCGGCCAATGCCGATTCCGGGGCAGTGGCAAGCGTGGGGGTCATTTCACTGAGCCTGAAAGCCGCTGGCCTTGATGATGCGAGCCCAGGTCTGGGCGTAGGCGTGTTCGCGGCTCGCGAGTTGCTGCGGCGACATATAGCCCACGGTCAGACCCATGGCCGTCAGACGGTCGCGCACATCGGGCTGCGCGATGACCTTGGCCACGGCCTCGGAAAAGCGGTCAATGACGGCCTTCGGCGTGCCGGTCGGCGCAAAGATGCCGTAGTAGGGAACGTCCTCGAAACCGGCCAAGCCGAGCTCGGCAAAGGTCGGCACATCGGGCAGCGAAGCCTGACGCGCGCCTCCCAGCACGGCGACAACGCGAACCTTGCCGGCCTTGTGGTTCTCGATGAAATCGGGAATCGAAGCGACACCGGCATTGATCTGGTTGCCCAGCATATCGGCCATCATCGGTGCGCTGCCGCGGTAGGGCGCGGCCTGCAGGTCCAGACCGTACTTCTGGCCGATCACCTTGACCAGAAACTCGGGCACCGAAGCCGGTGCCGGCACGCCCACCGTGCCCTTGCCCGCCCCCTGGCTGCGAACCCAGGCGACGTACTCGTTCATGCTCTTGGACGGCGTGCCGCCGGAAACTGCAAACGCGTTGACGAAGGTGGCAAAGCCTGCAACCGCGACAAAATCGTGCGCCGGGTCGAAGCCCGGGTTCTTCACGACCAGCGGCAGGATCGAGATGCTGTGGTCATGCGACAGGAAATAGGTGCTGCCATCGGCGGGCGCGGCCTTCAGCGCCTGCGCCGCGATCTGGCCACCGGCGCCGGCCTTGTTCTCGACGATCACGGTCGTGCCAAGCTGGTCCTTGAGCCGCTCGGCCAGGATGCGCGCAATCGCATCAGTGCCGCCGCCAGGCGGAAAGCCGACCATCAGCTTGATGACCGTGGGCTGCGCCTGCGCCAGGCCGCCGAGCAGGAAGGCGCCAAGCGCGAGGGTGATGCGAAGCGCGCGTGACACGCGCTGCAGAGGGGAACCGGACATAAGAAACTCCATTGGATTGATGAGAACCTGATTCAAAAGGTGCCAGGGTAGGTGCCGCCATCGGCCAACACATTCTGTCCATTTACATAAGCGGCGTGTACGCTGCACAGGAAGGCACAGATGGCGCCAAATTCGGCCGGCTGGCCCAGGCGCTGGGCCGGAATGGTCTTCTTACGCGCCTCGATGATGGCTTCAATCGGCTGGCCGCTCTTTTGCGCCGCACCCTGCATCGTGACCTTGAGCCGATCCGTATCGAACGCACCGGGCAACAGGTTGTTGATCGTGACGCCCTGCGCCGCGACCTTGCTGCGCGCCACGCCAGCGATAAAACCAGTCAGGCCACTGCGCGCGCCGTTGGACAGACCGAGGATGTCGATCGGCGCCTTCACCGCACCCGAGGTGATGTTGATGATGCGCCCGAAGCCACGCGCCGCCATGCCATCCACCGTGGACTTGATCAGTTCGATCGGCGTCAGCATATTGGCGTCCAGCGCCTTGATCCAGGCCGTGCGGTCCCAGTCGCGGAAATCGCCAGGCGGTGGACCGCCGGCATTGGTCACGACGATGTCGAAATCCCGCCGCTGCGCGAACACCGCAGCGCGGCCCTCGGGCGTGGTGATGTCGGCCGCCACGGCAAGCACGTCTGCTGCGGCCGGACGCGCCGGGTCGGCCAGCAGCGTTGCCCTTGCTGCCTGCAGCGCCTCAGCGCCACGCGCCACGATCAACACGTTGACACCCTCACGCAGCAGCGCCTGCGCGCAACCAAAGCCCAGCCCCTTGCTGGCGCCACACACCAAAGCCCATTTGCCTGCAATGCCCAAGTCCATAGCCACACCCTCGTTTATTGAAAAGAACCCCGCGATGATAGTGGGCAAACCAGCGCGCGGCGGAACGACGGCGCACAAGAAAAGGACAGCTTTGCGATTTCTCGCCAATCCATCCTTTCAAGAAATCAGGCTGCTTTCACCGCCAATACCGGGCACGAGACGGAAAGCAAAATGTCCTGCGCTACGCTGCCCATGATGAGTTTGCCCACCGGGCTGCGTTTGCGCAAACCGATAACCAGCAATGAAACCTGCAGCGAATCGACCAGGGCCTCGATTTCCGAGACGGCACTCTCACCGCGCACAAACTGCTTGAATTCAGTCTCCAGACCAGACGCCGCCAGCAAGGCCTGAACCCGCTCGACATCTGAAACCTCCGCCAGCGAGACATCTTCCTTGCTGCCGCCCGGTCCGGCGTTGACAACCACCAGGCGTTCCTTGCGGCTGCGGGCTATTTCCATGCCTTTTTCCAAGGCGGCCTGCCCTTCGGGACGCGGTGCATAAGCGACGAGTATGGTCATGATCTCTTTCCTTTTGTTAAATGGGTTTCAAGTATTTTGCACCGCGACGGTAACGGCATCGCGCATCTGGCGCTTGAGCAACTTGCCATTGGCGTTGCGCGGCAAAGGCTCGGCGCTGATTGTGAAGGTTTCGGGCACCTTGTAATCGGACATCTGCTGGGTGC
>CAIXNB010000227.1 GCA_903920695.1 uncultured beta proteobacterium
ATTGCTTGTTTACCCAGAATGACGAGGCCGGGTTGTTCCTTGTCGATCAAGGCCTTGAGCAGCTTGGCCACGGCCAGCGGCTGCAACTCGGCTGCGGTCTCGACCAGGATGGCGCGGTCCGCGCCGATGGCCATGGCCGTGCGCAGGGTTTCCTGGCACTGCGTGACGCCGCAGGAGACGGCGATGACTTCGGTGGCGATGCCCTTCTCTTTCAAACGCACGGCTTCTTCGATGGCGATTTCGTCAAAGGGGTTCATGCTCATTTTGACGTTGGCGATATCCACACCGCTGTTGTCCGATTTGACGCGGACCTTCACGTTGTAGTCCACCACGCGCTTGACTGCGACCAGGACTTTCATTGTTGTAACTCCAGATAGTTGAGAAAATTCGGCGATCGGCAAACGTCATCTCGATTGACGTGCACGTCAACTTTTGATTTTATGCGGACTCAACTGACAGACGGGATGCGCCAAGTCAAGAATCCGCAAACAATACAAAAAAGAACGATCGTGCTTTTTCAAAATTATAGCGGCATGAAAAACTGCTTTGGCCAACACCGGACTCTATTGTCCACGCGTATGCACCACCCGCTGCGGAAAGGGAATCTCAATCCTGTTTTCCCGCAGGGCGCCAAGAATAGCCAGATTGATCAGTGATTTCAGATTCAAGCTACCGTTCTCGGGGTCGACGATCCAGTAACCCACCGTGAACTCCAGTCCGTCCGCGCCAAACGAGGACAGCGACACCGAAGGTTCCGGATCGCGCAGGACACGCGCCTGGCTGAGAGCAGCCTGTTGCAGCAAGCGCATCGCCAGCGACACATCGCTGTCATAGGCCACCGAAACCACAGTCGATTGCCAGACCCGCGTATCGGCCAGCGAGAGGTTTTCGACCCGGCTCGTGATCAACATCTCATTGGGAACAATGGACTCACGTCCGGCCAAAGAACGGATCACGGTGTAGCGGGCGTTGATCTGGGTAATACAGCCTTCGAACCCGTCAACCCGCACGTTGTCGCCGATGCGCATGCTGCGCTCAGCCAGAATCACAAAACCGCTGACGTAATTGGCCGCCAGCTTTTGCAGGCCAAAGCCAACCCCGACCCCGATAGCGCCACCCAGCACCGAGAGCGCTGATAGATTGATGCCCACGGCCGACAAAGCCACCAGCAGACCGACGAACATCAGCAGTGCACGCGTTGCATTGCTCAAGGCCTTACGCAGGGAGAGTTCTCCGCCGGTAGCCGAGCGCAGCAGACGTGTCTCGATGCCCGACGAAATCCAAAGACTGAGGATCAGCACCGCGCCCGCAGTCAGCGTTCCCTCGATCAGGGTGCGCACCGACATGCTGGTGCCGCCCACCTTCCAGGTAATCTGGTCGAGTTCCTCCAGAATCACCGGCAACAGGCCGCTGACCCACAGCACCATCGCCAGCCAGGCAACCCAGGAAATACTGCGCTCAAGCAGGCGCACCAGCGGTGTTTGCTGAAATGCCGCCTGCAGGACCTTGACCGCAAGGCGGATCACGAGCAGCGCGATCAGCACAGGGATTGCGATCTTGAAAACCACTGGCGTCGCCCAGCGCAGCATAAAACCCCTGGCCAGGTAGGCCAGCAACAGCAGCAAAATCGGGAACAGGACGCCGTCCACAATGCTTCTGCCAAGCAGAATCGAGCGGCTGTCGCGCGAGCCCACGGCGCGACCGGCGAGCGCAGCCAGGGCCCAGGCGAGGGCAACACACAACGCCAGCGCCGCCAGTTCCTTCAGAGCCGACGGCCTGGACAGCGCTGTTATCCAACTATCGAGATCCGTGACCTGCGCATCAGACATCGGCCAGAACCCGGATGTGCGCCTCCACGCTGCGGCCCAGCGCACTCAGGGCATAACCGCCTTCAAGACAGGACACGATGCGCCCCTTGCAGTGACGCCGAGCCACGTCCTTGATGCGGTGGGTGATCCAGGCATAGTCCTGTTCAACCAGCCCCATCTGGCCCATGTCGTCTTCCCGGTGCGCATCGAAGCCGGCGCTGATGAAGATGATCTCGGGCTCGAATTCTTCGAGTCGCGGAATCCAGGCGCTTTCGATCAACTCGCGGATGTCCATGCCCTTGGTGTAGGCCGGCACCGGCAGGTTGACCAGGTTGGAGGCACCGGAATGGGCCCAGTCCAGCGGGTAAAACGGGTGCTGGAAAAAGCTCACCATCAGGATGCGCTGGTCTCCCGCCACGATATCCTCGGTGCCGTTGCCATGGTGCACATCGAAATCGACAATCGCCACCCGGCGCAAGCCGTGGCGCTCGAGCGCATACTTGGCGGCAATCGCCACATTGTTGAAAAAACAAAAGCCCATGGCCTTGTCGCGGCAAGCATGGTGTCCCGGTGGGCGTACCGCGCAAAAGGCGGTCTGCATTTCGCCTGCGATCACGGCATCGGTCGCGGCCATGGCCGCGCCGGCCGAACGCAGGGCTGCATCCCAGGTGTGGACATTGATGGAAGTATCGGGGTCAAGCTGGGCGTGGGTCGGACCACCGGCCTCGATTTCCTCGCGCAGACCGTCGCTCAGGCCGCGCAGCGACGCCACGTGCAGTCGGCCATGCGCCAGTTCGATATCCACCAGCGAGGCCAGCGGCGCTTCGCGCCGGTCCAGCGCCACGTCCAGTCCCGAGATCAGGATGCGGTCTTCAATGGCGTCGAGCCGCTCCGGGCATTCGGGGTGCCCCGGCCCCATTTCATGTTTCCAGCAATCGCTATGGGTAAAGTATCCGGTCATCGTCACAGTGTTCGCCCCTCTTCGAGTATTTTTGGTAAGGTTGCGCCATGAATGCGCAACAAAAACTGAAATCACTGGGTGACCAGCTTAACACGGTGATCGTTGGCAAACCGACACAGACGCAGGATTGTGTCGCCTGCCTGCTTGCCGCCGGGCATCTGCTGATCGAGGACGTACCCGGCGTTGGTAAGACCACCCTGGCCCACGCCCTGGCGCGAACCTTCGGCTTGCAGTTCTCGCGCGTCCAGTTCACCGCCGATCTGATGCCCAGCGACCTGACCGGCGTTGCTATCTATGAGCGCAGCAAGGAGACTTTCGTTTTCCACCCCGGCCCGCTGTTCACCCAGGTGCTGCTGGCCGACGAGATCAACCGCGCCAGCCCGAAGACGCAAAGCGCCCTGCTCGAAGCCATGGAAGAAAAACAGGTGAGCGTGGACGGTGAAACGCGCGCCCTGCCCGAGCCCTTCTTTGTGATTGCAACGCAAAACCCGCATGACCAGATCGGAACCTACGCACTGCCGGAGTCGCAGATGGACCGCTTTCTGATGCGTATCTCACTCGGCTACCCGGACCGCGGCGCCGAGCGCGAACTGCTGGCCGGGCGCGACCGACGGGACATGGTGGAGGCCTTGCCCAGCCTGCTCAGCGCCGCTGAACTCCAGCAACTGCAGCAGAAGGTCCTTGAGATCCACGCCGCGCCAGCGTTGCTCGACTATGTGCAGGACCTGATCGCAGCGACGCGCTCTGGCCAGTGGTTCGTGCTGGGCCTGAGCCCGCGGGCCGGCATGGCCGTGCTGCGCGCGGCCAAGGCGCAGGCCCTGCTCTGCGGGCGCGACTATGTGGCGCCCGACGACGTGCAGGCGATCCTGGCACAGACCACAGCGCACCGCCTGACACCCGTCAGCGATGCCCGGCGCGGCGCGGTCGAACAGGTGCGCGCCATGATTGACGCCGTGCCGTTGCCGTGAAGGGCGTGGCGGCCATCTTCCGGCGCTGGCTGGAATCGCGCCTGCTGCCGTGTGACAGCATGACGCTGACCCAGCGCAACGTCTACATCCTGCCGACCGGCCCCGGCTTCATGCTTGCGGCCACGCTGCTGCTGCTGTTGCTCACCTCCATCAACTACCAGCTCAACCTGGGCTACCTGCTGACCTTCCTGCTGGCCGGCTGCGCCATCGTCGGCATGCATGTTGGCCACGGCAACTTACGTGGCCTGAGCTTGAGTCTGCTACCACCCGAATCGCAGTTCGCCGGCAGCAGCGCGCTGATCGGCGTCGCGCTGCAAAGCGGGCGGCGCACGGTACGACATGGCATCGGCCTGACCTTCATGGGGTCGGGCCAGTGGGTCTGGGCCGATGTTCCGGCGCTGGGCAGCGCCAGCTTGCATCTAGCCTTCACCCTCCCGCGCCGCGGCCTGCAGCGCGTGCCGACGATCACGGTGGAAACACGTTTTCCGCTTGGCACCTTCCGCGTCTGGACGGTCTGGCGGCCAGCGGTGCAGCTACTGGTCTATCCAGCGCCTGAGCCTGCCGCCCCGCCCCTGCCCAATGGTGAACCACGCGCTGACGGCGCCACGACAGCGCATACCGCCAGCCAGGGCGACTATGACGGCGTGCGCGCCTACCGCCGCGGCGACCCCCTTAAGGCCATTGTCTGGAAAAAAATGGCCAGGGCCGACGAACTGGTGAGCCGTGACACGCAGCAGCTGCAACACAGCGAACTGTGGTTGGACCCAAGGCACTGCGGCATAACCGACCCTGAACTGCAGCTCTCGCGCCTGTGCGCCTGGGTGCTGCAGGCCGAGCAACAGGGTCTGGACTACGGCTTGCGCCTGCCCGCTCTGGAAATCAAACCTGCGCGCGGCCAGGCACAGCAGCGACGCTGCCTGGAGGCGCTGGCACTATGCTGAAGCAGCTCACGCAACTGCCACGCGACAGCCGCGACACGCTGTTCCTGCTGTTGGTGATGGCCTGGGTCATGCTGCCGCAGGTCGGCCATCTGCCGCTGTGGTGCAGCCTGCTGGCCGCTGGCCTCATGCTCTGGCGTGGCTGGCTCGCGCTCAAGGCACGCGCACTGCCCTCGCGCTGGTGGCTGCTCGGCCTGCTGCTGCTCACCGTTGCCGCCACCCTCTACACGCACAAGACCCTGCTCGGGCGCGAGGCCGGCGTCACGCTGATCGTGGTCCTGCTGGCTTTGAAGATGCTGGAACTACGCGCCAAACGCGATGCCTTCGTCGTTTTTTTTCTCGGATTTTTCACGCTGCTGACCAACTTTTTCGACTCGCAATCCCTGCTCACCGCAGCCGCCATGCTGATCGGTCTGCTAGGTCTGCTGACGGCGCTGGTCAATGCCCACCTGCCGGTTGGCAAACCACCCTTGGCGCAGGCGGCCCGGACCGCTGCCTCGATGGCCTTGCTCGGGGCGCCGATCATGCTCGTGTTGTTCCTGCTGTTTCCGCGCCTGGCCCCGCTGTGGGGCGTCCCGGCCGACGCCATGAATGGGCGCAGCGGCCTGTCGGCGACGATGCAGGTCGGGAACATCGCGCAGCTCGCGCTGGACGACAGTATTGCGCTGCGCGTGCGCTTTGACGGCGCCGTGCCGCCCAATGCCGCGCTGTACTTTCGTGGTCCGGTGCTCTCGACTTTCGATGGCCGCGAGTGGCGTAGCCTGCGTTCGCGCCTACCCCGGCCTGTGCAACTGGTGGCCAACCTGCAGGTGCTTGGCGCGCCCATCGGCTACCAAGTGACGCTTGAGCCAAACAAGCATCCCTGGTTGCTGGTACTCGACGCCACACCCAACGCACCGGAGGTCACTGGCTTCGCAGCACGCCAGACGGCCGATCTGCGATGGCTTAGCGAGAGCCCGCTGACCGAACTGCTGCGCTACCGGGCACAAAGTTACCTCGATTTTCGCCACGGCCCGCTGCAATACACAGCCGGGCTGCAGGATTACCTGGACCTACCCGCTGGCTTCAACCCACGCACCCTGCAACTCGGCGCACAACTGCGCCACGATGCCAACGGCGATGGCGCAACCCTGGTCGGCGCCGCACTCGATCGGCTGCGCCGCGGCGGCTACCGCTACACGCTGGAGCCCGGCCTGTTCGGCCAGCACAGCGCTGACGAATTCTGGTTCGAGCGCAAACAGGGTTTTTGCGAACACATCGCCGCGAGCTTCGTGATCCTGATGCGCGCCGCTGGCGTGCCGGCGCGCGTTGTCACCGGCTACCAGGGCGGCGAGACCAATGCAGTGGACGGCTACTTCGTTGTGCGTCAAAGCGACGCCCATGCCTGGGCAGAGGTCTGGTTAACTGAGCGCGGCTGGGTTCGGGTTGACCCCACGGCCGCCGTGGCACCGGGGCGCATTGGCGCCTTGCAACGCTTGCAGGCACCGAGCAGCGCCTTCGGCAGCGCGCTGCTCGGCGCCATAAGCCCCGACCTGCCACTGCGCCTGCGCGCATTGTGGGACGCTGCCAACAATGACTGGAACCAGTGGGTACTGAACTACGGCCAGAGCCGCCAGTTCGATCTGCTGCGACGCATCGGTTTTAGCGCACCGAGTTGGGAAGATCTGAGCTATTTGCTGATCGGCTGCGTGATACTAAGCAGCCTGCTGGGCGCCGCTTGGACGCAATGGGAACGCAGCCGGCAGGACCCCTGGTTGCGCCTGCTGGGGCGCGCCCGCTTGCAGCTGCAGCAAGCAGGCGTCACGCTCACGCCATACTGCCCACCACGCGCCATGGCCGCGCAACTGGCCGGGCAGCGCGGGGCAGACGACGTCCATGTTGCGGCGCTGCGGGACTGGCTGCTGCGACTGGAAGCGCAGCGCTACGCACCAGCGCACCAGCAATTTGCCAGTCTGGCTACACTGCGACGTGAATTCAAGCAACTCCAACCAATAGCACGATCCAATTGAAAACCAGGCACCTCCTGATCGCGCTGCTCTTGCTCTCGGTCCTGGCCTTGTCCGCACCCGCGCAAGCCGCCAAGAAGTCAAAGAAGAAGCCATATGCCGTACAGCAGGCGCTACCGCCGGGCCCCGCCTATGCCCGGCGCGAAGACGCCATGCAAGCGGCCGACGACATCGCGGTTCGGCGCAACCTGGACCGCGACTGGGTGCGCGCTGCGATTGCGCAGGCGCACTACATGCCGCAGATCGCCAAGGCCATCCTGCCACCGCTCGCAGGTACGCCGAAGAACTGGCGCGCCTACCGCAGCCGCTTCATTGACCCGGTCCGCATCAAGGCCGGCGTACGCTTCTGGCGGGACAACCGGGCGACGCTGGAATGGGCCGAACAGGAAACCGGCGTCCCGGCCGAAATCGTGGTCGGCATCCTCGGCGTCGAGACCATTTACGGCCAGCAAATGGGCAATTACCGCGTCATTGACGCGCTGGCGACGCTGGCCTTTGATTTTCCGGCCACCCATCCGCGAGCCGACGAGCGCAGCGCCTTCTTCAAAGCCGAACTCGAACAGTTCCTGAGCCTGATGCAACGCACCGGCGCGGATCCGCTGAGCGCACGCGGCAGTTACGCCGGCGCCATGGGCATGGTGCAGTTCCTGCCATCAAGCTGGAGCAA
>CAIXNB010000228.1 GCA_903920695.1 uncultured beta proteobacterium
ATTGCCCGCGCTGCAGCACGGCTGGGTGCGGACATTCACGAACAATGTCGGGTTGACGATATCGCGCATGACGGCAAATGCTTTGTCCTGTCGAGCACCGCTGGTCTGGAACTGTGCGCGCCGTTTCTGTTGAACTGCGCCGGTGCCTGGTCCGGCGCCATTGCCGCGCAATTTGGTGAGCCGGTGCCGATGGTGGCCATGCATCCGGTGATGGCCGTGACCGAGCCGCTGCCGATGTTCATGAACCTGAGCCTGGGCGTGGAGGGCGGCGGTATCTACGCACGCCAGGCCGTGCGCGGCAATTGCGTCATCGGCGGCTCGCGCGGCTTCGCGCTCGACGCCGAGCGCGCCCGCCCGAGCCGGGAAGCGATCTCGCTGGTGCTGGCGCAAACGGTGGAGTTGTTGCCCAAGCTGCGCCATGCCTACATCATCCGCACCTGGAGCGGCACCGAAGGCTATCTGCCTGACCATGAACCCGTCATCGGCCCGAGCGCGACGCGACCGGGTTTGATTCATGGTTTTGGTTTTGCCGGCTCCGGTTTTCAGCTCGGTCCTGCCGTGGGCGAAGTGCTGGCTGAACTGGTGCGCGACGGCGCCAGCAGTACGCCGATTACCGATTTTTCAATTTCGCGGTTTTCCCTTGTTCGTTCACCCGCTATTTCAATCTAAAGGAGATTTTCATGAAACACAGCTCTTCCATTTTCAAGACGGCGCGTCCTGCGGCGCTGCCACTCGCCATCGCAACCCTGGCCTTGACGGCGGTGCTGGCCAGCGCGCAAACCAAGACCTTGTACATCGGCATGAATGGCGGGGCGATGGAGAAGACCTGGACCGAGAATGTCTTCCCTGCGTTCGAGAAAGCCAACAACGTCAAGGTGGTGGTTGTGCCCGGTGGCTCGGCTGACATACTGGCCAAGGCGCAGGCGAGCAAGGACAAGCCGCAGATGCACGTCATGTTCCTCGACGACGGCGTGATGGTGCGCGCCGTTGGCATGGGCCTGTGTGAAAAGATGAAGCCCAGTGCGGCCTTGAACGAGGTCTATCCGACGGCGCGTTTCAAGGGCGATATGGCCACCGGTGTCACCATGGGCATGACTGGATTGGCCTACAACAAGAAGATGTTCACTGAAAAAGGCTGGGCGGCGCCGACGTCATGGATGGATCTGGCCGACCCGAAATTCAAGGGCAAGGTGGTATTCCAGTCGCTCCCGTCATCGACCTTTGGACTGCACGGCTTCATGATGTTCAACCGCATCAAGGGCGGCACCGACACCAATGTCGAGCCTGGCTTCAATGCCTGGAAGACCAGCATCGGACCGAACGTGCTTGAGTACATCCCGAGTTCGGCCAAGCTCTCCGAGATGCTGCAGACTGGTGAGGCCGCGATTGCGCCGCTGACGCCCACTGCCGTCGCGACCCTGCAGGAAAAAGGCATTGCGGTGGAGTACGCGCAGCCCAAGGAAGGCTCGGTGGTGCTGATGGTGGGCGAGTGTGTGATTGCCAACAACAGCGAACCGGTGCTGTCGCAAAAGCTGGCGGAATACCTGCTGACGGCCGAGGCTCAAGCCGCCGGTCTGCAGCATGGCAACCAGATTCCTTCGAACCCGAAAGCCCCCGCTGTGGGTGACGATGCCAAGCTCAAGCTCAAGCAATTTGGCGAGTACATGAAGACAGCTGTCGTCGTGGACTGGAATGCCATCAACGAAAACCGTCCGGCGTGGAATGCGCGCTGGAACCGGACCGTTGAACGATAAGGACTGATCGAGTGGGTGCCGCTACTGGCGCCCGCACCATTGAGGCTCGTGCTGGTGTTCGACGTGTCAGCAATCAGGAGCGTGATGCGGCGAATAAAGTCACACTCTGAATCCCCGCCACCGTCAGCAGCAGCGAGCCAAACAGGTGCAGTGCGGCGGTGCCAAAGGCCAGGGCGTAGCGCTGCTGTCCCAGCATGCCGACCACTTCGGCCGAGAAGCTGGAGAAGGTGGTCAGCGCCCCCAAGAAACCGGTCACCAGGGCCAGGCGCCAGACCGGGTCGAGGTCGGGCAGGCCCTGAAAAACCGCGACGCAGATGCCGATCAGGTAGCCGCCGATCAGGTTGGCCGCCAGTGTGCCCAGCGGGATGACGGAACCGGGATTGAGCCACAGCCCCAAGCCCCAGCGGGCCAGGGCGCCGAGGCAGGCGCCGATGCAGATGGCGATGACAGAGATCATGGTGCCGCCATCATAAGGGTGACGGCCAGCTCTTACATTTTGCTCGGCAGCCAGGTCGCCATCTGCGGAAAGAACCAGAGCAGCAGCACCATGGCGCACATCAGGAAGAAGAATGGCAGTGTCACGCGGGCGATGTAGGTGATTTCCTTCTTGGTCATGCCTTGCAGCACGAACAGGTTGAAGCCCACCGGCGGCGTGATCTGCGCCATCTCCACCACAATCACGATGAAGATGCCGAACCAGAGCGTGTCAATGTGCGCTGCCTGCACCGTGGGCAACAGCACGCCCATGGTCAATACCACCATCGAGATGCCGTCCAGAAAGCAGCCCAGAATGGCATAGAACACCGTCAACGCCAGGATCAGCAGGAAGGGGCTCAGGCCCAGTGATGAGACGTACTCAGCCAGATGGCGCGGCAGGCCGATGTAGCCCATGCTCAGCGTCAGGAAGGCGGCGCCGGCCAGGATCAGCGCGATCATGCAGTACAGGCGCGTGGCGCCCATCAGCGCTTCCTTGAAGTTCGACCAGTTGAGCGAGCCCTGCACGGCCGACAGCACAAAGGAGCCGATCACGCCGACGGCGGCGGCCTCGGTGGCGGTGGCAACGCCAGCGTAGATGCTGCCAAGCACGGCGCTGATCAAACCCACGACGGGGATCAGATGGCGTGACTCGTACAGCCTTTGCGCCATGGTGAAGGTTTCAGTGGTCGGCGGAATCTTGTCCGGGTGGCGCAGCGACCAGAAGATGATGTAGCCGCTGAACAGCGAGGCCAGCACCAGACCCGGCAGGATGCCGCCGACAAACAGTTGCGAGATCGAAACCTCGGCGCTGACGCCGTACACGATCATGATGATGGATGGCGGAATCAAAAGGCCTAGCGTGCCGGCACCGGCCAGCGAGCCGATGATCTGGTCCTGCGGGTAGCCGCGCCGCGTGAGTTCGGGCAGCGTCATCTTGCCGATGGTTGCGCAGGTGGCGGCACTTGAGCCCGAGACCGCGGCAAAGATGGTGCAGCCGATGATGTTGGTGTGCAGCAGCCGGCCCGGCAGCCAGTTGACCCAGGGTGCGAGACCTTTGAACATGCTCTCGGAGAGCTTGGTGCGAAACAGGATCTCGCCCATCCAGATGAACAGCGGCAGGGCGGTCAGCGTCCAGCTCGACGAGGAGCCCCAGATCGTCAGCGCCATGGCTTCGCCGGCCGGGCGGCTGGAGAACAGTTCCATCGCAATCCAGGCGACACCGGTCAGCGTCAGGCCGATCCAGACGCCGCTGCCCAGAATCAGGAACAGCGCGCCGATCAGCAGCCCGGTAACAGCAAGTTCACTCATGAGATTTCTACTTCCTGTTATTCGTTGTGTAGCGCTTCTTCGCTGTCGAGGGTGACGCGCAGGCCGAGGTATTCAAGCACCAGCTCGTCAATGAAGGCGATCAAAAGCACCAGCGCACCCAGTGCCATGCCGATCTGCGGCAACCACAGCGGCGTGGCGTCATTCCCGGTAGAGATGTCGTTGAAATCCCAGGACTGGTAGGACAGCTTGATCGCGTAAAAACAGAACAAGCCCGACAGCAGCACGGCTGCGCTCAGGCTCCACAGTTCCAGTGCCTTCTTGGCGCGCGGCGGCACGGCGTTGAGCAGCAGCGTGACGCGGATGTGTTCGTTCTTTTTCAGCGTGTGCGCCAGCGCCAGAAAGCCCGCTGCTGCCATGCAGTAGCCGGCGTACATGTCGGTGCCACGGAAGTTGATCGTGACGTAGCGGTCGATCATGCCCAGCACCACCATCAGCAGCGTGCCGACCATCATCAATGCCGCGCCCCAGGCCGCGGCGTCATAGAGTTTGTTCAGGCTGTTTCGAATCATGGATGGGTGCTCTGGTTATTGAATCCTGTATCGTCATTGCGGGGCTGACCCGCAATCCATGCTGCAGAAGGCATGGATGCCGGATCAAGTCCGGCATGACAACGAAGTCATGGATTGCCGCGCTGCGCTCGCAATGACGAGAGCGGCAATTGCGATGACGACCGGGAGATCACTTGCTGCGGAAGGCCTTGATGATGGCCTGGCCATCGGGGCCGGCCTTCTTCTCCCAGTCGGCCAGCATGATGCCGCCCACCTGCTTCAAGTCAGCGGCCAGCTTGGCGCTTGGCGGCAAAATCTTCATGCCCTTCTTGGCGAGTTCGGTCTTGTACCACTCGTTCTTCTCGGCGCTGAGTTTCCAGCCACGGGTTTCGGCTTCGGCGGCGGCTTTCGTCACGGCAGCTTGCGTGGCCGCGTCGAGCGCATTGAAGGCTTTGAGATTGACGAGGATGGCGTTCTTGGGCAGCCAGGCCTGGGTGTCGTACCAGTATTTCACCGACTCATAGATCTTGCTGTCGTAGCCGGTGGAGCCCGAGCTCATCATGCTGTCGACGACGCCGGTGGCAAAGGCCTGGCTGACTTCAGCCGCCTGGATCGTGACCGGCTGCGCGCCGATCAGGGACGCGATGGTGGAAGTGGCCGGGCTGTAGGCGCGCCATTTGACGCCGCGCATGTCAGCCACCGACGAGATTTCCTTCTTCACATACAGGCCTTGCGGTGGCCAGGCCACGGTGTAGAGTAGCTTGATGCCCTGGGCGCCCAGCAGTTTTTCAAGCACCGGTTTTTGCGCCTGGTAGAGCTTCAGGCTGTCGGCAAAGCTCGATGCCAGGAACGGTATGCCGTCGGCGCCGTAGATCGGGTTTTCATTCTCAAAATTGACCAGCAGCACTTCACCGATCTGGGCCTGGCCACCCTGCACCGCGCGCTTGATCTCGGTCGCCTTGAACAGCGAGGCGTTGGCGTGCACGGTGATCTTGAGCTTGCCGCCAGTGGCCTTTTCGACGTCGTTGGCGAACTGCGTGATGTTTTCGGTGTGGAAGTTGTTGGCCGGATAGGCCGTGGGCATGTCCCATTTGGTTTGGGCAAAGGCGCTGCCGTTGATGCTCAACACGGCGGCGATGGCTGCAAATTGGAATTTCATGAAAGCTCCGAATGATGAGAGTTGTGTATCCCCCAAGCATAGACGCAAAATCCGCGCCAGTCGTCTCAAACGTACCCGGAAAATTGCCCTTTCATGGGCCAAGCATCCATTATCTGCGCGCCAGTGTGAGCCAGGCGTGCTGGGCCGCGAGTGCCGCCGCCATTTGCACGCGGTGTGCAAACCGGAAGCCCTCACCGCCTATAGTTTCATCCGGAAATTCGGTGATCAGGGTGACCGGCGCACCACCATGGTTTGTTTGCGTCTGGCTGAAGGCGCAGCCATGAATGACTTCGAACGGCAGTGCTCCGGCGTGCTGCTGGTAGAGCGCCATTTGGTGCGCGTTGTAGGCGCGCAGGCCGGGGATCTCGGAGACTGCGGCGCTGACGGCTTCGAGCAAGGCGCGTCCTTCGGACTGCCAGCCGGCATGGTGGCGCAGGATCAGGAAGAAGCCTTTTGGAATGGTCCACAGACCGAAGCCGCGCGGCACGTAGCCTGACAGCGGCCGTGTCCATTCGTGGGCCGGGTAGCCGTGCAGGTTGATGTGCAACTGGGCGCCAGAGATGGCCAGCACCTGCTCGCGCACGGCGCGCTCATAAAGCGGCGGCTGGTCACGGTATTCGATATCGTCGCCGAGTGCGCTGTAGCGCGCGGCGTGCTGCATGTGATGCGGATGCTGGACGCAAAGCTCACGTTGCAAGGCGTAGCCATCGGGGTTTTCCAGCGCGATCAACGCGAAGTGGGGCTTGCCGGCGGCGAGCAGCGCTTTTGCCGCGCGCAATGCGCCGACCACGCCCGAGGTCTCGTTGGCGTGCTGGCCGCCGCTGATCAGCACGGCCGGGCCCGCTCCGGCGTGGTACAGCCCCGTCACTTCGCGGCCCTGGCGGCTCAGGGCGGCAAAGCGCTGGCCGCCCATGGCTTCCATCTCGGCGGCGATGCGCTGCGGTTCGGGCGCGAGTGTGATGGCGTCGAGGGCTTGCGGCAGACCCTGAAGGGGCGCAACGATCCGGTCCTGCGCCGCCACGTCAAAGCGCTTGAGGCTGATGCACAGGCGCGTTGTGGTGTCGCTCGCGCGCACGTCCGGAACGATCTGGCCGGGTTGCAGCCGGCGGTCGTTTTCGGGGCGTCCGGAGCGCTGCTGGAACAGCTCCAGCAGCGAGAAATAAATGTCTTCATGCAGCGCTTCAAATGTGCTGATGCACTCGTGGCCCAGCGGCAGCATCTGCTCAAAGCCAGGCAGGTCGACGCGGATGTCAAGGCGCTCGAAATACGGTTCCTGCGCCGGCCAGTTGTGCTGCGCCACGGCTTGCACAATGCGCTCGAAGACTGCTTCGTAGTGGGTCTGGCAGGCGCTGTCCAGGCGGGGTGCCGCATCGGTCGGCAGCGCGGCCCGCAGCCAGCCGGTGGGCGAGAGCAGGGTGGCGCCGATGGCGTCGCGGTGGCTGCGGTTCGGCGCGAAGACCTTGGCCTGCAAAGTCGAACCATCGCGATGCGTGAGCATGAGCTGGTAATGCAAATCGTCTGAGCCGGCAAGGAATTCAAGCGGGCAGTCGCTTAGCAGCGCGGCCAGCGGGTAGGCTTCGAGCAGAAAGCGCCCCGGCGCTGCCTGCGGATGCACCGGGTAGCGGATCGTCACGGCCGCCAACGTGCTGCAATCAATCTCTTCGAGAAAGAAGTGCAGCAAGGGCTTGTAGGCGCAGCGCAATTGGGCCTGCACGCCGGCCTGTGCCAGACGCTGTTCGGCAGCGCGGCGCTCTGCTGCGCCTTCGAACAGCCAGCCCTCAAACTTGGCACCGCGCCACTGCGGCTGCTCGAATTGCGCGACCCAGGTGTCGAGCGTGCGGGGCAGGCTCAGTTCCAGCAGCGTGGTGTGGTTCATCAGAGTTTTCCGGTCGGGTCGATGCGGTCGCGCAGCCAGTCACCGAGCAAGTTCAGGCCGAGCACGGTCAGCATGATGGCCACACCGGGGAAGACACTGACCCACCAGGCGGTCTGCATGTAGGTGCGGCCGTCGGCCAGCATGCCGCCCCAGCTTGGAATCAGCGGATCGACCCCCAGGCCGAGGAAGGTCAGACTGCTTTCCAGCAGGATGTTGTTGGCCACGTTGAGCGTCATCAGGATGATGACCGGGCCCAGCACGTTGGGCAGGATGTGGTGGCGGATCATCGCCAGGTCGCGCACACCAAAGGCGCGTGCCGCCTGCACGAATTCGCGCTCGCGCACCGACAGCACCATGCCGCGCACCAGCCGCGCATACTGCACCCACTGCGCGACCATCATGAACAGGATGATGTTGCCCAGTCCGCCACCCAGGATCGAGATGAAGGTCAACGCCACTAGGATGAAGGGCAGGGCCAGTTGCACGTCGACACAGCGCATCAGCAGCATGTCCCAGAAGCCCCGGTAGTAGCCGGCGATCAGGCCGATCACGATGCCCAGCGCCGAGGCGCCCAGCACGGACAGAAAACCGACCATGAGAGAGATGCGACCGCCTACCAGCACCCGCGCCAGCACATCGCGGCCCAAGGGATCGGTGCCCAGCGGATGGGACCCGCCGACGAAGGGCTCGGTCAGGCGCGCGCTCAGGTCCATCAGCGAGCCGCGGTCCGGAAAGAGCCAGACCGAGAGCAGCACCAGCGTCAGCATGAGGCCGGTCAGCACAGCGCCCAGAATGAATTCGAGCGAGCGCCACTGCATCGAGCGTGTGGCGGCTGCGGGCACGGTGGTTTGCGCGGTGTTCATTTGCTGCGTATGCGTGGATCGACCAGGCCGTAGGCAATATCGACCAGCAGGTTGACCGCCACGATGATGATGGACAGTACCGTCACCGTGCCCTGCAGA
Organism: uncultured beta proteobacterium; assembly: GCA_903920695.1. Taxonomy (GTDB): domain Bacteria; phylum Pseudomonadota; class Gammaproteobacteria; order Burkholderiales; family Burkholderiaceae_C; genus Rhodoferax. Next base: position 8,046 of record CAIXNB010000228.1, read on the forward strand.
ACGGGATAGTCGCGGCTGGCGATGGCGTCAAAGGCCAGCGTGCCCAGCCCCGGCCAGTTGAAGACTTTCTCCACCACCACCAGGCCGCCGATCAGGTTGCCGAACTGCAGGCCGATGTAGGTGATCAGCGGAATCGCGCAATTGCGCAGCGCATGCTTGTACAGCACCACGCGGTCTTTGAGCCCCTTGCTGCGCGCCACCATGATGTACTGCGCCGACAGCGTCTCCAGCATCGCAGTGCGCACCAGGCGCACGTTGGTGGCCGACAGGATGATGGCCATGGTCAGGCCTGGCATGATCAGGCTCACGGGCCCATCCCAGCCCGAAGGCGGCAGCAGCGGGAAGGTGATCGAGAGCAGCAGCACCAGCATGATGGCGAGCCAGAAGTTCGGGAACGACAGACCGACCAGCGAGATGATGCGGATGAACTGATCGAGCCCTTTGCCCTTGTGGACGGCGGCCTGGATGCCCAGCGGCACCGACACCAGCACCGACAGCAGCAACGAGACAAAGGCCAGCGCCAGCGTGGCCGGCAGGGCGTCGGAGAGCAGGCGCACGACCGACGTGCCGCCCATGAAGCTGCGACCAAAGTCGCCGACCAGCAGGCCGCGCACGAAGTCGGCGTACTGCACCAGAAAGGGACGGTCCAGGCCCAGACCCTGGCGGATGTTCTGCAAGTCCTGCTCGGTCACGCTGCCGGCGCCCTGGCTCAGCATCAGGGCCGGATCGCCCGTCAGGCGCACCGCATACGAGACCAGCAGGGTCACCACCAGCACGACAAAGATCGCCTGCAGCAGCCGCTTGATCAGGAATTGGGCCATGCGCTCATCCGTCCTTCAATCCGTAGCCGGATCAGTCGACGGTGGCGTCGACAAAGCGGAAGCGGCCGTCCGACGGCAGCGCCAGGTTCTTGGCGCGCTTGTTCAGGCCATAGATCGTGTTCAGGCTGTAAAGCGGCATTTCCAGCGCCTGGTCGGCCACGTAGCGGCTGATCTCCTGCAGGGTGGACTTGCGCGCCACCTGGTCCCAGGTGTTGCGTTGTATGTGCAGCAGGGCGTTGAGCTTGGCATCGTCGTCAAACGGATTCCAGCGTTGCTTGGTGTAGTACATGGCGTAGGCCGTGTTGTCGTAGTCGAAAGTCCAGCCGCCCCATTGGTTCTGCCACATCTCGCCGGTCTTGCCGTTCGGGATGATGTCGTTGAGCAGCACATTGGTTTCGTACGGCTTGAGCGAGACGGTGATGCCGACGGCCTGCAGATAACCGGCGACGGCCTGTGCCACTTCACGGAAGTTGCTGTCAGGGCCACGGAAGTCGAGCTGGATCTGCGTGCCGGGCTTGACGCCGGCCTTTTGCAGCATGGCCTTGGCCTGCACCGGGTTGTAGGGCAGCGCCTTGAGGGCCGGGTCATTGCCGAACGAGAGCGCGCCCTGGAAGCTGGCGATCGGCTTGGCGTGGCCCAGCAGAATGGTCTTTATGATGGCGTCGCGGTCCACCGCCATGGTCAACGCCTTGCGCACCTCACGGTCCTTCATGATGCCGCGCTGCGTGTTGTAGCGCAGTGCCAGCGCCACCGGGCCGTCGACACTGATGACCGACAGCTTGCTGTCCTTCTTGAGCGTTTCGATCATTGCCAGCGGAATCTGGTTGGCCACGTCCAGGCGGCCCGCCTGCAGTTCTGCCGCCTGGGTGGCAGGTTCGCTGATGAAGCGATAGACCAGTTGGTCGAGCTTGGGCGCGCCTCCCCAGTAGGCTGCGTTGCGTTCAAACGAAGCGCTGACCTTGGGCTTGTATTCCGTGAACTTGAAGGGTCCGGTGCCGACCGGGTTCATGCCGAAGAACTGGCTGCCCTTTTCCTTGATGTACTTGGGCGGCACGATCATCGCGCCGTAGCCGGCGAGCTTGGTCAGCAGCACCGGATCGGGGCTCTTGAGAACGAAGTCGACCGTGGTCGGGTTGACGACTACGACCTTGTCGATCGAGTTGTAATTGGACTGTTGTGGCCCCTTCTTGCCTTCTTCGCCGAGCAGCCGGTCAAACGTGAACTTCACTGCTTCGGCATCGAAGGGTTCGCCATTGTGGAATTTCACATTCGGGCGCAGCGTGAAGCGCAGCTTGCTGTTCTTCTCGATGAACTCCCATTTGGTGGCCAGTCCCGGTACCAGCTTCATCTCCGGCGTGCGCATGATCAGGCCGTCGAACACCTGGCCGCCGACGGCGCCCCAGGACACCAGAAAAGTTGCAATCGGGTCCCAGTTGCCGGGGTCCTGGTGCAGCGCGACGGTGAGCGTCCCGGCCGCCTGTGTGCCGCTGCTTGCCAGACTGGCGAGGGCCAGTGTGGTGCTGGCGAGTAAAGTTTTCAACTTCATGGTGCTTCTCCTGGATAAAACGATGAAAGATCAAAGGACGGCCTGCGCCACACTATGACCCGGACTGACCTCGATGAAACGGTGAATGGCGGGCTCATCGCCGACCTTGCGTACCGGGCTCGGAATCTCGCCCTCGATCAGGCGCGCGTCGATCAGCCGGCCCGGCTCGGCGACCGGTACCGCCGCCAGCAGCTTGCGCGTGTAGGGATGCTGCGGGTTTTCAAAAATGTCCTGGCGAGCGCCGATCTCCACGATCTGCCCCAAGTACATCACGGCAACGCGGTGGCTGATTCTCTCGACAACGGCCATGTCATGCGTGATGAACAGGTAAGCCAGCCCGTGCTGTGCCTGCAAGGCCATCAGCAGGTCGATGATCTGGGCCTGGATCGAGACGTCCAGGGCCGAGACCGATTCGTCGGCAATGATCAGTTTGGGATTGCAGGCCAGTGCGCGCGCGATGCAGATGCGCTGACGCTGCCCGCCCGAGAATTCATGCGGATAGCGCTGGCTGTGTTCGGGGCGCAGGCCGACGCATTCGAGCAGCTCGGCCAGGCGCTGGCGCACGGCTTCGGGACCGCTGAGCAGCTGGTGCGTCATGATGGGCTCGGCAATGCTGAAGCCGACGGTCTTGCGCGGATCGAGCGAAGTAAAGGGATCCTGGAAGATGTACTGGATGTCCTGGTGCAGCCGGCGCCGGCCCGCCGCGTCCAGCGTGCGGATGTCCTGACCGGCAAAGCGGATCGTGCCGCTGGCCGCTTTCACCATCTGCTGCAGGGTCTTGCCGATGGTCGTCTTGCCGCTGCCCGATTCGCCGACCAACGCCAGCGTCTCCCCCGGATAAATGGAGAAGCTGACTTCCTCCACCGCATGCACGCGGTGTGTGACGCGCCCGAGCAGTGAGTGGGCGATATCGAAACGGGTGCTGAGCTTCTCGACGGTCAGCAGGGGAGCGGCGGGGTCAACCGTGTCCTGTAGCTGCTCGGTGCCGACCTCGATCAACCGGTCGCCCTCCAGCAGCGTCAGCGGCATGCGCCGCGGCAGCGCCTGGCCGCGCTGGCTGCCCAGGCGTGGCACGGCGGACAGCAGGGCGCGCGTGTACGGATGCTGCGGCGCCTTGAAGATCTGATTGACCGGACCGTGTTCGACCTGGCGCCCGCGCCACATCACGACCACGTCGTCGGCCATCTGCGCCACCACGCCCATGTCGTGGGTGATGAAGATCACGGCGGTGTTGAGGTCGCGCTGCAGGGCGCGGATGATGTTGAGGATCTGGGCCTGGATCGTCACGTCGAGCGCGGTGGTCGGCTCGTCGGCAATCAGCAGCGCCGGCTGGCAGGACAGCGCCATGGCGATCATGGCGCGCTGGCGCATGCCGCCGGATAGCGCGTGCGGGTAGGCGTCGAGCAGCCGCGCCGCATCTGGCAAGCGTACCTTTTCCAGCAGGCTCAAGGCTTGCTGTTGGGCCTGGGCCGGGCTCAGACCCTGGTGCAGGATCAGCGTCTCGGCGATCTGGTTGCCAATCGTGAACACCGGATTGAGCGAGGTCATCGGTTCCTGGAAGATCATGGCAATCGCGTTGCCTCGAATGGAACGCAGGCGGGCGTCGCTGGCTTGCACCAGGTCCTGCAAGCCGCTGAGCGCTGAGCGGAACAGCACCTGGCCGCTGACAATTTTTCCGTCGGAATAATCGGTCAGCCGCATGATGGCCTGCGCCGTCACCGATTTACCCGAACCCGATTCGCCGACGATGGCCAGTGTGCGCCCGGCCACGACATCGAAACTCAGGTCGTCGACGGCCCTGAAGCGCCCGCCTGGAACCGCGAATTCGACGCTCAGATTGCGCACGCTCAGCAGCGCGGCGGCGGCGGGCAGGGCGGGTTGGTTCATGGGCTGGGGAGGCGATGCGGTTTCATGAATGTCAACAAAAAGTCGATGAATTGTAGATTACTTACTTACAATTCCTGTTCATTTGGTCCGATGGTCAGTCTGGAGTTTATCGATGACGAAGAAGCGTCCTGTCAAGGGTTCTGCGCTGCCGGCCCAGGCGGCACAGGCGCCCATTGTCTCGTCGGCGCACCTGGTGTCGCCGCGCAGCGCCGAGATGAGCGAGTTCGAGTTCGGCCTGATCGTGGCCGGCAATGCCTTCGAGCGCTGGGTTGCCCATTGCATGAGCGCGGCTGGCTTGAAAGACCTGATGCCGCTCGATGTGCTGGTGCTGCACCATGTGACGCACCGTGCCCGTGACAAGCGGCTGGCCGACATCTGTTTCATCATGAACGTTGAAGACACACACCTGATCAATTACTCCTTGAAGAAGCTGCAGAACCTGGCCGTCGTGGCCTCAAGCAAGAGCGGCAAGGAAGTGACTTATGCCGCGACTGATCTCGGACGCCAGTACGTTGAGCGTTACCGCGCCATCCGCGAATCCTGCCTGATCAATGCCTTGAACGCCGACGACGCCCTGAACCGCGAGATCGGCGAACTTGCGCGCCTGTTGCGACTGCTCTCGGGCATCTACGACCAGGCCGCCAGATCGGCCGCCAGCCTGTAGCAGTCCGCATGCCATTTCTCGGCGTCCTGATGCTCGATACGCGTTTTCCGCGGCCGCTCGGTGATATCGGCAACGCGGACACTTTTGCACGCCTGCAGATACCCGTGCGTTACCGCCCGGTCACGGGCGCCAGTCCGCAGCGCGTCGTGCGCGACAGCGGGCAACTGGCTTTGCAGGACTTCATCGTGGCGGCACAGGAGCTGGTGGAACAGGGCGCCACGCTGCTCGCCACCAGTTGCGGTTTTCTGGCGCGCTACCAGTGCGAACTGCAGGCGGCCGTGCCGGTGCCGCTGCTGAGTTCGAGCCTGTTGTGGTTGTGTGAGCCCGAACTCGCAGCACAGCGCTGTGGCGTCTTGACAATCGATGCGCAGGCCTTCGATGCGCGTCAGTTGAGCGGTGTCGGCGCCGACCCGGCGACCATCGTCGCGGGTGTGGCGCCCGGCTGCGAGTTCCAGCGTCGCATCCTCGGCAACGAGCGTGAGATGGACCTGCGTCAGGCTGGGCAGGATGTGGTCGATGGCGCCCTGGCCCTGACCCGCGCCCACCCCGAAATCACCGCCCTGGTGCTTGAATGCACCAACATGCCGCCCTATGCCCGTGCTGTTGCCGTAGCCACCGGCAAGCGGGTGGAGCACATTGTTTCCCTGATCGAACACATATGGAGAGAACTCGCATGAACCTGCTGCCTGTCACACCCAAACGCTGGCAATTCTGGATCGACCGTGGCGGCACCTTCACCGACGTGGTGGGGCGCCGCCCAGACGGTTCGCTGGTGACGTACAAACTGCTCAGCGAGAACCCGGAACAGTACCCGGATGCGGCCGTGGCCGGCATCCGTCATCTGCTTGGATTGCGCGCCGATGAGCCGGTGACGCCGCAGCAGGTTGAATGTGTGAAGATGGGCACAACAGTGGCCACCAATGCGCTGCTGGAACGCAAGGGCGAGCCCACGCTGCTGGTGACGACGCAGGGCTTTCGCGACGCGCTGCGCATTGCCTACCAGAACCGTCCGCGCATTTTTGATCGCAACATCATCCTGCCCGAGCTGCTCTACAGCGCCGTGGTGCAGGCGCAGGAGCGCGTCGGGGCGCATGGCGATGTGCTCGTTGCGCTCGATCAATCGCACTTGAAGCGTGAACTGCAGGCGCAGTATGACCAGGGTCTGCGCAGCGTCGCCATCGTCTTCATGCACGGCTACCGCTACACCGCGCATGAAGTGGCGGCGCGCGCCATTGCGGCGGATGTGGGCTTCACGCAGATCAGCAGCTCGCACGAAACCAGCCCGATGATGAAGTTCGTGAGTCGCGGTGACACCACGGTGGTGGACGCCTATCTGTCGCCGATCCTGCGCCGCTACGTCGAGCAGGTGGCGCTCGAGATGCCCGGTGTGAAACTGTTCTTCATGCAGTCTTCCGGCGGCCTGACCGATGCCCACGCCTTTGCCGGCAAGGACGCGATCCTGAGCGGCCCGGCCGGCGGCATCGTCGGTATGGCGCGCACGGCGGCGATGGCAGGCATTGAAAAAGTGATTGGCTTCGACATGGGCGGCACATCGACCGATGTCTCGCACTTCGCCGGCGAGTTCGAGCGCGAGTTCGAGACCCAGGTTGCCGGCGTGCGCATGCGCGCGCCGATGATGAGCATCCACACCGTGGCCGCCGGTGGTGGCTCGATCCTGGCGTTTGACGGCGCGCGCTTTCGGGTCGGCCCGCAGAGTGCCGGCGCCAATCCGGGCCCGGCCAGCTACCGGCGCGGCGGCCCGCTGGCGGTGACTGATGCCAATGTGATGGTCGGCAAGATTGTGCCGCGCTACTTTCCCAAGGTGTTCGGAGCGGCAGCCAATGAGGCGCTCGACGACGCTGTCGTGCGCGAGAAATTCGCGGCGCTCGCTGCGCAGACCGGGCGCACGGGCGAGGATGTGGCCGAAGGTTTCATCCGCATCGCCGTGCAGCAGATGGCCAACGCGATCAAGAAAATTTCGGTGGCGCGCGGCTATGACGTGACGCGCTACACGCTGCAATGCTTTGGCGGCGCTGGTGGCCAGCATGCCTGTCTGGTGGCCGATGCGCTGGGCATGACCAGCGTCTTTGTGCATCCGCTGGCTGGCGTGCTGTCGGCCTATGGCATGGGGCTGGCGGACCAGAGCGTGATCCGCGAGCAGGCGGTGGAACTCAAACTGAACGCGCAAGCCGTATCGCAGATTGCCGCGCAACTGGAAAGCCTGGCGGCGCAGGCGCGTGACGAACTGCTGCGCCAGCAGGTCAGCCAGGGCAGCGTCACCGTGCAGCGACGCGTCCATGTGCGCTACGAGGGCAGCGATGCCGCGCTCCTGGTGGCGTATGGGCCCGCTGCTGACGCCACGCCGGAGACCATCGTCGCCGACGTAGTGACAGGCTTCGAGGCCGCCTACCGGCAGCGCTTTGCCTTTCTGATGCAGGGCAAGGCGCTGGTGGTGGAGGCGGTCTCGGTCGAGGCCGTGGTCGCCGGCGACGCGCCGGACGAGCCTTGTCATGAACTGCAGGCCTGGCGCGATCTGCGCGCCTGTGGCGTCGTGCGCGAGACCGTTCCCATGTACAGCGGCGGGCGCTGGTTGCAGGCCGCGCTGCTGCTGCGCGAAGACCTGCGTCCGGGCGACTGCGTGCGTGGGCCGGCCATCATCGCCGAGCAGAATGCGACGACCGTGGTGGAAGATGGCTGGGATGCCGAGGTGACGGCCTTTGATCATCTGGCCCTCTGCCGCAGCGTGCCGCGCGCGCAGACCTTTGCCGCCGGCACCACGGTGGACCCGGTACTGCTCGAAGTGTTCAACAACCTGTTCATGAACATCGCCGAGCAAATGGGCCTGCAACTGCAGAACACAGCCTATTCGGTCAACATCAAGGAGCGGCTTGATTTCAGTTGTGCGCTGTTCGATGCGGCGGGCAACCTGATCGCCAACGCCCCGCACATGCCGGTGCACCTGGGCTCGATGGGCGAGAGCATCAAGACCGTGATCCGTGAAAACGCCAACAGTATGCAAAACGGCGATGTCTTCGTGCTGAACGACCCGTACCACGGCGGCACGCATCTGCCCGACATCACGGTCATCACGCCGGTCTACCTCGGCGACGAACCGAGCTTCTATGTCGGCTCACGCGGGCACCACGCCGACATCGGTGGTATCACGCCGGGCTCGATGCCGCCGTTCTCCACCTGCATCGAGGAGGAGGGCGTGCAGATCAACAACGTCAAGCTGGTGGATCGCGGCGTGTTGCAGGAGGTCGCGATCGTCGCGCTGCTGCAAAGTGGTCAATACCCTTCACGCAACCCACAGCAGAACTTGGCGGATCTGAAGGCGCAGATTGCCGCCAACGAGAAAGGCGTGCAGGAACTGCGCAAGATGGTCGAGCACTTCGGTCTGGACATGGTGCAGGCCTATATGCGCCATGTGCAGGACAACGCCGAGGAATCGGTGCGCCGCGTCATTACGCGGCTGAAGGATGGCGCTTATACCTTGCCGCTGGACAACGGCGCACAGATCCAGGTGGCGATCCGCGTCAATGCCGTCGAGCGCAGCGCGGTGATCGATTTCACTGGCACCTCGGCCCAGCAGAGCAACAACTTCAATGCGCCCACAGCGGTCTGCATGGCCGCCGTGCTCTACGTGTTTCGCAGCCTGGTTGATGACGACATCCCGCTCAATGCCGGTTGCCTCAAACCGCTGTCAGTCATCATTCCAGCGGGCTCGATGCTCAACCCCAATCCACCGGCCTCCGTGGTGGCGGGCAATGTCGAGACCTCAAGCTGCATCACCAATGCGCTGTACGGTGCGCTCGGCGTCATGGCGGCGAGTCAGTGCACCATGAACAACTTCACCTTCGGCAATGCGCGCTACCAGTACTACGAGACGATCTCGGGCGGCTCCGGTGCCGGCGATGGTTTCAACGGGACCGACGTGGTGCAGACGCACATGACCAACTCGCGCCTGACCGATCCCGAGGTGCTGGAGTTCCGCTTTCCGGTGCGCCTGGACAGCTACGAAATCCGCGCCGGCTCCGGTGGCGCCGGGCACTGGCACGGCGGCAACGGTGGCGTGCGCCGCGTGCGCTTCCTGGAGCCGATGACGGCCAGCATCCTGTCCAATGGCCGCGTCCATCCTTCCTTCGGCGCCGCCGGTGGCCTGCCCGGCCAGGTCGGCATCAACCGCGTGCTGCGCGCCGACGGCACAGTCGAAGAACTGGCCCACATCGGGCAGGCGCAGATGCAGGCCGGTGATGTGTTTGAGGTTTCTACGCCGGGTGGCGGGGGGTACGGCAGGCTGTGACCGGTTTGAGTTTGCTGGTGTTGGGGCGCAACAGTTTGATGACAAAAGGCACACACCGGTGTAAACTGCCTCCATGAAGCAATTTCGCTGGAACCCGGCAAAGAACGAGACCCTCAGTGCAGGGCGCGGCATTTCGTTTGAGCGCATTGTTGTTGCAATTGAGGTGGGTGGGTTGCTGGACGTTTTGGCGCACCCGAATCAGACGAAGTACCCCAGGCAGCGTGTTCTTGTAGTCGCGTGCGAGAACTACGTCTATTTGGTGCCGTTTGTTGAGGAAGAGGAGTATTTTTTTCTCAAGACTGTGATCCCGAGCCGCAAGGCAACCCGGGACTATTTGAATCAAGGTGAAACAGATGTCGAAAATTGACGCCTACGAACACGAAGTCCTCAGCGCCTTTGAAAGCGGCCAACTGAAATCAGTTGCTACCAAGGCAGAGTTGGCGAAATTCAAGGCGGCTGCGCGCGCTACCGCCATCAAGGACCGCCGGGTCAACATCCGCCTTTCATCGGGTGATTTGAGCGACATTCAGGTCAAGGCGCTTGAAGAGGGTGTGCCGTACCAGACGCTGATCGCCAGCGTTCTTCACAAGTACGTGACAGGCCGTTTGGCAGAGCCGGGCGTCGCCAAGCAATCAAGTCGCCCAGCCACCAAGCGTCGCGGCCCTGAGTCAGTACCTTGAACCCGCTCACCGTCGTCAAAGTCGCGCGCGAGTTCTGGCGCCTCATGGCCACGAACGACTTCCACGCATTGGCTGCAGTTCTTGCGCCAAGCTTTGTGCTGGGGTGGCCGCAGTCGATGGAACGGATTCGTGGCGCTGAAAACTTTACGCGCATGAACCACGCGTACCCGGCGCACGGCCCATGGCGGTTCGTCATCAATCGGCTCGCCGGCGGCGCAAGCGAGGCGGTGTCCGACGTATCGGTCACGGACGGCGTGCAGTCGGCCCGGGCCATTTCGTTCTTCACCGTTGAAGGCGGCAAAATCACAACGCTAGCCGAGTTCTGGCCTGAGCCCTATGCGGCCGCAGCCAATCGGGCGCATCTTGTGGAGCCCATGGAATGAGGCGTGCAAACACATGAATGATCTGACGCCTCTGCCGAGCATCGAACTGGGGCGCTATCGCCATTACAAAGGTGGCGAGTATGAGGTTCTCGGTGTCGCGCGCCATAGCGAATCGCTGGAGCCCATGGTTCTCTATCGGCCGCTCTACAAGCGGTCCGGCCTGTGGGTGCGGCCCTTTGCCATGTTCCTTGAACTGATCGCGTTCAATGGCACAGTGCAACCCCGATTCAGCAAGCTCAGTACAGGCGCGGTTGCCAGTGCGGCCGAACCCGGCGCCGGTGACGCAGGCACAGCGTGAAGCGCAAGCGCATCACCGGCGGTTTCACTGTTGGCTTTTGTTACACCTTCGGCTGCAACAATTTGGCTAAACCGACATAATCGGCGCAGATGGAATTACCCACAGGGATGACATTGCGGGACGATCTGGATCAACTAGTATGGCTCCAATGGGGCACATTTGTTGGGCAAAAACATGTTTGAATTTTTTGGCTTTGGCCGGGCCCGGAAGTTACGGCGAACTGAGAAAAAAGCTGAGATGGTTCAATTCGCCTTGACGCGTGTTTTGCGCCATCGTGGTATCGCACCGCAATCGATTGACTGCGAATTGGTGCCGATGCTTCGGCATGGCGCGCCGGATGTGCTGCTGACCAAACTCGTGATCCTGCGTTGGGCCGAGGGCCTGATGCGCTACGCCCCACTCATCGAAGACGAGGTGTTTGATGAGATTCGCCGTTTTGACGGCAGCGCCGTCGCATCCGATTTCATCTTTGTCTGGAAGTTCGCTATCCACAGTGACCAGGCCAGCGACGTGGTGCACGAGGCGCAATCAAACAGCGCATTGCTACCGGCCACAAACGTTGCCGACAAGACAGCGCCAGCATCCACAGTGAAGTTCGATTTGCCGAAGTCGGCGCTTGATGACGATGACCACGATCATGGTTTCGCCGCAACCATGATCGATGATCGATGATGGTGGCGCTCGGCGGGCCGTCGCCGCCGCCCGCGATGACGAGTACCAATGAGGCGTTCAAATCGGTTGATTTTTCCGATTTGCCGGTGTTGCGGACATTCACGGCCAAGGACGGTGCCGCGCTGGCCTATCGGTACCAGGGACCAGTGGGTTCGAAGCCAATTGGAAGTGTCGTTTTGATCCACGGTTCATCAGCTTCGAGTTTACGTATGCACGTTCTTGCCCAGGGGTTTGCCAGGGCAGGCTATGCGGTTTACGCGTTGAACATACGAGGGCACGGTGCTTCGGGCTGGAATGGGACCATCAGCTACCCGTGAACATGTTCGCGCTCGACGACGAAGCGAGGGAGTTTCTGACGCCCGAGTATTCGTTCGCCTTGGCAGAAAATTTCCGGCCGCCGATGGATTATGAAGCCACGATCAGGGCTGCACACCAGCCCTGTGCGGTTTTGGCCGGCGCCAGTGACGAAGTGTTTTACGCCGACCAGCTTGAAGGCATTGTGCGCAAGCAGGGCAAGAACTGGCCGGTCACGCTGGTGCCGGGCATCAACCATATTGGGTTGACGCTCGAACCCGATGCGGTCAACGCCGTAGCCGGGTTGCAGGGCAGTGGCACCTGAATTTTCTCTTCGACACCATGCCTACCCAATCTGCTCTCCTGATCATCGACGTTCAGCGTGCCCTCTGCGAAGGCCAGTACGAAGTGTTTGAGGCCCAGCGGGTCATTGAGCGGATCAACGCTTTGACCGCCACGGCACGCTCTGCCAATGTGCTGGTGGTGTTCATCCAGCATGAGGCCGAAGACGGTCCGCTCCAGCATGGCTCGGACGGATGGCGACTGGCTGCCGGCATCATCCGCGACCGCAGTGACGTGCTGCTGCGCAAGACCACACCCGATTCGTTTCTGCGTACCGGCCTTGAGCGGTTGCTAAAGGCAAACACGGTCAATCGCCTGATCATCTGTGGACTGCAAACCGAGTACTGTGTTGACACGACGACGCGCCGCGCATTGGCGCTGGGTTACCCGGTCGTCCTGGTCTCCGATGCGCATTCCACGCTCAGCAATGAACACCTGTCGGCGGCGCAAATCATCGCGCATCACAATGTCACGTTGTCGTCGATCAGCAGCTTTGGCCCCAGGGTGCAACTCATGACCACATCAGCGTTCGACCTGGGTGTTTCATGAAATTCACAAGCCTGCCGCAGTCTGTGCATGGACGGGTCGGTTTTTGTCCATTGCGCGATGTAGATTTCAGCATCGGTCTCCCGACAGATGACCGAGCCTTTTTTCAATCTTGACAATTGCTTGCACCATGCCCATCACACTATCCGACGCGCTTGAGTTGCCCCAGGACCAGGTGGTCGCGCTCTACGCCGCCAACCGCTGGTCTTCGACCACGAAGCCGCTCGCTTTGCTGGCGGCGCTGCGCCACTCCCACTCGGTCGTTTCCGCCTGGGACAATGAGACGCTGCTGGGTCTGGGCAACGCCATTTCCGACGGGCATCTGGTCGTGTATTACCCGCACCTGCTGGTCTTGCCTTCGCACCACGGCCAAGGCATCGGCGCCAGAATCGTGGCACGACTTAAAGCTCGTTACGCGGATTTTCACCAGCAGATTCTCGTCTCCGACAGCCGAACCGTTGGCTTCTACCGCAAGTGCGGTTTCGAGATCGCCGGGGCCACGCAGTCGATGTGGATTTACGATGGCGACGATCATTAGGCCGAGTTCGCCATGATTCTCCGCTGCCTGCTGCTGCTCATGCTGTGCCTGGCCGGCAGCGCGCAGGCGCTGGAAACATTTGGCGGGCAGGTCACCTATGTCACCGATGGCGACACACTCTGGGTCCAGCCCGATGGTGGCGGGGCCGTGCACAAACTGCGCCTGACGGGCATTGACGCGCCCGAGATCTGCCAGCACGGCGGCAAGGCGGCGCGCGACTTGTTGGCGCAATTGGCGCTGCATCGGCGTGTCACGGTGAGCGTCACGTACTTTGATCGCTATGGCCGCGCCCTGGCGACGGTTCGGCTTGATGGCAAGGACCTGGCAGCGCAGATGGTGCGTGCCGGTTATGCCTGGACCTATGGTTGGCGCGGCCGGCCCGGTCCCTATGCGGCCGAGGAAGCCTATGCGCGTCAAGCGCGGGTGGGGGTGTTTGCCGCGCAGCGTCCCGAGTCGCCACGCGCGTTTCGCAAACGGCACGGCTCCTGTCATGCTGTTACACGCTGACGGGAACTTGTTATTCCATTTCCAAATCATTTCTGTGTAGGCGCGAAGCCGCAGACAGTGCTTTAGCACGGCAAGGCTGAGCAACAACGACAGGGATGGTTTGGGAATGGAATCAGTGGTGGTTGCCGCAAACCGGGCAGTTGGCCTGGCGCGCGATGCGCACTTCGGTGAACTCCATGGCGCGGCCATCGAGCATCAGCAAGCGGCCAGTGAGCGTGCACCCGGCGCCGCTGATCAACTTGAGCGCTTCGGCTGCCTGCATGGAACCGATGATGCCTACCAGCGGCGCAAAGACGCCCATGGTGGCGCAGCGTGTTTCCTCGAAGCTGGTGTCAGGCGGGAAGACGCAGGCGTAGCAGGGCGACTCGCTGTCGCGCGCGTCATAGACCGTGATCTGGCCGTCAAAGCGAATGGCCGCGCCAGAGACCAGCGGCTTGCGGTGCTTGACGCAGGCGGCGTTGATGGCCTGGCGCGTGGCAAAGTTGTCGCAGCAGTCCAGCACCGCGTCGGCCCGCGCGACCAGTGTGTCGAGCAGCGCGGCATCGGCGCGCGCCAGCACCGGCGTCACTTGCACTTCGGGGTTGATGGCGGCAATCGCGGCCTGCGCGGAGAGCACTTTGGGCTGGCCGACGCGTGCCATGCTGTGCGCGATCTGGCGTTGCAGATTGGTCATGTCCACCGTGTCGTGGTCGACCACCGTGATGTGGCCAACGCCGGCCGAGCCGAGGTAGAGTGCCACCGGTGAACCGAGTCCGCCGGCGCCGATGATCAGCGCGTGGCTGGTCAGGATGTGTGCCTGGCCCTCGATTCCGATTTCGTTGAGCAGGATGTGACGCGAATAGCGCAGGAGCTGCTCGTCCCTCATGCTGGGCTCATTCTTCCTTCTTTTCTTCCTTGCGCTCAACCAATGTCTTGCTGACCATGACGGGCTGCCCCTTGAGCTGGTGCAGCGCCTGGATCAACTGGAAGTCCTTCTCGGAGCCGTATTCCGGCAGCCTGCGATCGGCCAGCGGTTTCTTGATTTCGGCCTCGAGTTTGATGCGTGCTTCCTCACGCGCCTTCTCGCGCGCCTCGTCCTTTTGCTCCACACCCTGACCATTGTTCAGGTGTTTTTCCAGGTCGGCCTCGCGCGTGCGCAGCGCGGCGAACAGATTGCCTTCTTCAGTTTCGTCGACCATGACGTCGGGCACGATGCCCTTGGCCTGGATCGACTTGCCGCTCGGCGTGTAGTAGCGGCTGGTGGTGAGTTTCAGGCCGGCAGTCGGGCAGTTGTCCATGCGAAACGCCGGGTCGAGACAAACGGCGGTCTGGACCGAGCCCTTGCCGAAGGTCTGGTTGCCCAGGATCCGGGCGCGCTTGTGGTCCTGCAGCGCACCGGCCACGATTTCGCTGGCCGATGCCGAGCCTTCATTGACCAGCACCACCAGTGGCACCGTCTTGAGGGCGCCCTTGGTGACTTCCTGCAGCCGTTTGAGCGGATCCGGCCCGCCGCGGCGGTGGTAGAACTCAGGCGAGGCTTTGTGCACGAACTTGCTGTCAGCCAGTTGGCCATTGGCCGAGACGATGGTCACGTTGTCCGGCAGGAAGGCCGCCGACACCGCGACGGCCGCATCGAGGTAACCGCCCGGGTCATTGCGCAGGTCCAGCACCAGGCCCCTGAGCTTGGGCTCCTGTTTGTAGATTTCTTCGATCTTGCGCGCGAAGTCTTCCACCGTGCGTTCCTGGAACTGGCTCAGGCGAATCCAGGCATAGCCGGGTTCGATCACCTTGCTGCGCACGGATTGCGTGCGGATCTCCTCGCGCGTGATCAGAACCGGGAAAGTGCGGCTCTCGTCCTTGCGGTAGATCGACAGCAGCACCTTGGTGTTGGGCTCGCCGCGCATGCGCTTGACGCCTTCGCTCAGCGTCAGACCCTTGACCGGCGTGTCATCGATCTTGACGATCAGGTCATTGGGCTTGATGCCGGCGCGGAACGCGGGTGAGCCTTCGATTGGCGAGACCACCTTGATCAATCCGTCTTCCTGCGCGATCTCGATGCCGACGCCAACAAATTTTCCAGTGGTGCCCTCGTTGAATTCCTTGAGTGATTTCTTATCAAGATACTGCGAATGCGGGTCCAGGCTGTTGACCATGCCGGTGATGGCGTCGGTGATGAGTTTCTTGTCGTCGACCGGCTCCACGTAGTTGCTCTTGACCATGCTGAAAACAGCGGCCAGTTGCTGCAGCTCTTCCAGCGGCAGCGGCGCCAGCGTGCCGCGCGCCACGGTCTGGAGCGAAATGGTGGTCAGGGCGCCAGCGATGACACCGACCGAAATCCAGCCTGCAGTTTTCAATTTGGGACCCATATCACTTTAAATTGGTTGAGGACAGAATCTGCCCACTTTGTGCCTCAGCGGGCAGTTCCCGCATAGGCCATGTTCTCTTCAATATACACGCTTGGAGTCTGGTTTGCAGGGGAGGTTCCCGATTTACTCAAGCTTTACCCTGGGCCGCCACGGCAGCAGCCGCCTTGGCTGCTGCTTCGGCATCGCCCAGGTAGTAGTGGCGGATCGGTTTCAGGTTCTCGTCGAGCTCATAGACCAGCGGAATGCCGTTCGGGATGTTCAGGCCCACGATGTCGTCATCCGAGATCTGGTCCAGGTATTTCACCATGGCACGGATCGAGTTGCCGTGCGCCGCTATCAGCACGCGTTTGCCGGACTTGATGGCAGGTGCGAGCGTGTCATTCCAGAATGGCATGACGCGCGCCACCGTATCCTTCAGGCATTCGGTCAGGGGCACCTGATCGGGTCCATAACGCGGGTCAGAGCGCTCGCAGCGCGGGTCGGTCGGTAACAGGGCCGGCGGCGGCGTGTCATAGCTGCGCCGCCATTGCAGCACCTGGGCGTCGCCGTACTGTTTGGCGACCTCGGCCTTGTTCAGGCCCTGCAGGGCGCCGTAGTGGCGTTCATTGAGGCGCCAGTTGTTGACCACCGGCAGCCAAATGCGGTCCATCTCGTCAAGCACGAGCCACAGGGTGCGCACGGCGCGTTTGAGGACACTGGTGTAGGCGACATCGAATTCGTAGCCTTCGGCCTTGAGCAGGCGCCCAGCCTCTTTGGCCTGCTCAATGCCAGTGGCGGTCAAGTCGATATCGGTCCAGCCGGTGAAGCGGTTGTCGAGGTTCCAGGTGGATTCGCCGTGGCGGATGAGGACGAGCTTGTACATGGTGGTATTTCGGGGTAGGGGCCGGGAAAATGACGGGCTTGAATGTGGGGCAGGGGGCTCCATTCTAAAATGATCGCTTAATTCGATCCGCCGGGTCTGTTCTCAAAGCAATATTTAAGGAAACACGTGAAATTTGTTATCGACAACTGGACGCTGATCGCTGTGGCGCTGGCCTCGGCTGGCATGCTGTTCTGGCCTGTTCTCAAAGGCGCCACCGGCGGCGGTTTGAGCGCGACGGACGCGGTGCAACTCATCAACCGGGAGAAGGCGGTCGTCGTCGACGTTTGCGAAGCCAATGAATATGCGGCCGGCCACGTTGGCGGCGCGAAGAACATTCCGCTGAACCAACTGGAAGAAAAATTGCCTGCCATGGTCAAGAACAAGGCCTTGCCCTTGATTCTGGTCTGCCAGTCGGGTGCACGCTCCAACCGCGCCGTTGGCATCGCCAAGAAACTCGGTTACGAAGGCGCGCAGTCCCTGGCGGGTGGCC
>CAIXNB010000229.1 GCA_903920695.1 uncultured beta proteobacterium
GAATGAATTCGCAGGCGGGCCGAACACTTCCTCTTTGCAAACGCACCTAAAGGCCATTGCGCTGCGTCGAGGTCTTGAGTGTGCTGATTCGAATGGAATAGCTCTGTTCGTTATCGAACGCAGATCGAAATGAATTTGCGGTTGGCAGCGCAGCGCTGTCGCCAGGCCGGCCGGGCCGGGTCCAGCGCTTCAATAACGCAATTCAGCTTCGACGCGAACTGCCCTGCGCCGCGACGTAGATATGCCAGACCGCGATGAACATCGCGGCGATCAGCGGCCCCAGCACAAATCCATTGATGCCAAACACGGCCATGCCGCCGACGGTGGTGACCATCACGATGTAGTCCGGCATGCCAGTGTCCTTGCCGACCAGAATCGGCCGCAACAGGTTGTCAATCAGGCCGATCACCAGCAGGCCGTAGACAATCAGTGCAATACCCTCGCCGATCGCCCCAGTGGCCAGAAAGTAGAGCGCCACCGGCAACCAGACCAGGGCTGCGCCGATGGCCGGCAGCAGCGACAAAAAGGCCATCAACACGGCCCACAGCAAGGCGCCGCCAACGCCGAGATACCAGAACGCAAGGCCGCCGAGCGCACCCTGCACCACTGCCACCAGCAAGTTGCCCTTGACGGTGGCGCGCAACACCGTGCTGAACTTGTCGAGCAATTCGGCCTTGTGCGCCGGCGCCAGCGGTATCGCGCTGCGCAGTGCCTGCACCACGGCTTCACCGTCGCGTATCAGGAAGAAAGCCAGGTACAGGGCGATGCACAGACTGACGAGAAACGCAAAGGTGTTCTGCCCAACGCTAACGGCCTGCGTCGCGATGAACTGCGTGCCCTGTGTCAGCAAAGCTGTGGTGCGGCGCTGCAGGGCAGCGAAGTCAGCCATGCCGAAACGCTCGAACAGTGCTTTGATCCAGAGCGGCAGCGCGTCAAACACGCCGTGAAAGTAAAGCGCAGGGTTCAATTCACCCGATTGCAGCCGCTGATAGACCAGCGCCGCTTCGCGCGCCAGCGTCGCTGCCACCAGCGTCACTGGCAGGATCACGATCACCAGCACCAGCAGCAGCGTCAGGAACGCGGCCAAGTTGGGTTTGCCACGGAGCCGGCGCAACAGCCAACGGTAAACCGGGGCCGACAGCAGCGCAATGATCGCGCCCCACAGCACGGCTTCGTAAAACGGTGTCAGGATGTAAGCCAGCGCCAGCGTGACCGCCAGCAGCAGCAACAGCAAGGCACGCCGTTCTACGTAGCCCGATGCAGATTCAATCTCAGGATCCATCGCATATGTTCAGATAGTCGTTCACGCGTGCATGGCTCACGCGACACGCATTGCGCCAAACCAGCGGCGTTCGCATGGCCGGCTGGTGCCCTTGTACTCGTACTAGCCCTTGCCGATGCCTGCTTTCGCCTGCGCCGTCTTCAACTGCACCGTGGCATCGGCTTCGGCGACGCTAAGGGCCGCCGCCGCTTCCTTGACACACACGTCTTTTGGATTGCCGGCCAGATTATCGCAACGCTGCTTGGCCAGGTTGTAGTTAGCCTGCACCGTTGCCATGCGTGTCTTGTGGTGTGCCTGCAGACTCGGCTTGTAACGCGCTTGCAGTTCGGCCTTGGCGACTCTTTCCTTGCCTTTGGTTTCGGCGACGCAGATGTCCTTGGCATTGCCGGACGCGGCGGCGCATGCCACCTTGACGGCCGCGTACTCGGACACGATGGCGCGCTTGCTCGCCTTGTACTCGGTCATGGACATGCCTTGCGCCATAGCACCGGCACTGACGCCGAGGAGCAGCGCCAGCGTAAGCAACTGGTAGTTTTTCTGGTTCATGTAAACCCCTTGATTGAATAGCTTGAATGCGATGGGTGGACCATCGGGCCAGTTCACACGCAGATGCTAGAAAATATTCTTGTAAGCGTCGGTTCGCTTGGACACATAAACGGGATGAAACGCAGTGCGCAGTTTGGCACTTGTTGTAAAGAAAAGTATCTCTGGTCAACGCCGTCGCCCACGCCGCGTTTTGAGTGCAAGCCTGAAGAATATTCGGGCTCGCTCGAGATGGTCGGAGCTACTGCGACTGTTGTTTTAAGAGTGAAATCATCATGTTCAATATCAAGTCCCTCATCGCTGCCAGCCTGTTGTCTGCTGTGGCTGTCGCCTCCTTTGCCCAAGCCCCCGCTGCAGCGAAGTCTGCGGAGAAATCCACACCGGCGGCAACGGCTGCGGCTGACGCAGCCAGCATGCCCAAGGCGCACAAGGCCAAGAAGCACGCGGGTGTCAAGCACAAGAAGGCCAATGCCGCAAAACCTGTTGCTTCTGCTGCAAAGTAAGCGGACCAGCGCTTGAAGACAGGGCGCCGGGGCAACCCGGCGCCCTGCGTTTTTTTGTTGCCATGTGACATCAAATTGGCGACGCGCGAACCCGGCTGCGCTTATCCTTGAGGCCATGCAGAGCGAGAACGACGCAGCGCCAGACCCGAATACCTCATGGCTCAGAAAACTGGGCCCGGGGCTGATCACGGGCGCGGCCGATGACGATCCAAGCGGCATAGCCACCTACTCGCAAGCCGGCGCGCAGTTCGGCTTCAACATGCTATGGACGGTTCTATTCACCTACCCGCTGATGGTCGGTATTCAGATGGTCAGCGCCCGCATCGGGCGTGTCAGCGGCCATGGACTGGCCACCAACATCCGGCGCCACTACCCGGGCTGGCTGTTGTACAGCGTGGTTGGACTGCTGCTGATCGCCAACACCATCAACATCGCAGCCGATGTCGCTGCCATGGGCGAGGCCCTGAAACTGATCATCGACGGCCCGGCCCAGGTCTACGCCGTGGCCTTCGGCCTGGTATCGCTGCTGCTGCAGGTCTTCGTGCCCTACCGACGCTATGTGCGGATCCTGAAATGGCTGACACTGACCCTGCTGGCCTATGTGGCGACGGCCTTTGTCGTGCACATTCCCTGGGCGCAGGTGCTGGTCAGCACGCTAAGGCCACAGATTACCTGGCAGAGCGGCTACATCACGACCGTCGTGGCCGTATTCGGCACCACCATCAGCCCCTATCTGTTCTTCTGGCAGGCGTCACAGGAAGTGGAGGACCAGATAGCCGATGCGCAGGCTCAGCCCCTGACCCGCTCGCCGCAGCAGGCGCCAGCCAATCTGCGGCGCATCCAGATCGATACCTGGGTCGGCATGGGGTTTTCAAATCTGGTAGCCTTCTTCATCATCCTGACGACCGCCGTGACACTCAATCTGCATGGCGTCACCGAAATTAAAACCTCGGCGCAGGCCGCAGCGGCGCTGCGACCGATCGCAGGCGAGTTTGCCTTCATGCTGTTCAGCGCCGGCATCATCGGCACCGGCATGTTGGCAATACCGGTGCTGGCCGGTTCTTCCGCCTATGCCATGGCAGGCGCCTTCAAGTGGAAGAACAGCCTTGAATTCACGCCGCAAAACGCCAAGCAGTTCTACGCCATCATCGCTGTCTCGACCCTGATCGGCATCGCACTGGGCTTCACGGCCATTGACCCGATCAAGGCGTTGTACTGGAGCGCCGTCATCAACGGTGTCATCTCGGTCCCGATCATGGTCGTGATGATGCTGATGGCAGTCCGCCGCGACATCATGGGCCAATTCGTCATTACCAGCCGACTCAAACTGCTGGGCTGGCTGGCAACGCTCATGATGGCAGCCGCGGTTCTTGCCATGCTGGCGAGCCTGTGAGGCCGCCAGCGCTATCCAGGCGGCGGGTTAACATCGCCTTTCATATCGGAGGAACATCATGAGCATATTGAGCGCTGAAACCAAGGCCTCCACAGAGGCGAGCACGAAAGCCGCAGCTGGCACTACAGCCGGACCCGATGCGCTGGCCGATGCGGCCTTGCTGATGCTGGGCGCATTCATCATCATCTTCGTCGTCAGTATGCTGGTCGCTATCATTCAATCCCGCAAAAAGCCGAAGAAATAGCACCTTGACGCAACACATCAAGCTCTGGCGCCGGCTGGTTCCGGCCTATGCTGCAGGCTATTTCCTGTCTTACGGCTTGCGCAGCATCAACGCCGTGATCGCTCCCGAATTGATGCGCGATCTGGGCATCACGGCCACTGGCCTGGGCCTGTTGACCTCCACCTACTTTCTTGCCTTCGGCCTTTTTCAGCTGCCGCTCGGCCTGCTGCTGGACCGCTTTGGTCCACGCCGCGTGGAGGCCGCGCTGCTGCTGGTCGCCGCTGCGGGTTGCGCCCTGTTCGGTCTTGGCACGTCACTGGCAGCACTGGTGCTGGCCCGCGCGCTGATCGGCCTGGGCGTCTCGGCCTGCCTGATGGCCAGCTTCAAGGCCTTCAGCCAATGGTCCACCATCGAGCGCCTGCCGGCGCTGACGGCGACCATCATGAT
Source organism: uncultured beta proteobacterium (assembly GCA_903920695.1). GTDB lineage: Bacteria > Pseudomonadota > Gammaproteobacteria > Burkholderiales > Burkholderiaceae_C > Rhodoferax. The sequence goes on from CAIXNB010000229.1 coordinate 4,392, forward strand.
CGCCGGCAGCCTGGGTGCGTTGTCGGCCAGCGTGCCGGCCGAAGCCGCGCTGCCAATCCTTGGCTGGCGCGGCATCTTCCATCTCTTTGCTGCGCTGCTGGTGCTGACGGCCGGCTTTGTCATGCGGGTGCCGGATCACCCGGACGGCGGTCATCAGGAATCGCTTAAAGAGCAGATTCAGACGCTGGGCCGGATATTCGGCAACCCTGTCTTTTGGCGCTACGCGCCGCAGGGTTGCCTGACCACCGGCGGTTTCATGGCGATCCAGGGCCTGTGGGCCGTGCCTTGGATGATGGAGGTCAACGGTGCATCGCGCTCGCATGCGGCCACGGTCTTGTTCCTGATGGGGTCGGCGATGCTGAGCGGCTATATCTTCATCGCCAGTTGCACGGCCTGGCTGATTCGAAGAGGCATCAAGCCCAGGGTGCTGCTGATCACCGGCTTGGGCTTTGCGCTGTTGACCGAGGCTGCGATCATTCTGGACCTGGCGCCGCCCAGTTTTCTATGGCCCTTGCTCGGTCTGTCTTTCAGCCTCGGCACCCTGGCCTATTCGCAGCTGTCTGCAGCCTTTGCAGTCAGCATGTCGGGCCGCGTCAATACGGCCTTCAACCTCATGATGTTTGCCGGCGCCTTCGGCCTGCAATGGGGCATTGGTGCGGCGGTGGAAGCCTTCGCCGCCAATGGCATGGCGCGGGCCGAAGCCTTTCGGCTCAGCTTCGCTTTGCTGCTGGTGACGCAGGCCCTCGCCTTCGGCTGGTTTCTGCTGCCGCTCAAACGCGTGACCGAACCGGGATGACAAATCGGGGGCGTGGATCACCACGGCCTGCGGTCTCACTATGACGACCCTGGCTCAGCGTTCCAGCAGTCTGTGGCGCAATTGCGCCAGTTCGTCGGTCGCCATACCAGCAGGCCCGGCCAGGTAGCGCGAGAGGCCGCCGTAATCGCGATCAATCACGTCGAAGGCCGTTTGCAGAAAGACCGGCTGCACCTGCCACACCACTTCCATCACGTGCGCCGGACCGTGCTCCTCCAGTGCGGCGCTGCGGCGGTAGAGCTGGTTGGTCAACAGGTAGTCCTGCATGATGGTGTCGCGCTCGACACCGAGGATAGCCAGCAGCAGCGCGGCGGCAAAACCGGTGCGGTCCTTACCGGCCGTGCAATGGAACACCACGGGCGCCGCGTGCGCTAGCAGATGGCGCAGGAAGCGCGCAAAGGTGGGGCCGTGCTCGTGCACAAAGTTCCGATAGGTCTCGCACATCAACTCCACGGTCTCTTCGCGGCTCGGTATCTGCCCCGCATCCAGCAGAACGCGCAGGCGCTGCACCACGGTCGGTTCGATCGAGAATGCCAGGTTCGTCACGCCAGGAATGCTGTAGGGCAGCGCAGCGCTTTCTGCCACACCCCTGAAATCGATGCTGTGGCTCAGCGCCAGGGACTGCAATAGCGCCACGTCATCCGCCGTCAAGCCGGCCAGATGATCCGAGCGAAAGACCCAGCCCCGACGCACGCGGCGACCATCGGCAATAAGGTAGCCGCCCAGATCACGGAAGTTGGAGGCGCCCTGCAAGAGGCGCGGTGTGGAATGTTCAATCATGGGTAAGCGGGCGTAGGGATTAGGGTTGGATACCGTCTCGTGATGGACTCATGGCAACGCGCGTGCGGTGACCTCAGTATGGTCGCCAACAAGACTGCGCAATCGATGGCTCAGCCAGCCAAAACCAATGTGCTCCTGCTCCAAGCGCAGGCCAGTGCGAATGCGGTTGTCGCGCAGATCATCGTAGAGCGCGCGCTCTTCGGGCGTCAGCCGGTGCAAATCCACCTGTATTGGCGTATCCTCAGCACCCCATACAGGCGCGTGCACGTCGAGGGTTGCGCGGTCCATCAGGAGCGATTCAACGTGATCAAAATGCGCTCGCAAGTGATCCAGAATAGCGAAGCCATGGGTGTCGATGTCGCCCCAGTAATACAGGGTGCAGGCTTTCAACCATTGGCTGCGCGCCAGCGCCTCCCAGCCGTAACCGGCACCAAAGATAACAATGGCGTCACGGACCTGCGGGAATGCCAGAAAGTTGGTTTCGTTCTCCGTGATAAAGACACGGTGCACTGCCAGGTCGAGCCGGCTGAAGCTATCGGCATCCAGGCTAACGTCGGGGCAGAGCGGACCGGGCAGCGCCTGAATACCTGGATCAAGCACCCGGAAACGAATGCGCACAGGCTTGTCCAGAAAACCATAGCGGGCCGCAAACTGGCCAAGGCCGGTTTTGCTGACATTGACAACGGTAGTGGGCAGCGCCAAGTCGAGTAACTCGGCCAGCACGCTGCGATGCGCTTCGATGAATTTGCTGTGCACGCCTGGCAAGTCCACCTGGCGCAGGTAGATACCGGGGCTTGGATGTTGCGTCAGCCAGCTCACCACCGCCAGCAAGCGAGGCCATTCGTCCACCCGTTCCAGGGCTTGCAGCGGGCGCTTCTCCAGCCAGGGCAACAAGGCCGGATGGGTTTGCCGGGTTGCCTCTACCTGAGTCGAAAAACGGACCCACTCTTTGCGCTTGCCGAGCAAGTTCAGCGCATCCTCGACGGTATCGACCCAGGCACTGGCGGGTATCTTTTGAACACCCTGAACGCGGTGGCGAAGCTCCTGCCACTCGATGCGCAAGGAACGGGCGCTGGCCAGTTCTGCGGCCCAGGCGCGAACCCCATCAAAGCGAGCCGTGATATCGGCAGAACTTGGCGTCTTGAGTATCAAACGCAAGGGGAAGCGGACATCGCCGGTCACCAGATCGCGCAGCAATTCGCCGCGTTGCCACAAACGCAGCAGTTGCGCCTTCAAGTCCCGGGACGTAGTCCAACTCACAAGGGCTCCTGCGCTGGGTTCTGCTGCGCAATCACCGCCTTCTGGGCCCGGTATTCTTCGATGGATAAATTGCGCAGCTTGGAGGCGCGGCCGCCCTCGTTGTGCACAAAGCCGACACTGGAGACAAAGGGCTCTATGACGTGGATCTTCTGCAGTGGCGTGACGATCAGCAACTGCAGATTGAGCTGCTGGAACAGCATCAGCCCATACTGTGCGGACTCATCAGAGCCTCGACCGAAGGCTTCATCGATCACCACAAAGCGGAACGAGCGCGAGCGCACCGCGCCCCATTCCAGACCGAACTGGTAGGCCAGGCTGGCCGCCAGGATGGTATAGGCCAGCTTTTCTTTCTGGCCACCGGACTTGCCACCAGAATCGGAATAGTGCTCATGCTCGCTGTTGTCTTCGCGCCAGCGTTCACTGGCCGCGAACAAAAACCAGTTGCGCACGTCGCTGACCTTGGTGGTCCAGCGCCGATCCTGCTCAGACAAGCCTTCGCGTCCCCGGAAGCGGTCGATGATGGACTTGACCTGCAGGAATTTCACTTCGGAATACTGGGCATCATCGGAACCTGTCAGCGCGCCTTCGGTGCAGGCACGCAACTCCTGTTGAAAGTCCCGAATCTCGGCGTCCGGGCTGGCCTGCGACTCCAACACAATGTAGCGCCCAGGGTTGTAGTCAATCTCGCCCAGCGATTTGTTGATATGGGCAATGCGCTCCTTGATGGTCTCGCGCTCGCGCGCCAGTTGCGCGTTGAAGTTGGCAATCTCGTTGATCGTGTTGACGTTGAGAAGTTTCTTGAAATCGGCAACGAAACGCGGCAGATCATCGCGATTGAGTTGCCGCAATAGGTTTTCGTACTCGAAGGCCGCTTCAAGACCAGCATCGATCTCGGCTGTTTCAAGCTTGAACGCCACCTTGAAGGAGGCCATCGCCTTGATGATCTTCTCGGCCAGTCGCTTGAGCCGATGGTCTTGGCCGTCAATGCGCGTCTGCAGCCAGTTGCGCACGTCCTGCTCGCGGTTGTCACAGGATTCGACGCTGAGTTGATGCTCACCCAAGGCTTCGCCACACATCGTCTCCAGCGTCAACGCCAGCGCTTCATCAACAACGCCATCTCGCAGCAGTGCCGCCGTTTGCTGTTGCAACTCCTGGGCATCGACGCGCCTTTGTTCAATCTTGGCTCGCTTGGCGCGCGCGTCCTGCAGTTCGGTATCGGACTGCTTGAGCAACTGTTGGCGTTCGCGCAGGCGATCATTTAACTGTTTGAGCACGTCGGAAGCTGATTCCAATCGGGACCGCTCGTCAAACAACGCTGCAATCTCCGTGGCCACGCTGGCCCAATCGAGTTCCTCGAAATCGGCGAACTCTTCCAGGCGCGTCAGTGCGTCAAGCCGACTTGCCAGACCGGCACGCTCAGCCTCAATGCTGCCAATCTGACTGCCCAGCTCGCCCAGGCGGGTTTCCAGCTGGCGGCGCTTGTGCTCCAGCGCCGCAATCTTGGCGCTATTGCTCCAGCCCAACACGTAGCGGCTGCGGTCATCGATGCGATGCCGGTCATCCTTCTCGTGGCGACCGGTCGGGTCCTTGATTTGACCGGCGCGCGTGATGGCACGCGTTTCGCGCCGGAACTGCTCCTGCGTGGCGCAGCAAGCCACATCGAAGCGATGCGCGAGTTCTCGCTCCAACCAGTCGTACAGCGCTGAATCGGGCTTGATGGCCAATTTGCGGGCCAAGGAGTCACGGTGCAGATCGGCCAACTCACCGGCCTTGCGCGCCCGCACATGGAAATACACCAGGCGACCCCGCAAATGGCTGTCATCGACCCATTGCGCCACGGCCTTGTAGTGTGCATCGGGCACCAACAGTGCCAGACCAAAGCCGCGCAGCATACGCTCGGCTGCACCTTCCCAGTCGCGCTCATCGTCGCGAACCTGGATCAACTCGCCGGCAAACGGCATGTCCTGCGCGTTCAGACCCAAGGCCGCACACAGCTCAGCGCGAATCTGGATCTGCTGATCATCGATATTGCTGCGCCGGCGTTTGAGGCTGTCGACTTCAGCCGACAGCTGTTCGTGTTCGAGCTTGCCTTGGCGCAAGCTCACACCGTGTTCGGTCCGGGCGTTCTGCAAATCGGCATCTCGATTGCGATCCGCCTCGCGCCAGGCTTTGAACTGGCCGCGCTGCGCTGCAAATGTCGAAGCGTCCGCCGCCACCGCCTCGTCCAGCACAGCAGCCAGATCGCCGTAACGTGCCGCCTTGCTCTTGCGCGCATCCCGCAACAGCTCCTTTTTGCGAATATCTGCGCCCAGGCGCTCCAGACGGTCGCCGCCGTTGTCATGAATGGCGCGCTTGAGTTCGTTAACGTGCCGGCCTTGTTCCTCGTGCATGATGTCAAGCCGTCGCTCAGAAGCGTCCACGCGCTCCCACTCTTGCGCCAACAAACCCAAGCGACGATCGAGCAAACCCAACTTTAAGGCAGCGAAATGGGCGTGCAGGCTTTCGCGGCAACGGCGCAGCGCTTCAACCTCCGCCACCAGCGTGGCGTGCTGGCTGCAATCTGTCACCAGCGGCGTAAGCAACTCGACTTGCTGCTGCGCCTTGAGCACCGCCTGGTGCGCGCGGGTGAGATCATCAAAGTGGCTCATCAAGGCCTGAATGCGTGGCGCAACATCGAAGGGCTCGAGCATATGGCTGCGCACAAAATGGGTCAGGTTGCCCACCGACTTCATCGATACCGTCTGGTGAAACAGTTCCAGCGCCTGATCGTTCTCGATACCGAAGCGACGCCGGAACCAGGCCGCATAGGGCGGAAAGCTGTCGTGCAGCTCGGCACCCAGCGCGCGAAGCCTTTTGCGCAGTTGGGCAATGTCGGAGCCGAAGTTGGCGAAATCGGTCGCGATCGACAGCGCGCGTTCCGCCCCCAGGTAGAAACGCGCCGGCTGTCCCTGGGCGTCCTTCATCCAGAACACTTGCGCCAGGCTCACCGTCTGGTCGTATCCGGCGTTGTGAAACACCCCCAGAATGACGGAGTAGCTGTTGTGGTCACGCAGTGAAACCGGCTTGGCCGCGCCTGTGACCTCGTTGCGCTCGGACTTGTAGTGGCCAAGCACATACGAGCGCAGCGTGCGCTCCTTGCTGTCGGCACCGGCAGCCTTGTTGTAGGCGATGCGATGCGCCGGCACCAGCAGCGTGGTGATGGCATCGACCAGGGTCGATTTACCCGAACCGATGTCGCCAGTCAACAAACCGTTGCGGCCATCGAGTTGCAGGGTCCAGACACGGCTATCAAAAGTGCCCCAGTTGAACACTTCCAGGCGCGTCAGGCGATAGCCCGACAAGGTGTCGTCGGCGACAAAGTCCAGGCCTGGCGCCTGCGCGTCAGTCATGACTTTGACCCTCCCGGGCAGACACAACGCCCGACAACTGCAACTGGTAGGCGAGCAGCCGCGCATCAAACTCGGCCAGCCACTGCGCATCAACAAAGGCTTTCAGAATACGCCTCACTTCATAGCTGGCGGGTCCGGTCGTCGAGCCTGCACCTGCGGACTTGAGCTTGCGCAGAAAGCCGAGTTCAACGCCTTTGTTGATCGTGGTCTCGATCTGGTCGATCAACTTCGCCTCATTCGAGCGATCGGGCAAGAAGACACGCACCAACTCAACAATTTCGTCACGACTCAGTACCAGCCGCGTGTCGCCGGCACCGGCGTCAAACTCGGCCAGCTTCTTGCGCAACAAGGCCAGCAGCAAGCTCACCGGGAACGACAATGGCCGGCGCGCAATCAGTCGCGGCAGGCGCGGGGTCGCGTCGTCGTCGGTCGGCTCCGGACGGCTCTTGAGAAAGGCATAGCCTTCCGCCTCATCGAGGACCAGATCAAGGTTGAGTACCGCCACGTAGTCGCGCACCCGCGCCTGCAAATTCAGCAGCGCGGCCCACAGCCGTTCGTCACCCTCACGGTAGAGCACAGTCCTGAGCAAACTGATGAGCAGGACCGACAAATCAGGAGTTGGCGCCGCAGCCGGTGCTGTGTCTACATAGTCTTCTTCCATCAATTGCCTCGTTCTTTCATTCTTGTTCAGCGCGTGAATATCACCCGTGAAAGCCGTGCCCGGCGCATCAGCGGCATACCGTCGGTTGCCAGGGCTTGCCAGACAATCGGTTCAAGCGTGTCCTCGTCGATCACCGTACCGAACGCCTCGCTGCCCAACTGGAGGTAGGCCACCAACTCGGCCAGGCCCTGCTGCAAAGGCTGTGCTGCCACCAGTTCGCTCAAGCTCACTTGCGCCCGGTCTTGCAAGGCGTGGCGGATATGGCGCGTGAGTCGCGCTTTGTCCACCACCACCACTTGGTCGAACAGCACAGCAGGATCAATATCCTCATCACCGGCCTGCAGCAAGAGATCGGCAATCACGGGTTTGATGGCCGGTGTGAACAGCGGGCGCTCCATCGCCAACTCAATGTCCGCATTCGACTCGGCCATTTCCATCACGCTGCCGACCGGGGACGCACCACGCAGCGCCAGCGCCTTGCTCTCGATGCAGTGCAGGATGTCCATGATGCGGCGGTTTTCCAGCCAGGCCTGGTCATCGAGAAATCGGCGCAACTGCTGCGACAACTGCGCCACCGTGCGCTGGGTGTGCTCGCCGGCCTCCATCCAGTCGTAATGGATGCGACGCGTGCGACTGTCGGGTTGCAGATCGACCACCGCCGGCAATGCCAAGACTTGGTCCAGCATGACCGTCAATTCTTCCTGCCGGCGGCTCGAGAGCAGGAACTCCCAAAAGGCGCGGAAGCTCTTGCCCTGGTCCGAGTCGGCAATGGCATCACGCTCGCCCATGATGTCTTCAAGCAATGCGCCCTTGCTGCCTTCCCACAAGGCAATGCGCTCACGCACCCGGCGATCAAGCTGGCGGAAGTTGTGCTCCACCTCGCGAAAATCTGTCAGCAACTCACGCGCACCCTGCATGAACTGCTGAAAGCGGTCTTTCAGCGCCGTGTCGTCCAACAGGGGCACATCACCCGACAGCACGCGCGCGATCTCGCCATCAATTTCGTCGCGCCGCTTGTGCAATTCGGCGATGCGCTTGGCCGGGTCGGCCTCGCTGCCCTCGCTCATCTGCTTGAGCAAATCAAACAGCGTGAGCAAGCGCGATTCGGTGCCGACGAACTGCCGCTCGGACAATTGCGCCAGCCAGGCAATGGCCTTCTCTGTCGCTGGCGTCAATTCGAACTGTGCCTCGTCCGTGCCGGCACGGTAGAACTTGCGCAGCCAGCCTTTGTCAGGTGCGGCCCAGTCATTGAGGTAATCGAGCCCAGCCTTGGGAAACGTGCCCTCACCCAGCATCTGATGCAGTGCGTACAACTCATCCTCCAGCGCCTCGGCCAGATCCGCCGCCGCCATCACCCGCACGTTGGGCACCACAAACACCCGATGCAGAAAACTCGCGACCAACGCTGCATGGTCCGAGCGCAGCAAGCGCCACGCTGGGTGGTGCGTGCGCAGGGCGTCGAGCGTTGTGAAGTCAGGAATCATTGCAGTTGTGGCTCAAACGGGTTGAGCACCTGCACCCCACAGCCCATGAAGTCACGCACATTGCGGGTGGCCAGCACCAATTGATGTTCGATACAGGTGGCGGCAATCAACATATCGGGGGTGCTGCGCATGATGCCCTGGGCCTGAAACTGCCCGCGCAGCAAGCCGCCGCGCTGCGCAATGCTGGGCGTAATGGGGTACACCGCATGCAAGCGCTCCACCAGGGCGTTGAACAACGCCAATTTGCGGGTGTTGGGTTGCCAGGCCAGACCGAAGTGAACTTCTTCCAGTGTGACAGCCGAGATGGCCAACGACTCCACCGACTTTAGCCACCGCATGACCTGCGTGTCAGGCGTTTTCTTGCCGAACTCGCTGACGACGTTGGTATCTGCCAGAACGATGGTGGCACGCATGCTCTCGATGCCTCAGGCCGGATCGACGAAGGCATTGGGGCGCTGCCAGTCCGTTTGCCGTGTTGCTGTTGTTGAACCGGCTAGACCCGTATCGTCCGGCGGCACAAAGGTTTCACGCAGTTGCTGCAACTGCTTGTAAAAGGTGTCGGTCTCGGGCTTCACAACGGCCTGGCTGCGTTGAAAGTAATCAGCCGAGACCAGCACGGCTACCGGCGTGTTGTGCTTGGTGATGACCTGGGGTTGCTGCTGCGCCGCCGCGATCAGGGCGGACAGTTGCTGACGGGATCGAGCGACTGAAATAGACATATATAGCCTTTATGCACACTACTTGTGTACATTGTAGGCAACTTCTCAGCGCATGGTCGGGCCTACCACCAAACAGCAGTCGCATTCTTGAGCACCTGCGACTTGAGCTGATCGGCGGCGACCACCACCACCACACCCTCCAGGCGGGTGGACGACTCTGTGGACTCGACAACCGCTACATGAGGCAAACTGCGCAGCACCTCGGGTGACTGCGTTCACGGGTGCGGTGGCAATCGCGGCGGATCGGGATGCAGGCGCGCCATGCCAAGCGCATCCACGTAAACACCGTCACGCAAGGCAAAGGCACGCCTGACGCCTTCCTCCTCAAAGCCAAACTTCCGGTACAAGCGGATGGCCCGGTCATTGTCGGTATAGACCGTCAATTCGATGCGCAGCAACTGTGCCCAATTGTCCGCATACCGGGTCAGCGCCGCCATCAACGCCGTTCCAACCCCCTGGCCCTGCGCCTGGCTGGCCACCGAAATGCCCAGCGAGGCGACGTGGCGGCGCCGGATTTGTTGCCCCACGCCATGCAAGCCGGCACTGGCAATCACCTGATCGTCGGACACCGCTACCAGCACCAGATCTGAATTGCCTGGCGCGTCGTTGCCTTCAAGCATCTTGCGCCAACGCTCTTCGCTCGGGTACGGCGCCTGAAGCAGATTGGGATAGACCGTGTCGTCTCCCATCATGCGCACAAGCTCACTGCTGTCCGTCGGCTTGCATCGTCGTATGCTGAAAGTCATCAAAAGCTCCTTGAAAGTACTGGGTCTCGTGAACCCAAAAACAAAAAGGCCCGCTGGGTTCAGCGGGCCTGAGGCGGGATCTTGTGTTGTTTGCCAGATATCCCCTAGTGAAACGCGGATTTATTCGATGAATTTGCCAACCTGCAC
>CAIXNB010000230.1 GCA_903920695.1 uncultured beta proteobacterium
CCGCCGCGACCATGGAACATTCTGATTCTGATCACCTCAGTGTCGTCTGCGTTGAGTTCATCGAACAGTGCCACCAGCGCGAGCTCGGCGCGGTAGAGTTCCCAGTTGCTGGTGAAGATGCCGCCGTCTTTGTTGCTGTCGGAATAGCCGAGCATGATGTCTTGCTCGGCGCCGCTGCGCTGCACCAGCGCCTTGACGCCGGGCAGGGCGTAGAACGCGCGCATGATGGGTGCGGCATTGCGCAGGTCTTCGATGGTTTCAAACAAGGGCACCACGATCAGGTCGCACAGGGTGGCCGGGTCGTCCAGTGTGCCGTGCAACAGGCCGACCTCCTTTTGCAGCAGCAGCACTTCGAGCAGGTCGCTCACGGTCTCGGTGTGGCTGATGATGTAGTGGCGTATCGCCTCTGCACCAAAGCGCTCGCGCATGACTTTGGCGGTCTCGAAAATTTCGATCTCGCTGCGTGTCTTCTCGGAATAGACGGTGCCGAGCACACGCAGCGGCCGTGCTTCATTGAGCAACTTCATCAGCAGACTGCGTTTGGCCATCTCATCGAGCCCGGCATAGTCCGCTTCGAGACGCGCCACGGCCAGCAGTTCGGCCAGCACCGCTTCGTGCTGGTCCGAGCTCTGGCGCAGATCGATCGTGGCCAGATGAAAGCCAAAGACCTCGACCGCGCGGATCAGCGGATGCAGGCGTTGTGCTGCCAGCGCCGCGCCGTGCTCGCCCTGCAGTGAGGCTTCGATGGTCTGCAGGTCGGCCAGAAAAGCCTGCGCATCGGGGTAGGCGTTTTGCGGCGGTACGGCGTGACGCGAGGCTTCGCCGCCGGTCAGATCGCGCAGGGCGGCAGCCAGGCGCGCATAGACGCCGATCAGGGCGCGCCGGTAGGGCTCGTCTGCGCGGTGTTCATTGTGGTCGGGTGAGTGGTCTGCCAGCGCCTGCAGCGCCGGCAGGCAGCCCGCCAGCAGGCCCGAGATCGAGAGCTCGCTGCCCAGGTAGTGCACCTCGGTCAGGTAGTGGCGCAGCGCCACGTCGGCCTGGCGCCGCAAGGCCTGGACCAGGGTTTGCGCGTTGACGTTGGGGTTGCCGTCACGGTCACCGCCGATCCACTGGCCCATGCGCAGAAAGCTGTGCACGTGGCGCTGGCCCAATTCACGTTCCAGAGCGGCGTAAATGCGCGGGATTTCCTGCAGGAAAGTGGTTTCGTAATAGCTCAGGGCGTTTTCGACTTCGTCGGCGACCGTCAGTTTGCTAGAGCGCAGTAGCCGGGTCTGCCAGAGCTGGATGACGCGGGCGCGGATTCTCTGTTCGTTAACGGCGAGTTCATGCGCGCCGCGTGTGTCCTTGCTGCTGGGCTTGCTGCCGGCGCGCAGCCGGATGTCGTCGCGCTGGCTCAGCAATTCTGCAATCGCGCGTTCGGCGTCCAGAATGCTCTTGCGCTGAACCTCGGTCGGGTGCGCGGTGAGCACCGGCGAGACGAAGCTGGTGGCCAGCGTGTCGGTGATGCTTTGCGCCGAGATGCCGGCCTCGCGCAGGCGCGAGAGCGCCACTTCGATGCTGCCCTCCTGGGTCTGGCCGGCGCGTTCGTGGAAGGCACGGCGGCGAATGTGGTGCCGGTCTTCCGCCAGATTGGCCAGGTGGCTGAAATAGGTGAAGGCCCGGATCACGCTGACGGTCTGGTCGCTGCTCAAACCTTTGATCAGTTTTTTGAGCGTCTTGTCGGCCGCCGTGTCGGCATCGCGCCGAAAAGCCACCGACAGCGCGCGGATCTGCTCGATCAACTCGAAGACGGCCACGCCCTCCTGCTCGCGGATGACTTCGCCCAGAATCCGGCCCAGAAGCCGGATGTCCTCGACCAGTGGGCGTTCATTGCTGCGGGCGCGTTTGGATGATTCGGATTTCGGCGGCTTGACCATGGCGTTTGGAGTGTGTCTGGTTGAGGCAGGGTGCCGGCGCCATGCTAGCATCCTGCGTTCACCCCTGATTACCAACGAGTTACAACCAAAAGCCACTGCATATGAGCAATCTGACGATAGCAACACGAGAGAGCCGCCTGGCCATGTGGCAGGCACAGCATGTCAAGGCCCTGCTGGAGCAGCTTGGACACCAGGTCAGCCTGCTGGGCATGACCACGCTGGGCGACCAGATTCTGGACCGCACATTGAGCAAGGTTGGTGGCAAGGGCCTGTTCGTCAAAGAGCTGGAAGTGGCGTTGGACGAGGGCCGGGCCGATCTGGCCGTGCATTCGCTCAAGGACGTGCCGATGGAGTTGCCCGAGGGCTTCTGCCTGGCCTGCGTGATGGAACGCGAAGACCCGCGTGACGCCTTTGTCTCCAATCGTTACGTCGATCTGGCAGCGTTGCCGCAGGGCGCCGTGGTCGGCACTTCGAGCCTGCGCCGTGTCGCGCTGCTGCGTGCCGTGCGTCCAGACCTCCGAATTGAACCGCTGCGCGGCAATCTCGATACGCGTTTGCGCAAGCTCGACGAAGGCCACTACGACGCCATTGTGCTGGCGGCGGCCGGTCTCAAGCGCCTGGGCCTGAGCGAGCGCATTCGCGCCACCTTTGAGCCAGCCCAGATGCTGCCCTCGGCCGGTCAAGGCGCGCTGGGCATCGAAGTGCGCAGCGCGCGCGGTGATGTGATCGCGGCGCTGGCGCCGCTGGCGCATCAGCGCACCTGGCTGGCGGTGGCGGCCGAGCGCGCCGTGAGCCGCGCCATGGGCGGCAGTTGTTCGATGCCGCTGGCGGCGTTCGCCACGCTCGACGGTGACGCACTGACCATCGATGCCGCCTGGGGTGACCCCGAAGGCGTGCTGGAACTGGTTTGCGTGCGTGCCACGGCTGCGGTGACCGACCTCGCTGGCGCCACGGCGCTGGGTACCAGCGTGGCCGCCGACCTGCGTGCTGGCGTGACGGCCAAAGGCGGTTCGGTTCCGGTTCACCGCGAGTCGCAAGGCACGGCCTGATGCCGCGTGTCATTGTCACCCGCCCCGAGCGCGAGGCGCTACGGTGGGTGCGCGATTTGGCGGCTTTGGGTTTTGACGCCAAAGCTTTGCCGCTGATCGAAATCGCAGCGACCGAGCAAGCGGACGAACTCACGCGCGCTTGGCAACAGTTCGACACCTACCTGGCGCTCATGTTCGTCAGCGGCAACGCGGTGACGCATTTTTTTGCGGCAGCGGCGGCGCAGCCGGCGGCCTTTGCGCTGTCGGCCCCGGGCCAGACCCGGGCTTGGGCCACCGGCCCCGGCACCGCGCGCGCCTTGCTGCGTGCCGGTGTGGCGCCAGAGCGGCTTGATGCCCCGGCGGCTGACGCCGGCCAGTTTGATTCCGAAGCGCTGTGGCGGCAGGTGGCGTCGCAGGTGCATGGCGGCGCGCGCGTGTTGATCGTGCGCGGTGCCGATGCCACGCCGGGAGCGGCCACGGGTCAGGGCGCGGGGCGTGAGTGGTTTGCCAATCAGGTAGCAGCAGCGGGCGGGCGCGCTGATTTTGTTGCGGCCTATCAACGTCGGGCGCCCCGGTTTGGCCTTGGCGAGCGTGAGTTGGCACGGCAAGCAGCCGGCGACGGCTCAGTCTGGCTGTTCAGCAGCGCGCAGGCGCTTGCCAATCTGGGTGCTTCGCTGCCGGGGCAGAACTGGGCTGGTGCACGGGCATTGGCAACCCATCCGCGCATTGCCCAGGCGGCCAGGGACGCGGGCTTCGGTGTTGTTTTCGAGTCGCGACCGACGCTGCCAGACGTGGGCGCGGCGCTCAAGCAATACTTTAAAACTTAAAATAGACCGATGAACTCTCCGACCGAAGCCGAACTGCCTGTCCCCGCTGGGGCCAGCGCGTCTGCGACGGATGTGACGGAAGGAACGAGCACAGTGGCGCTAGAAGTCGGATCAGCAGCGGCCGGCGCGCGGAGCGTGCCGCGCTGGCTGCTCACAAGCCTGGCCCTGATAGCGCTGCTGGCGCTGCTCTCCAGTGCTTTTCTGTGGCAAAAGCTGTCCTCAATTCAGGAGCAGTTGGCACGCCAGAGCGCGGACGCTGGCGCGCAGTCGCTGGAGGCGCGCGCTGTCGCCAAGCAGGCGCAGGAACTGGCGCGCGAGGCGGCGGCGCGGGTCGCTGTGTTTGATGCGCGCCTGAGCGAGGTCTCCCTGCAGCGAACGCAGCTCGAAGAATTGATGCAGAGCCTGTCGCGCTCGCGCGATGAAAACATGGTGGTTGACATCGAATCGGCGATCCGCCTGGCGCAGCAACAGGCACAACTCACTGGCAGCGTCGAGCCGTTGCTGGCTGCGCTCAAAAGCGCCGACCAGCGCGTGGTGCGTGCCGCCCAGCCACGCTTGACGCCGCTGCAGCGTGCCATTGCGCGCGACATTGATCGCATCAAGTCGGCGGCCGTCAGCGATACGCCGGGTCTGCTGGTCAAGCTCGATGAACTGGTGCACCTGGCCGACGAATTGACGCTGGCCAATGCGGTGCTGCCGGTCACGGGCACAACGGCGGGTCAGCGTGCAGCGCCTGAAGCCAAGCTTCTCTGGTGGCAACGCGCTTTGCAGGTGCTGCGCGATGAGACCCGCATTCTGCTGCGCGTGAGCCGTATTGAACAACCCGAGGCGGCGCTGGTGTCGCCCGAGCAGTCCTTCTTCCTGCGTGAAAACTTCAAGCTCAAGCTGCTCAATGCCCGTCTGGGCCTGCTGGCACGCCAGCTTGATTCCGCTCGCACCGATCTGGCGGCGGCCAATGTGTCGCTCAACAAGTATTTTGATGCGACGTCGCGCAAGACGCAGACCACCGCCGCCTTGCTGCAGCAGGTGCAGTCGCAAATGAAGACATTGCAACTGCCGCGCGTGGACGACACCTTGGCGGCCTTGACCACGGCTGCGGCCGGCAGGTAGACATGCGCGCGGCCTTGTGGTTTCTGGCACTGTTTGGCATGGCGGTCGCCATCGCCTTGTTTGCCGGCAACAACCAGGGCACGATCACGCTGTTCTGGCCGCCGTACCGGGTCGATATTTCGCTCAATCTGGTGCTGTTGTTGCTGGCGCTGCTGTTCTTCACGCTGCACGTGGCCTTGCGTGCGCTCGCGGCCCTGTTTGCGATACCCGGTCAGGCGCAACGCTGGCGCATCCAGCACCACGAACGCGCCTTGCACACGGCTTTGCTTGACGCACTTTCGCATCTGGTTGCGGGGCGCTTCATCCGCGCCAAGAAAGCCGCCGAAGCGGTGCTGGCGCGCGAAAGCGCGATGACGCACAGCGGTGAAACGCTGCCCTATTCGGCGCGCCTGCGCGCCCTGTCACATCTGCTGGCCGCCGAAAGCGCTCAGGTGTTGCAGGACAAGGCCGGGCGCGAGGCGCATTTTCGTCAGGCGCTGGAGCAGGCGTCACGACGCGACGCGCAGGAAACGCGCGAGGGCGTGCAATTGCGGGCGGCGCGCTGGGCACTGGAAGATCGCGATGCGCCAGCGGCCCTGCAGTGGCTCGATGAATTGCCGCAGGGCGCGGCGCGGCGCACGCTGGCTTTGCGCCTGCGCCTGAAGGCTTCGCGCATGGCGCGCAAGACGCGCGTGGCGCTGGAGACGGCGCGTCTGCTGGCCAAACACCGGGCTTTTTCCGAGATCGCCGCTGCCGGCATCGTGCGCGGTCTGGCACTTGAATACGTGGCAACGGCGTACGACCCGGACCAGATGCAGACGGTCTGGCGTCAACTCGATGTGGCCGAGCGCGCGACGCCCGAAGTGGCGGTTGCTGCTTGCCGGCGCATGCTGGAGCTTGGCGGCGATGTGGCGACTGCGCTCGATTGGTTGTTGCCGGTTTGGGAGCGCATGGTGGTCAATACCGATGCCTTGACCGAGGCCCAGCGTGTGGTCGTGACGCAGGCGCTGGAGAGTGGCTTTGCCTTGGCGGCAGGCACGCCCGATGCGCAGTGGCTGACCCGGATCGAGCAGGCTCAGATGGCGAATCCGGCCGACGCCGTCCTGCAGTACCTCGCTGGCATCACCTGCCTGCGCCTGCAGTTGTGGGGCAAGGCGCAGCAGTTGCTCAAACAGGCCTTACCGCGCCTGCAAGACGCCACGCTGGAGCGCAAGGCCTGGACCGCGTTGGCCGAACTGGCCGAGCAGCGCGGCGATGCGGCTGGCGCGACCCAGGCGTGGAAGAGCGCAGCCACAGTGCTGTGACCCGACGCGGGTCTTGCGCCTCAGCGCTCGACGTCGTAGTAAAAATGATCGGCTGCGCGCCGGTTATTGCCTTTGAAAATTTCTCTCACGAGGCGCGGATTGCGGAACAGGTACCAGTCTCCAAATAGGTCGAATTTGCGGCAAGACGTCGTAATTCCGTGGCGCCGGATGGTTCCGTATTGTTGGCCGCGCGCATGACCGTATGTTTGGAGGCGCAGCGCGAAGTCGACGTCTTCGACACTCACCAGCGATTCGTCGAAACCGTGGACCGCCTCAAATGACTCACGCAAAAACCAGAACATGCCGGCCGATACGCGACGACTGAGGACATGTGGGGTGACTGCGAGCAGGCTGAAGAAGATCCCGATTGATATTCGCTCGGGCCAGACGACCGTCCCGCCACCGACGTGGCGTGGATCATGGACATGCTCGAGGATGGAGCTGACGGTGTGCGCAGACATCCAGCTATCGGCGTCGAGCGTCGCCACCGCGTGCGCCGACGTCGCTCGCACAGCGGTGTTGCGCACCGCCGCGATGCACTTGGTGTCGTTAACCACGCAACGCGCGCCAAGGGACTCGGCGATGTCCTGCGTCCGGTCAGTACACCGATTAAGTGCCACCACGATCTCGACCGTTTGACCGGCCATGCGGGCAGAGCTTGCGATGCTGTCGATACAGCGTCCGATGTGCTTTTCTTCGTTGTGAGCTGGGATGGCCAGCGCCAGAGCGGGGTTCATGCGGTCAAAGGCGGGTGAGCCTTCATTGCATCGGCTGGCGGATGATGGTCTTCCACTTCGATGGGTCGGCTTTGCGAATATCACTGAGGTAGATCTCGTGGTGCTTGCCGCTCAGACGCCCGCGCTCGGCAATGAACTGGTGTACCTTTGCGATGGTCGGGCCTTCTTCCGAGAACGCCCCGATGTGCAGGATCTGTGCGCAGCGGCCTTCCGTGAAGGCCGCCAGGTGGATTTTGGCAATGGCGCGCGGGCCTTTCTTTTCTTTCACGTCGGCAATCGCTTGGGCTACAAGCTCCGGCGTGACAAACGCGGGCTGCATGATCATCGCCGTCCATTTCCAGTTGGACTTGTCGGTGCTGGAAAACTTTGACATGTCATCAGCCCACCACAGGCCTTCTAGCGGCATGACACCGTAGTCAATGGCCAACTCGCTTTTCTTGACCATGAATTTCAGCGCATAGGAAACCATGAACAGGACCTCGACGGCTTCAGCGTAGGCCGGCGCGGTATTGGGATCACCCGCGCCGTCGACCATCAGGTAGTTCATGGCTGCGACATCAAGCTCAACAACCGCTTTAGCCGAGGCTTGGTACAAATGTTTCAAGGCCTTCTTGAGATCAATCTTTTCCATGGTCGCTCCTGATGACGGCTGACGAATGGGATATATTTTTGCCGATTCCTGGCGTTGTGACCATCCCCCGGACAGGGGGCGATTGCGTGCGAAGTCTGGACGAAAAAAAGGGCACCGAAGTGCCCTTTTTCGATGGGGCCGTTTCACGCCCCAGATTCCACCGGATTATTGATTCGCCTCGAATGGCAGCGTCATATTGCCGAGGTCGCGCTTGGTTTCTACCAGGACCAGCGGGCCGGCATCGATCTGCACCGGCGCTGGCCGCTCGCGCGGAACCCGGATCGGTTTCGGTTCTGCGGCCATTGCGGCCTGCGCGGCGGCGATCTTCTGGGCGTCGGAATTGACCCAGACCAGCCCTGAGCCCTGGGCCACTTCAGCCAGTTCCGCCAGCGGCAGTTCGAACGGTTGCAGGGCAGGCATGCCTTTGCTGGCAGGGGCCGCAGTTGCCACTGGCGCAACAACCGGTACCGGCGTTGCTTGTGGCGCAGCAGGTGCTTGGGGTGCGGGTGCCGCAACAGCAACCTCAACGACCGGGGTCGGGGCGACGGCGGCGGCTTCGACCGATCGCACCGGTGCCGGCGCGGGTGCCACATCCACTGGCGCTGTGAAGTATGATTTGCGCGGCTCGTCCGCGCCTTGTTCTGCTGCCGGCTGTTCCGGCACGTCAAACCGTTCTTGACGCTCGCCAGACTCCGTGCGCTCAGCGCGCTCGCCCCGAGGTGCACGGTCACGATCGCGGCCACGCGGGCGGCGCTCGCGCGGCGGTGAACCGTCGGCACGGGGCGCGGCGGTTTCAGCGCCATTTTGCTCACGCTCGGCGCCCGCTGCGGATTCCGTCGCCGGCGCTGCCATGCCGTCGAGCGGCAGGTTGGCTTGGGCCTCGGTTGCCTCAGGGCGTGCGCCTTCCTCCGGGCGACGGTTGCGATCAGGACGGCGCTCGCCTTGCTCGGTGCGCTCGCCGCGGCCGCGCTCACCGCGGTTGCTGCGTTCGCCACGGGGCGGACGGTCTCCACGTGGTTCGCCACGCGGAGCTTCCTGTCCCGCCATGTCAGGCGCCGGGCGCGCGCCATTGGCGCCTAGCTCGGGTGCCAGCGGTTTGCCTTCGGCGTCGAAACGTTCGCGCGGGCCCTGCCCGGCGCGCTCGCCACGGCCACCACGGCCACCACGACCGCGACCTTCGCCACGGCCGCCACGGCCTTCGCCGCGACCTTCAGGACGCGCTTCCGGGCGGCCTTCGCCACGCGGTTCGCCGCGGCGCGAGCCGTCACGGTTTGGACGGGCTTCACGTTTGTCGTCCTTGCCGGCCTCGTCGTGCGGCTTGTGCGCGGGCGGGGGTGGCGGTGCCGGCGCAAACAGATTTTTCAACCAGCCAAAGAAGCCCTTTTCTTCTGGTGCCGGAGCCGCCGGTGCCGGGCGGACCGGGGCACGTGGGGCAGCGGCGACAGGCTTGGGCGCCTCAGGCTTGGGTACCACGACCGGTGCCGGTGCATCGGGCAACACGCCCTTGATGATCGGTGTCTGCTTGTTGGTGGGTTCCTGCGAGCGGCGCGTCACAGCCACCGCGTCTTCCGCTTCTTCGGCCATCTTGTAGCTGGGCTCGACATTGTCCAGGCGCGGGTCGTCGTGCTTGAGGCGCTCTAACTTGTAGTTCGGCGTTTCCAGCGTCTTGTTCGGAACCATCAGCACGTTGATGCGCTGTTTGATTTCGATCTTGGCGATTTCGGCGCGCTTTTCGTTGAGCAGGAAGGAGGCGACTTCGACCGGAACCTGGCACAGCACGGAGGCCGTGTTGTCCTTGAGCGATTCTTCCTGGATGATGCGCAGGATTTGCAGCGCGCTCGATTCGGTATCGCGAATGTGGCCGGAACCACCGCAGCGCGGGCAGGGGATGGAAGCACCCTCGGAGAGGGCCGGGCGCAAGCGCTGGCGGCTCATTTCCATCAGGCCGAATTTGCTGATGGTGCCGAACTGGACGCGGGCGCGGTCTTGGCGCAGCGCGTCGCGCAGGCGGTTCTCGACGTCGCGGCGATTGCGGCTTTCTTCCATGTCGATAAAGTCGATCACGATCAGACCACCCAGATCGCGCAGGCGCATCTGGCGCGCCACTTCGTCGGCGGCTTCGAGGTTGGTGCGGGTCGCGGTCTCTTCGATGTCGCCGCCCTTGATGGCGCGCGCCGAGTTGACATCGACCGAGACCAGGGCTTCGGTGTGGTCGATCACGATGGCGCCGCCGCTGGGCAGTTGAACGGTGCGGGCATAGGCCGATTCGATCTGGTGCTCGATCTGGAAGCGGCTGAACAGCGGCGCATCGTCACGGTAGCGCTTGACGCGCGCGGCGTGCTCGGGCATGACGTGTGCCATGAACTGCTGGGCTTGTTCGTAGACGTCGTCAGTGTCGATCAGGATGTCGCCGATGTCGTTGTTGAAGTAGTCGCGGATGGCGCGAATCACCAGGCTCGATTCCTGGTAAATCAGGAACGCGCCCTTGGCGCCCTTGGCGGCGCCGTCGATGGCGGTCCACAGTTTGAGCAGGTAGTTCAAGTCCCACTGCAGTTCTGGCGCAGCACGGCCGATGCCGGCGGTGCGAGCAATAATGCTCATGCCGTTCGGGTATTCGAGTTGGTCCAGCGCTTCCTTGAGCTCGGCCCGGTCTTCGCCTTCAATCCGGCGCGAGACGCCGCCACCGCGCGGGTTGTTGGGCATCAGTACGACGTAGCGGCCGGCCAGCGAGACAAAGGTGGTCAGGGCTGCGCCCTTGTTGCCGCGCTCTTCTTTTTCAACCTGGACCAGCAGTTCCTGACCTTCGCGGATGGCGTCCTGGATGCGGGCCTGGCTGACCGACACGCCTTGCTGGAAATACTGTTTGGAGACTTCCTTGAACGGAAGGAAGCCGTGGCGGTCTTCGCCGTAGTCGACAAAGCAGGCTTCCAGCGAGGGCTC
Source organism: uncultured beta proteobacterium (assembly GCA_903920695.1). Lineage (GTDB taxonomy): Bacteria > Pseudomonadota > Gammaproteobacteria > Burkholderiales > Burkholderiaceae_C > Rhodoferax. The sequence continues at coordinate 10,473 of CAIXNB010000230.1, forward strand.
GACGCGCGTAACGACGGCCTTGTAGATGTTGCCCTTGCGCTGTTCGCGCCCTTCAATTTCGATTTCGTAGTCGAGGAGTTTTTGTCCGTCGACGATGGCCAGGCGGCGTTCTTCAGCCTGCGTGGCGTTAATCAGCATCCGTTTCATGGGTAGCGTTCCTTCAATTCAAATAACAGATCAGCTCATGACGAGCTATTGATACCGGAACTGACGCTTTGAAGTGAGGAGGAATTGCCGGAGAACCAGGACTCAAACAATGAGTCTTGGTGTAGGCGCGTGGAGGGGAGCGAGGAGGTTTGGCTGTGGGGGTGCTATCTTATAAACAGCGGGTTGTGCCCTTGTAATGGGCACGGATGGCCGATCAATGCCGAGCAACGGGGCGAAAACGCACCGCAGGCAACTGACAATCAGACTCATCAACACAAACATCTTGCTTCATTCCGTTCACAGACAGGCAGTCTGTGAACTTGGGGTATTCCATTTCAGTGTTTCAATGCGTCGCCTTGACCATTTGTTTTGCAGGCCACCGCAAGCATCTGGCTTGCGGTTTGCGTGCGTTGGCAAACGGTGGTATCGACTTACTAGTGCGGCTGGTGATGGCGGGTGAACTAAACTCCACCTAAACCACGATTTAACTGTCAGTCAAATCAACCACTTACAGCGCATCGCTAGTGAAACACATTATAGGGGTCAATCTCGATCCGCACTTGCCCCAGGTAAAAACAGTCCGCGTGGACGAAGAGGATGCGGGCCAACGCCTGGATAATTTTTTGCTGCGCCAACTCAAGGGCGTGCCCAAAACCCATGTTTACCGCATCATCCGCAGTGGTGAAGTTCGGGTGAACAAGGGTCGCGCTGCGGCCGATACCCGGGTCGCAGCGGGTGATCTGGTGCGCCTGCCGCCGCTGCGGGTTTCTGAACGCGCGGCCGAAAAAACGCAGGCCATGGCAGACCAAGTGGCGCGTGGCGCGCCAGCGCGTGAATTTGCGGTCCTGATGGAAGATGAGCACCTGTTGGCCATCGACAAACCAGCCGGCGTCGCGGTGCATGGTGGATCCGGCGTGAGTTTTGGCGTGATTGAGCAGTTGCGCATGGCGCGCCCGCAAGCCAGGTTTTTGGAACTGGTGCACCGGTTGGACCGCGACACCAGCGGCATCCTGCTGATTGCAAAGAAAAGAAGCGCTCTGAGACACCTGCAGGACCAGTTTCGCGAACGCGAAACCGGCAAGACCTATTTGGCGCTGGTGGCCGGGCGCTGGCCAGCGAACAAGAAGGTTCTGGACAAACCGCTGCACAAGTACCTGCTGGCGGACGGCGAGCGGCGGGTCAAGGTGGTCGCTAAGGACGATCCCGACGGTATGCCATCTGTCACCCTGGTCAAGGTGGCGCAGCGATTGAGTTGCACGCTGACACCGGCCAAGGACAGTCCGGTGGAGCTGAGCCTGCTTGAAGTCACCCTGAAAACCGGGCGCACGCACCAGATCCGTGTTCATGTCGCCAGCGAAGGCCATCCGATCCTGGGGGATGACAAGTACGGTGATTTTGAATTGAACAAGGCCTTGCAGCGGCCTGCTGCGCTGCCCGCCCTGAAACGGATGTTCCTGCATGCTTGGCGCTTGCAGTTCAATCATCCGGCCAGCGGCGAACGCGTTGAGCTGCTGGCTCAACTTCCCTCTGAACTTGAAACTTTTATAACCCATGCTGCACCCTGCGCGTCCTGATGCCTCTGGCTCCCGTCAATATGACCTGATCGCTTTCGACTGGGACGGAACCCTGTTTGATTCAACGGCCCTCATCACGCGCTGTATTCAGGAAGCCGTGCGTGACGTCGGCGGCACGGTGCCGAGTGATCGCGACGCGGCCTACGTTATCGGCTTGGGCTTGATGCAGGCGCTGGCCCATGCCGCGCCCGATGTGCCGGTGGAACGCTATCCGGAATTAGGCGCCCGCTATCGTCACCATTACATCGCGCGCAAGCACGACATCAGCCTGTTTGGCGGGGTGCTGGCCATGCTGGCGGATTTGAAATCACGTCAGCACTGGGTGACCGTGGCGACCGGCAAGAACCGCCTGGGTCTGGACGATGTGTTGCAGGCGGTGGAGCTGGTTGGCATGTTCGACGCCTCGCGCACGGCGGACGAAACGGCGGGCAAGCCGCATCCGCGTATGTTGCAGGAATTGATGCGCGAGTTTGGCGTGGCGCCTGAGCGCACGCTGATGATTGGCGACACCACGCATGACTTGCAGATGGCACTCAATGCGGGCTGCCACAGCGTGGGCGTTAGCTATGGTGCACATGAGCCGGATGCCTTCCATGCCTTGAAGCCCCGGTTCGTGGCCCATACCGTGCGTGAATTGCACGACTGGCTTGCGGCCAATGCCTGAGCGGGAGGGTTGCGCTATGACAGCAGGCATCTTCCTGTGCAATTCAGCGGACCTGGTCAACAGTGCACAAGCGGTGTCCTTTGACGTGCGCTATGGTTTGCGCAACTGTCGCGCCTTTGCGATTCGTTTCAAAGGTAAGGTCTACGCCTACCTGAACCGCTGCGCCCATGTGCCGATGGAAATGGACTTCGTGCCGAATCGCTTTTTTGACATGTCTGGTGAATATCTGATCTGCGCTACGCACGGCGCCATGTACCAGCCGCAAACCGGCGCCTGCCGCGGTGGTCCGTGTCGTGGCGGTCTGATCAAGATTGAGGTGTCGGAGCGCGATGGACGCGTGCACTGGCATACTGGGGGCAACCTGAATCTTCCCGAGTCTTGAAATGAACGAACCCGAATTGCCGGCGCCATCGGTTGCCAACCCAGAATCTGAATCGATGAAGCCTCAGACGGCGGGCATCGAGAACCGCGGCGCCGCTGCTACAAAGAACTCTTCCAACGAGGAGCCCTTGGATGGGCGCAGTTGGGAGCGCGCGACCCTGGAGAAGCTGGCTTTTGCCTCGCTGCAGGAACAACGGCTGGTGCGCCGCTGGCGCAACTTCTTTCGTTTCGTCTGGCTGGCGATCTTTGTTCTGGTCGTCTCGGTTGGCATCAGCCACAATGGTCCATCCAAGGATGGTTCGACGCCGCACACGGCCGTCGTCGAGATCAAAGGTGAAATAGGGGCCGGGGCGGAAGCCAACGCGGATGACATCGTTGCGGCATTGCGCGGCGCGTTTGAGGACGAAGGCTCGCGCGCGGTGGTTCTGCTGATCAATTCGCCGGGCGGCAGCCCGGTGCATGCCGGCATCATCAACGACGAGATTCTGCGGCTCAAGCTCAAACACAAAAAACCGGTGTACGCGGTCGTGGAAGAGTCCTGTGCCTCGGCTGCCTACTACATCGCCGTCGCAGCGGACAAGATTTTTGTCGACAAGGCCAGCATTGTGGGCAGCATTGGCGTGCTGATGGATGGCTTTGGTTTCACCGGTCTGATGGAAAAGCTTGGTGTTGAGCGCCGTCTCATGACTGCGGGCGAGAACAAGGGATTTCTGGATCCTTTCAGTCCACAGACCGAGAAACAGCGCGCTTTTGCCCAGACCATGCTGGACCAGATCCATCGGCAATTCATCACGGTGGTCAAGGCGGGTCGTGGCAGCAGGCTGAAGGAAACGCCTGAGACCTTTAGCGGCCTGTTTTGGAGTGGACAGCAGGCGATCGAACTCGGGTTGGCAGATCAGTTAGGCAGCCTCGACTTTGTGGCGCGCGAGATTGTCAAGGCCGAGGAAATCATTGATTACACGCGACGCGAAAATGTGGCCGAGCGTTTGGCCAAACGCTTTGGCGCTGCCATCGGTGAAGGGACGGTGCGCGCGATGCGCGCGTCGACTACGCTGCGTTAGTCGCCCTCCGGGCTGCCACGGCAGGACCCGTAGCAGCGGGTTCAGCGTCCGAGGGCAAAGACGGCCGGCGTCGAGTTGTCTAGCGGTGATGTCTTTTGCCGCCAGTTTTTCACGGTATCGCCGCAGCAAACGCCGCGCGCTAGCGTCAGTCCGCTGGCAATGGCAAGTCGCGTGTTGTGCTGCAGCGTTTGCAGCAATGCCTGCAGCATGGCGGCGTTGCGGTACGGCGTCTCGATGAACAGTTGAGTCTGGCCGGTCTTCAAGGCCAGAGATTCCAGTTCACGGATACGTGCAATCCGCTCGGCGGCATCCTGCGGCAGGTACCCGACAAATGCAAAATTCTGGCCATTGAGGCCGCTGGCGGCCAGTGCCAGCAGGATCGAGGCCGGCCCGGTCATCGGCATCACTTCCAGGCCCAGTTCATGGGCCGCGCGCACCACCGATGAGCCTGGGTCCGCCACGGCAGGCATGCCGGCTTCGCTGACCAAGCCGATGTCGTTCCCGGCCAGCGCCGCTGCCAGCAGCGGGCGCGCATCGAAGTTGCCCTGGTGATCGCCCTTCTTGTGCACCTCGCGCGGCAGTTCCTGAATGTGCAGCGCCTGCAGCGCACTGTGCAGGGGGATCACTTGGCCGACCCGCTGCAGGTAGGCGCGCGTCGATTTGGCGTTTTCGCAAATCCAGTACTGTAGTCGTGCTGCCACGGTCAAAGTACCCAGTGGCATGCTGTCCTGTAGGTCGGACTGCGGGGTGCAGCCGAAGTCCAGCGGCGCTGGAACCAGATAGAGTCTGCCTTTTGGGGTAGGCGTCGGATTAGTGGGGTTTGCTACCATGTTCATAGCAACTTGACGCCAGCGTCCTGGATCATGCGGCAGGTTCGGATTAGCGGCAGACCGACCAGCGCGGTCGGATCATCGTTTTCGATTGAGTTCAGCAAGGCAATGCCCAATCCTTCGCTCTTGGCGCTGCCAGCGCAGTCGTACGGAGTTTCAGCCTTCAGGTACACCTCAATTTCGGCGTCGCTCAGCTCGCGAAACCGGACCTTGACCTGGGCCAGGTCCATTTGCGCAAAACCCGTTTCGAGACAGACCACCGCAATGGCAGTCTGAAAGATCACAGTCTTGCCCCGCATTTGCTGCAACTGAGCGGTAGCGCGGGCGTGGTTGCCGGGTTTGCCCAGGGTTTGACCGTCGAGGTCGGCCACCTGATCGGAACCGATCACGACGCAGGCAGGAAATTGAGCAGCCACAGCACGGGCTTTTTCCATCGCCAGGCGGCAGGCTAGTTGCAGGGGTGTTTCAGATGGATGCGGGGTTTCGTCGACATCGGGTGCGGCAACTTCAAATGGAATGCGCAGTCGTGCCAACAATTCACGGCGGTAGGGCGAAGTCGAGCCCAGGATGAGTTTTCGGGGAGTAAGTGAAGACATGCCATCATTCTCTTACACTGCGGGCATGAAACAAGAGACTCTTCCAATCCATCTGGATGTCAAGGCATTCGCCCACGCCGCCCGTACCATGAGCGGACAGGATGTGCTGTCCCAATTCGAGCGCCTGATGCAGGAAACGCAAGGCTTGGGTTCTGAGAAGGCGTTGAATTGGTCGGCCTGCGGCGAGCTTCGAGGCGACGAGGCTGGCGCCGAGCAGGTGTGGCTGCATTTGACGATTGACGCCAGTCTGCCCCTGATCTGTCAGCGCTGCATGGGGCCTGTTGACATTGCGGTGCTCGTGAAGCAGTCGTATCGCTTTTGCGAGAGCGAGGAAGTGGCTGCAGCGCAGGACGCCGAGGCCGAGGAAGATGTGCTGGTTCTAAGTCCGACCTTCAATCTGCGAGAACTGATTGAAGACGAGGTGCTGATGGCTTTGCCGCTGGTTCCGCGCCACGAGAACTGTCCGGTAGAGCTTAAGTTGGCTGTGGCAGACCCCGCTTTCGACGCTGCTTTGGTCGAGAAAAGTCAGCCGTTCGCGGTTTTGGCAAAGCTGAAAACCGGAAAGCCTGGCTAAGCTGGCGACTTGTTCTATAATCAAAGGCTTCGCGCGAGCCAACGTTGCCGCGTTTTTCACCAACCCGGGGTATTGCGAGAAGCGCAGTACCCATGTTTAGGAGCGGATCATGGCCGTCCAACAAAATAAAAAGTCACCTTCCAAGCGCGGTATGCACCGTTCGCACAACGCCCTGGTCGTGCCGGGCATTGCAGTCGAGTCCACAACGGGTGAAACCCATCTGCGCCACCACATCAGCCCGACCGGCTTTTACCGCGGCCGCAAGGTCCTGAAGACCAAATCGGAAGCGTAAGTCTTGCGCATTGGCCGCAGACTTTCGTTGAAAAAGCCCGCACTGACGGGCTTTTTTATTGCTGCATGTTTTTCGA
>CAIXNB010000231.1 GCA_903920695.1 uncultured beta proteobacterium
ACGAAGCCTCGAAAGAGGCGTAGAAACTGAAAAATCGGACACGATTGCGAAAGAGATCGCGAAATTCGGCGTAACGCGAACAAAAAAGTGTGCGCCACGTCATCATGCGGATCAAAGTTGATTTGATCCGCGTTTCCCTAAGTGCACGCCGCCATTGGAGATTCCCAAAAAAGGATGGCCCAACTGAAAGCAGTTGGGCCAAGGGGATTATGGTGGAGCTGGCGGGATTTGAACCCGCGTCCGCAAGCCATCTTCGAGCAGATCTACATGTTTAGTGGTCTGATTTGAGTCTCGCCACCTGTGTCGCGCAGCCACACGCTACACAGGACGCCAGCACCCTATTGTCTTGCTCCGAACCAAGGTACCCGATCCAGAGCCAGCCGATGTGTATGACCTTACAGCCGGGAGCTCTCAGCTTGCGCCAAGAACCCCTTGCCCAGCCCACCGGCCTGCTGTTGTAAGGCTCACTGGTTATTAAGCAGCGAGTGCGAAACGTTCGTCGTTTGCAGTTAGTTTTTTTGAATCTGTTTTACGAGCGCATTCAGCTCGACATGCACCACAGCGATTCCGTACCCACGTCGAAACCAGTGCAGCCCCAAGGCTCGCATTTTAGGCCTTGGCGAGCAATTGCAAGAGCTCACCCGGAGAATTAATGATGGCGTGCGCGCCCCATTGCGTGGGGTTTGCTTGATGACCAAGGTAGCCGTAGGTGGCAACCACCGTTCCCATTCCCGCCGCCAGACCGGCAACGATGTCCCTTTCGTCGTCACCCACATAGAGGCAATGTGCTGGTTCAATGCCAAGCCGCCTTGCAGCCTCCAGCAGAGGCTCCGGGTGCGGTTTGGAAAACGGTGTGCTGTCGCCACAGACAACGGTCTGGGTGGAGGCAAAAAGGGGCATGGCACGCGTCAGGGGCTCGGCAAAACGTGAGGCCTTGTTGGTCACAACACCCCAGGGCAGATGGAGCGCCACCAGATTAGCAATCAGTTCCGGCACGCCGGCAAAGGCAAATGTGCTTTGCGTCATGCAACGCTCGTAATTGACGCAGAACTCTTCGCGCAGAGCGGCATACTGCGCATGTTCAGGCGTCATGCCAAAAGCCACCCCGATCAGCCCTCGGGCGCCGGCGCCGGCCACCGGACGATAGCGCTCGGGCGGCAACGAGGGCAGACCGCGATCCAGTCGCATCTTGTCGACCGCAGCACCGAGGTCTGGCGCACTATCGATCAAGGTACCGTCCAGATCAAACAGCACCGCGCGCACCTGCGCAAATGTGCCGGGCATCCCCATCAGCGGCTTGCCAACTCTGATTTCTGGGTGGCAAAAAGATAATTAACGCTAGTGTCCGAGCTCAACCAGAAGCGCTGGGTCAGGGGGTTGTGCCCCATGCCCCGCGTATGGCGCAGGTCAAGATCTGCGGCGCGGCAATAGCTGGCCAGTTCGCTCGGCCGAACCATCTTGGCGTATTCATGGGTACCGCGCGGCAGCAGATTGAGCACGTACTCGGCGCCAACAATGGCAAAAACAAACGATTTGGGGTTGCGGTTCAGGGTCGAAAAGAAGACCCAACCGCCTGGTTTAACCAGCGCAGCGCAGGCCCGCACGATGGAGGCCGGGTCGGGCACATGTTCGAGCATTTCCATGCATGTCACCACGTCAAAACCACCGGGTTGCTCCAGCGCCAGGGCCTCGGCACTGATTTCACGGTATTGCAGGTTAGGCGTTTGCACTTCCAGCGCATGCAGTTGCGCCACCCGCAAGGCCTTGGCCGCCAAGTCAATTCCAGTGACCTGCGCGCCAGAGCGCGCCATGGCATCGGCCAGAATGCCGCCACCACAACCAACGTCAAGGACCTTTTGCCCCGCCAGCGGGGCCAGACCGTTGATCCAGTCCAGCCGCAGCGGATTCATTTGATGCAAGGGGCGAAACTCGCCCTGCGTGTCCCACCAGCGGTGGGCTAGATCAGAAAACTTGGCCAGTTCAGCCGGATCAGCGTTCAATGTAGAAGTCATGATGAGATTATCGGGCAAGCCAGAAAGCTGGATACCTTGCATGGTTTGTATTACTGACCAGATTTCAAGCACTGAAGTCAAACCCGGCGTCCGGATGCAAAAAACCCCGCCAAGCGGGGTTTTTTTTAAGGCGATCCTTACAGACCGCCGCTTGGAAAGAACCTGGCGATCAGTTCGCGCGGGTGCCGACCACTTCGATTTCGACGCGACGGTTCTTGGCGCGGCCTTCCTTGGTCTTGTTGTCAGCAACGGGTTGCTTCTCGCCCTTGCCTTCGGTGTAGACACGGTTCTTTTCAACACCCTTGGACACCAGATAAGCCTTCACTGCTTCAGAGCGCCTGACTGACAGCTTTTGGTTGTAGACATCAGTACCAACGGAGTCGGTATGACCAACAGCGATGATGACTTCAAGATTGATGCCCTTGACCTTGCCGATCAGGTCGTCAAGCTTGGCCTTGCCTTCGGGCTTCAGAACAGCCTTGTCGAAGTCAAAGAAAGCGTCCGCTGCGTAGGTCACTTTGGTGGCTGCGGGAGGCGGGGGAACTGGAACCGGAACTGGAGCCGGTGCAGGTGCAGCCTTCGGGGCCGGAGCAGGTGCTGCCGCCACTGGTGCGGGAGCGGGTGCGGGCGTCGGTTCCACGATGGCACCATCACAACCGACGGCTGCCGTAGCAGGCGTCCAGTTTGCATCGCGCCAGCACAGTTCACTGTTGCCGTTCCTCCATGGAATACCGCTGGCATTAACCCAGTTGTCAACGGATTGAGCACTGGCAACGGTCGAGAGTGCTGCGGCAGCAATCAGCATTGCTACTTTGTTCAGTTTTTTCATGTTTCTCCTAGGGAAAAAAGCCGCAGCAGCGCGGCGAATTATTTTTCACCGCCCTAGGTGCCTATCACCTAAAGCGTGCATCTTATTGTGCCACAGCTAAATTCGGACCGAAACCCCAAAGGGCCGCCTAGGCATTTCGACATCAAAGCATTTGACATATTGCAAGCAAAATGGGACGCACCGTTGCATGGACGCCACAAGCTTGCGCCGTGGCCTTAGAATCGCCCATTGCCTCCGCCACAGCCTCAGCCACAACCGCCCATGACTCAGTTCGCCAAAGAAACCCTGCCCATCAGCCTTGAAGAGGAAATGCGCCGGAGCTACCTCGACTACGCCATGAGCGTGATTGTAGGACGCGCCCTGCCCGACGCGCGCGACGGCCTCAAGCCGGTGCATCGACGTGTGTTGTTCGCGATGCATGAGTTGAACAACGACTGGAACCGGCCCTACAAAAAGTCGGCCCGTATCGTGGGCGACGTGATCGGCAAGTACCACCCGCACGGCGACAGCGCGGTGTATGAAACCATTGTCCGCATGGCGCAGGATTTCTCGCTGCGCCACATGCTGGTGGACGGCCAGGGCAACTTTGGATCCGTGGACGGTGACAACGCAGCCGCCATGCGTTACACCGAAATCCGCATGGCCAAGATCGCGCATGAATTGTTAGCCGATCTCGACAAGGAAACCGTCGATTTCGGCCCCAATTACGATGGCAGCGAGCAGGAACCTCTGGTGATGCCGGCGCGCTTCCCCAATTTGCTGGTCAATGGTTCATCCGGCATTGCCGTGGGCATGGCCACCAACATTCCACCGCACAACCTGAACGAAGTGGTCGACGGCTGCCTGCACCTGCTGCGCAACCCGCACGCCTCGATCGACGAACTGATGGAAATCATCCCGGCGCCGGACTTCCCGACCGCTGGCATCATTTATGGCATCAATGGCGTCAAGGACGGTTACCGCACCGGCCGCGGACGCGTCGTCATGCGCGCCAAATGCCATTTTGAGGACATTGACCGCGGTCAGCGCCAAGCCATCATCGTCGATGAACTGCCCTACCAGTGCAACAAGAAGACCTTGCAGGAACGCATGGCCGAGCTGGTGCATGAGAAGAAGATCGACGGCATCAGCCATATCCAGGACGAATCGGACAAGTCCGGCATGCGCCTGGTGATCGAGCTCAAGCGCGGCGAAGTACCCGAGGTGGTGCTCAACAACCTGTACAAGCAGACGCAGTTGCAGGACACGTTTGGCATGAACATGGTGGCGCTGATCAATGGTCAGCCCAAACTGTGCAACCTCAAGGATCTGATTGAAGTCTTCCTTGAGCACCGCCGTGAAGTGGTGACACGGCGCACCATCTTCAACCTGCGCAAGGCACGCGAGCGCGGCCATGTGCTTGAAGGCCTCGCAGTTGCGCTGGCCAACATCGACGAATTCATTGCCATCATCCGCAACGCACCAACGCCACCGGTGGCCAAGGTTGAATTGATGGCCAGGCCCTGGGACAGCAAGCTGGTGCGCGAGATGCTCACCCGCACGCGGCTCGATGGCGGCGTCGTCAATGCCGACGACTACCGGCCCGACGGCCTTGAGAAGCAATACGGCATGGGTGGCGACGGCCTGTACCGCCTGTCCGAGACGCAAGCGCAGGAAATTCTGCAAATGCGCCTGCAGCGCCTGACCGGGCTGGAACAGGACAAGATCGTGGCCGAATACAAAGAGGTCATGTCTGAGATCGACGACTTCCTCGACATCCTGGCACGCCCCGAACGCGTCTCAACCATCATCAGTGAAGAACTCACGGCCATCAAGACCGAGTTTGGCCAGACCAAACTGGGCGCGCGCCGCAGTCAGGTGGAATACAGCTCCTTTGACCTTTCAACGGAGGATCTGATCACGCCGACCGACATGGTGGTCACGCTCTCGCATAGCGGCTACATCAAGAGCCAGCCGCTGAGCGAATACCGGGCCCAGAAGCGTGGCGGCCGCGGCAAACTGGCCACGGCCACCAAGGAAGACGACTGGGTTGATCAGCTCTTCATCGCCAACACGCACGACTACATCCTGTGCTTCAGCAACCGGGGCCGCTTGTACTGGCTCAAGGTCTGGGAGGTGCCGCAAGGCGCGCGCGGTTCGCGCGGACGCCCGATCGTCAACATGTTCCCGCTGACCGAGGGTGAAAAGATCACCGTGGTATTGCCACTGACCGGCGAAAAACGCAGCTTCCCGGGCGACCAATATGTTTTCATGGCAACCCGCATGGGCACGGTCAAAAAGACCGCACTGGACGAATTCAGCAACCCGCGCAAGGCCGGCATCATCGCAGTAGACCTGGACGACGGCGACTTCCTGATCGGCGCCTCACTCACCGACGGCCAGCATGACGTCATGTTGTTCAGCGACGGCGGCAAGGCTGTGCGCTTCGACGAAAACGATGTGCGTCCGATGGGCCGCCAGGCGCGTGGCGTGCGCGGCATGACGCTCGAAGAAGGCCAGGGCGTGATCGCCATGCTGGTGGCCGAGGACGAGCAGCAAAGTGTGCTGACCGCCACCGAAAACGGCTACGGCAAGCGCACCGGCATCACCGAGTACACGCGCCACGGACGCGGTACCAAGGGCATGATTGCCATAACGCAGTCTGAGCGCAACGGCAAGGTTGTGGCGGCCACACTGGTCCACGCCGACGATGAGATCATGCTGATCACGGACCGCGGCGTGCTGGTGCGCACCCGGGTCAGCGAGATTCGCGAACTCGGTCGCGCCACGCAAGGCGTGACCCTGATCGGGCTCGATGAAGGCGCCAAGCTCAGCGGCCTGCAGCGCATCGTCGAGAATGACGCCAATCCGATCATGGATGACACTGCGGCTGACGGCGACGATGAAGGCAGCAGCGACAGCGCAACCTGATCAGCCGTATTGTGTAGCTGGTGTGGCGCCAGTTGAAGCCAAGCCGTGGTCCTATCAAACAGATGATTTTTTGATGATTCGTCCTTTCAATTTTTCGGCCGGACCGGCCGTCATGCCGCAGGAAGTCCTGACCGAAGCTGCAGCCGAAATGCTGGACTGGCACGGCAGCGGCATGAGCGTGATGGAGATGAGCCACCGCGGCAAGGAATTCATCTCGATCTACGAACAGACGCAGGCTGATCTGCGCGAATTGCTGGCAGTACCGGATCACTTCAAGATCCTGTTCATGCAAGGCGGTGGCCTGGCCGAGAATGCCATCGTGCCGCTGAACCTGGCCCGCGCCGGCACCATCGACTTCGTGCTCACCGGCAGTTGGAGCCAGAAGTCGCACAACGAGGCGCGCAAGTACGCTACAGTCAAGGTCGCCGCCAGCAGCGAAGCCGATGGCTTCACCACTCTGCCCAACCCGGCCACCTGGCAACTGAGCCAGGACGCCAGCTACCTGCACATCTGCAGCAACGAGACGATTCACGGCGTCGAATACCAGGAACTGCCAGACCTCAAGGCGCTCGGATCCGATGCACCATTGGTCGTTGATTTTTCGTCACAGGTCGCATCGCGCCCAGTCGACTGGTCACGCATCGGCCTGGCGTTTGGCGGCGCGCAGAAGAACCTGGGGCCAGCCGGGCTGACGCTGGTGGTGGTGCGGGAAGACCTGCTCGGGCAGGCGCTACCGGTCTGTCCGAGCGCGTTCAACTACAAAATGGTGGCCGACAACCAGTCGATGTACAACACGCCACCAACCTATGCCATCTACATCGCCGGACTGGTGTTTCAGTGGCTCAAGCGCCAGGGTGGTATCGCGGCCATGGAAACGCGCAACAAGGCCAAGGCCGAATTGCTCTACCACGCTATTGACAACTCCCAGCTCTACCTGAACAAGGTCGCCCGGAGCTGCCGCTCACGCATGAACGTGCCATTCTTTTTGCGCAACGAAAGTCTTAACGATGCCTTTTTGAGCGGCGCACGCGAGCATGGTCTGCTGCAGCTCAAGGGCCACAAATCGGTGGGCGGCATGCGCGCCAGCATTTACAACGCATTGCCCCTCGAAGGCGTGCAAGCGCTGGTGGACTACATGCGCAAATTCGAGCAAACCCGAGCCTGAACGATGACAACACCCGCCACCGCCCTTCCGAGTCTGTCCGAGCTACGCGTCCAGATCGACACCATTGATCAACAACTGCTGCTGCTGCTCAACAGCCGCGCACTGGTTGCGGAAAAAGTCGGTGAAGTCAAGAAGCGCGAAGGCACAGCATTTTTCCGGCCGGATCGCGTGGCGCAGGTGATTGAAAAAATCCAGTTCGCCAATCCGGGGCCGCTGAAAAACCCGCACGTGGCGGCCATCTGGCGCGAAATCATGTCGGCCTGCCTGGCGCTGGAAGCGCCGCAACGCGTCGCCGTGCTGGGCCCGGCCGGCACTTTTTGCGAGCAGGCGGCGATCGAATTTTTTGGCGGTGCCGCTGACCTGATCTACTGCGCCAACTTCGACGAAGTCTTCCACGCCACGGCCGCTGGCAGCGCGCAGTACGGCGTGGTGGGCGTCGAGAACTCGACCGAAGGCATGGTGGCCAGAACGCTCGACCTGTTCCTGCATTCGCCAACCCATGTGATCGGCGAAGTCACGCTGCTGGTGCGGCACAACCTACTGCGACTGGAGAATTCGCTCGACGGCATCGAGGTGGTGCTGGCCCATCCGCTGGCCTTGGCGCAGTGCCAAGCCTGGTTGTCCAAACACTTGCCGCACGCCGAGCGCCGACCGGTTTCGAGCAACGCTGAAGGTGCGCGGCTCGCCACCACCAACCCGGCCTGGGCCGGGTTGGCCAGCGAGCGCGCGGCCACCCAGTTCGGCTTGCACATCGCAGCCCATGCCATTCAGGACGATGCCTACAACCGCACGCGCTTTGCCATCATCTGTCTGCCGCAAACCGTGGACACACCGCCGCCATCCGGCAACGACTGCACCAGCCTGGTGGTGTCGGTGCCGAACCGCCCCGGCGCCGTGCACGACCTGCTGATTCCGCTGAAGAATCATGGTGTGTCAATGACACGTTTTGAATCGCGCCCGGCGCGCACCGGTCAGTGGGAATACTATTTTTACATCGACATCCAGGGTCACCCGGCACAGCCACACGTTGCGCTGGCGCTCAACGAACTGCAAGCGCTATGCGCCTTCTACAAGGTGCTGGGCACCTACCCGGTGACGGAGTAACCATGTGCCGACACGCCCGCATGCATTGGCAGCCTATCGGGAGTCCTGATGTTTGAGCAACTCGCCATCATCGGTTGTGGTTTGATGGGCGGCTCGTTCGCGCTGGCACTCAAGCGTGCCGGGCTCGTGAAAAGGGTCGTCGGTTACAGCAAATCACCCACCACCACAGCGCGCGCGCATCAGATGGGCGTCATTGATGTTGAGGCCGCCTCGGCTCTAGAAGCAGTTGCAGGGTCCGATATCGTGCTGATCGCGGTACCGGTGGCGGCCACCGAGGCCACCTTCAAAACCATCCAGCCCCTGGTAACGCCCGAGATGCTGATCATGGATGTGGGCTCGACCAAACGCGATGTGGTTGACGCCGCGCGCCGCGCCTTGCGCGAGAAGGTTGGCTCCTTCGTGCCCGCCCATCCGATTGCCGGCAAAGAGGTTTCCGGCGTTGAGCATTCGGACGTCGACCTGTATCAGGGTCGGCAATTGATCCTGACACCGATCGAACGTACCCAGGCACGCCAGTTGCAGCAAGCGGTCGACGTCTGGACCGCGCTCGGCAGTCGCGTCGTCAAGATGTCGCCCGAGTCGCATGATGCCGCCTTTGCCGCCGTCAGCCACCTGCCGCACCTGATTTCGTTTGCCTTTATGAATGCGATTGCGGGTCAGCCGCAGGGCCAGGACTATCTGTCGCTGGCCGGCCCGGGCTTTCGCGATTTCTCGCGGATTGCCGCCAGCGACGCCAAGGTCTGGCGCGACATCATGATGTCGAACCGCGAGGAGTTGCTGGCACAGACAAAAATCTTCCAGCTCAACCTGCAGGCGATCGAACTGATGATCGCCAGCGGCAACAGCGAAGCCCTGGAAGGCTTGATTGACCAGGCTAGTCTGGCCCGCTCCCACTGGCGCATGGTGCAGCAGCAAAAATAATGTTTTCGACCGAATTTCTTGATATCCCCCACCTGACGCTGGCCGGCGGCACGATTGTCCTGCCGGGCTCCAAGAGCATCTCCAACCGCCTGCTGCTACTCGCAGCGCTGAGCCAGGGCACAACCACGCTACACGACTTGCTTGACTCGGACGACACGCGCGTCATGCTCGAGGCCCTGCGTGTGCTTGGTTGCAGCGTGAGCCAAAACGGCACCACAACAGAGATCAACGGCCTGGGCGGTCAGCCGAGCAACCGGACAGCGAAGCTCTTCATGGGCAACGCCGGTACCGCCATCCGTCCACTCACCGCGGCCTTGGCCGTGATGGGGGGCGACTACGAACTTAGCGGCGTGCCACGCATGCATGAGCGTCCGATTGGCGATCTGGTGGACGCCTTGCGCCAGCTCGGTTGCCAGATCGACTACCTGGGGCAGGACGGTTATCCGCCGCTGCGCATCGGACAACCGGCTTTGCGGCTCGACGCGCCGATTCGCGTTCGTGGTGATGTCTCCAGCCAGTTTCTGACCGCGCTGCTTATGGCGCTGCCGCTGGTGGCGCAGCAGGATATCGTGATCGAAGTCGTTGGCGAATTGATCTCGCGCCCCTATATCGAAATCACGCTGAACCTGCTGGCACGCTTTGGCATTTCTGTGCAGCGCGATGGCTGGCAACGCTTCACCATTCCCGCCGGTAGCCAGTTCCAGTCGCCTGGCACACTGCACGTCGAGGCTGATGCCTCTTCTGCCAGCTACTTCATCGCGCTGGGCGCCATCGCAGCAAGCGCCAAGGGGCAAAGCGGCATTCGGATCGAGGGCGTCGGCGCCAACTCGATCCAGGGTGACATCCGCTTCATTGAGGCCGCGCAGATGATGGGAGCCCAGGTGCACAGCGGAGCGAACTGGCTTGAAGTGTCACGCGGCAGTTGGCCACTCAAGGCCATCGACCTTGATTGCAATCACATCCCCGATGCCGCCATGACGCTGGCCGTAATGGCCTTGTACGCGCAGGGCACGACAACGCTGCGCAACATCGCGAGTTGGCGCGTCAAGGAAACTGATCGCCTGAGCGCCATGGCCAGCGAGTTGCGCCAGCTCGGCGCCAAGGTGGAAGAAGGCGCAGACTTCATCCGCATCACGCCACCTGCGAGCAGCGCCGACTGGGAGGCCGCGCGCATCCATACCTACGACGATCACCGGATGGCCATGTGTTTTTCGCTCGCGGCCTTCAATCCGGCGCGGCACGCCGTGCGCATTGACGACCCAAAATGTGTTGCCAAGACTTTCCCCGACTACTTCGAGGCGCTTTTTTCACTGGCCTGCGCGCCCATCGAATCGATCCCGGTGATTTGCGTCGATGGCCCGACCGCCTCCGGCAAAGGCACGCTGGCGGCGGCCCTGGCCAAGGCGCTGGGTTACCACTTTCTGGATTCCGGCTCACTCTACCGCATCACGGCGCTGGCTGCTACGCAGGCCGGTCTGACCCTGGACGGCGCACATGAGCAAGCCATCGCACAGCTGGTGGGAACGCTGGCCATCGAGTTTTCCCAGGACCGGGTCTGTCTCAAGGGCATCGATGTCAGCGACGCCATCCGGACCGAAGCGTCCGGCATGAATGCGTCGAAAGTCTCAGCACTGCCGCTGGTGCGTTTGGCCCTGATCGGCCTGCAGCACAGCTTTCGCAAGCTGCCGGGACTGGTGGCAGACGGGCGCGACATGGGCACCGTGATCTTCCCGAACGCCCAGCTCAAGGTGTTTTTGACAGCGGATGCCGAACAGCGCGCGCAAAGGCGTCATAAACAATTGATTTCAAAGGGAATTTCAGCTACAATCGACGCTCTTCGCGCCGACCTGGAAGCACGCGATGCGCGGGATTCGTCCCGCAGCGTTGCACCTCTCAAGCCGGCACAGGACGCCCGGTTACTGGACAACTCGGATTTGTCGATTGAAGAATCGCTCAATCTGGTGTTGAACTGGTGGCAGGACAAACAAGCTTTCGGCAAGCGCTGAAAGCTCCCGGCCCACCTCAGCCTTCTCGCGCAGCTAGCGCACTGCTGGTGTGGTTCAAAAAACTAACCCGCGGATTTTCCGCAAACAAAATGTCTGAATCTTTTGCCGCCCTTTTTGAAGAATCCCTGAAACGCACCGAAATGCGCCCGGGCGAAGTCATCACTGCTGAAGTGATCCGTATCGAGCACAGCTTTGTGGTCGTCAATGCCGGCCTCAAGTCCGAAGCCTATGTGCCGCTCGAAGAGTTCAAGAGTGACAAGGGCGAAATCGAAGTCCAGGTCGGCGACTTCGTGTCGGTGGCCATTGGCTCCATCGAAAACGGCTATGGCGACACCATCCTGTCGCGCGACACCGCCAAGCGTCTGGCCTCGTGGATGAGCCTGGAAAAGGCCCTGGAAACCGGCGAATTCGTCACCGGCACCACCAGCGGCAAGGTCAAGGGCGGCCTGACCGTTCTGGTCAATGGCATCCGCGCCTTCCTGCCGGGCTCGCTGGTTGACACGCGTCCGACCAAGGACCTGTCTCCGTACGAAAACAAGACCCTGGAATTCAAGGTCATCAAGCTCGACCGCAAGCGCAACAACGTCGTGTTGTCACGCCGCGCCGTGGTGGAAGCCAGCATGGGCGAAGAACGCGCCAAGCTGATGCAGACCCTCAAGGAAGGTTCTGTGGTGCAAGGCGTTGTGAAGAACATCACTGAATACGGCGCGTTCGTTGATCTGGGCGGCATCGACGGCCTGCTGCACATCACCGACATGGCATGGCGCCGCGTGCGTCACCCAAGCGAAGTGGTGACGGCTGGTCAGGAAATCACAGCCAAGATCCTGAAGTTCGACACCGAAAAGAACCGTGTCTCGCTCGGTCTCAAGCAGATGGGCGACGATCCCTGGATGGGCGTCAACCGTCGCTACCCGCAAGGCACACGCATGTTCGGCAAGATCACCAACATCGCCGACTACGGCGCGTTTGTGGAACTCGAACCCGGCATCGAAGGCCTGGTGCACGTCAGCGAGATGGACTGGACCAACAAGAACGTGGCACCGTCCAAGATCGTGGCGCTCGGCGACGAAGTCGAAGTCATGGTCCTCGAGATCGACGAAGACAAGCGCCGCATCAGCCTGGGCATGAAGCAGTGCAAGGCCAACCCGTGGCAGGAATTCGCGCAGAACACCAAGCGCGGCGACCGCGTCAAGGGCCCGATCAAATCGATCACCGATTTCGGCGTCTTTGTCGGCCTGGCTGCCGGCATCGACGGTCTGGTTCACCTGTCTGACCTGTCCTGGAACGAGCCCGGCGAAACCGCCGTGCGCGAATACAAGAAGGGCCAGGAAGTTGAAGCCCTGGTGCTGGCGGTTGACGTCGACCGCGAACGCATCTCGCTCGGTATCAAGCAGCTCGACTCCGATCCGTTCACTACCTTTGCCACCATCAATGACAAGGGCCAGGTTGTGACCGGCAAGGTCAAAACGGTTGACGCCAAGGGCGCTGAAATCGACCTCGGCGATGACATCATCGGCTACCTGCGCGCCTCGGAAATCTCGCGTGACCGCGTGGAAGACGCACGCAACGTGCTCAAGGAAGGCGACGAAATCACCGCTGTGGTGGTCAACGTGGATCGCAAGACACGTAACATCCAGTTGTCGATCAAGGCGAAGGATGCTGCAGACCAGAGCGAGGCCATGGCCACTCTGAGCCAGCAGTCGGCCCGTGAAAATGCTGGCACCACCAGCCTGGGCGCTTTGCTGCGCGCCAAGCTGGACAACAACGAAAAGTAATCAACTTGTGGGACAGACCACGCGACGCGGCAAGACCGCACGCATGCTCTGTCCCCAACTGATTTGTCAACATGACTCGCTCTGATCTGGTCGAAGAACTGGCTGCCCGATTCAGCCAGCTCACCCACCGCGATGCCGAGTTCGCCGTCAAGGCCATTCTCGACGCGATGAATGACGCCATGGTGCGCGGACATCGCATTGAGATCCGTGGTTTCGGCAGTTTCTCCATCAATCACCGCCCCCCCCGCATTGGACGCAACCCGCGCAGCGGCGCCAGCGTTGCCGTTCCCGAAAAGCGTGTGCCGCACTTCAAGCCGGGTAAGGCCCTGCGCGAAGCCGTGGATCAGCGCACGGCCGAACTCTAGGCTTGGCCGTTAGAATCGACCCGTCACTGGGAAGATCAATGAAAAACCTCTTGTGGCTGCTTAAGTGGGGACTGAAAGCTGCCATATTTTTTACCCTGTTTGCCTTCGCACTGAACAACCAGCAGGACACCACGGTGCACTTCTTCTTCGGTACCCAGTGGCGTGCGCCGCAGGTTCTGATCGTGCTGAGCACCTTCACCGCCGGCGTCGCTGTCGGCGTACTGGGCATGGTGCCGCGCTGGTGGAAACAGCGTCGCGCTGCAGCCGACAAGCAGCCCGTGCCAAACACGCCATCGATGGTCCCGCATGAACTTTGACCTGAGCTGGATCCTGCTGGGTCTGCCATTGGCCTTTGGCCTGGGCTGGCTGGCCTCGCGTCTCGATCTGCGCCAGTTGCGGATTGAAAATCGCCAAGCCCCAAAAGCCTATTTCAAAGGCCTGAATTTCCTGCTCAACGAACAGCAGGACCAGGCCATCGACGCCTTCATCGAAGCCGTGCAGAACGATCCGGACACCTCGGAATTGCACTTTGCCCTGGGCAACCTGTTCCGCCGGCGTGGCGAATATGAACGTGCCGTGCGGGTTCATGAGCATCTGCTCTCGCGTGGCGACCTGAGCCTGGCGGACCGGCAGCGCGCCCAACATGCACTGGCACTCGATTTTCTGAAAGCCGGTCTGATTGACCGCTCCGAAGCGGCCCTGCTGAAACTCGAAGGAACACCGTTTGAAGCACAGGCGCGGCTGGCACTGCTGGCCAACTATGAGCGCAGCCGTGACTGGCCGCAAGCGGCACAGATCGCCCAAAAGCTGACCGATGCCAAGCAGGGTGACTTCCATGGCCGCCTGGCGCACTACCTGTGCGAGCAAGCGGCTGCCTGCATCACCAAGCACCAGCCGGACCAAGCGCAAACTCTGCTGCAGGAGGCGATAAGCACTGCGCCGGCTGCTGCACGGCCACGCATTGACCTGGCCAGACTATTGGCAAATCAAGGCAAGTCTGGCGATGCCTACACTGTCATCGAGAAAGTGCTGCAGACCTCGCCGTTGGCGACACCACTGGTGGCAGGATTACTGGCCGAATTTGCACTGGCCAGCGGTCATTCACCGCAGGCACTCGAATTGCTCAAGGCCCATTACGAAAACACCCCCTCACTCGATGTGCTCGACGCCATCGTGGCGCTGGAAGCCAGCCAGAGCGGTCCGGCGCCAAGCGCGCGCGACTGGTACGTGCGTCATCTGGAACACGAGCCCTCGCTGGTCGCAGCCGCCAAATGGATCGCCGGCGAGAAACTTGAGCACGAACAATTCCACCCGCAGGTGCAACGGGCGCTCGACCATGCCGTGAAGCCCTTGCTGCGCTACCGCTGCGCCGCTTGCGGTTTTGAGGCCAAACAGCATTTCTGGCAGTGCCCTGGCTGCCAGGCCTGGGACAGCTACCCGACGCGACGGGTCGAAGAATTGTGATCAATCAAAACAACGCCATGATCATCACCAGAGAAAGATTATCCCAAGCCCGCGTCCTCGTCGTCGGCGACGTCATGCTGGACCGCTACTGGTATGGCTCGGTCGACCGCATCTCGCCTGAAGCGCCGGTGCCCATCGTACGCATCACGCGCGAAGAAGAACGCAATGGCGGCGCCGCCAATGTGGCCTACAACGTGGTGACGCTGGGTGCGCAAGCATCGCTGTTGACCGTCGTCGGTCAGGACGAGGCCAGCCACAAACTGGAAGCCTTGTTGCTGGGAACCGGTATCCGCGCGCACTTTGGACACGACCCTGATCTGAAGACAACGGTCAAATTGCGGGTGATCGGACGCCAGCAGCAATTGCTGCGGCTTGATTTCGAAAACACCCCAAAAACCGAAATACTGGCATCGCAGAGTGCGGCGTTCGCAGAACTGCTGCCGCAGCACGATTCGGTTCTGTTTTCAGACTACGGCAAGGGCGGCCTGGCCCATGTCAGCGACATGATTGCGCGCGCGCGCAGCGCCGGCAAACCGATCCTGATCGACCCCAAGGGCTCCGATTACTCACGCTACCGCAATGCCACGGTCATCACCCCGAACCGCGTCGAATTGCAGCAGGTTATCGGGCCCTGGCAGGACGAGTGCGATCTGCAGACCAAATGCCACAACCTGCGCCAGCAGCTCGGTCTGGACGCCGTCCTGCTGACCCGTAGCGAGGAAGGCATGACGCTGTTTGATGACCAGGGGCAATTGCACGTGAGTACCCAAGCGCGCGAAGTGTTCGACGTCACGGGCGCTGGCGATACCGTCATCGCCACCATGGCCACCCTGGTGGCAGCCGGCGTGTCCCTGCGTCAGTCGCTGCCGCTGGCGAACCGCGCTGGCGGCCTGGTGGTTGGCAAGTTTGGTACGGCCACAGTTTCTTATGAGGAGTTGTTTGCATGACCCGCATCGTCGTCACCGGCGCCGCCGGCTTCATTGGCAGCAACCTCGTCAAAGGTCTCAATGCGCGCGGGATCGATGACATCATCGCCGTCGATGATCTGACGCACGGCGACAAATTTCGCAACCTGGCCGACCTCGGAATCTCGGACTACGTCGATGCCGACGCTTTCTACGACCTGTTCACACAGGGCGCCTTTGGCCGCGTCGAAGCAGTATTTCACGAAGGCGCCTGCAGCGACACCATGGAGAGCGACGGCAAGTACATGATGGCCAACAACTACAGCACGTCGGTCAAGTTGTTCCAGGCCTGCCGGCAGCACGGCACGCGCTTGTTGTACGCGTCAAGCGCCGCCACCTACGGTGGCTCCGATACCTTTCGCGAAGAACCGGCGTTTGAGCGGCCGCTCAATGTTTACGGCTACTCCAAGCTACTGTTTGACCAGCGCATGCGACGCGAGTGCGGCAGCGATTTTCAACGCGTACTGCCGGGCAAGGCCGGGCAGGTAGTGGGCTTTCGCTACTTCAATGTGTACGGTCCGCGCGAGCAGCACAAGGGCCGCATGGCCAGCGTCGCCTTTCATCAATTCAACCAGTTTGCAGCCGATGGCAAGGTCAAGCTGTTTGGAGACTACGGCGGTTATGCTCCGGGCGCGCAATTGCGTGACTTCGTCTTCATTGACGACGTGGTGGCTGTCAATCTGTGGTTCCTCGAACACCCGGAAGTCTCAGGCATCTTCAACTTGGGCAGCGGTCGCGCACAGCCCTTTAACGACGTTGCCTGTTCGCTGGTGAACGCGCTGCGCAGCCAGCGCGGCCAGCCCGAACTGCCGATAGAGGCGATGGTGGCATCGGGACTAATCGAGTACACCGCCTTCCCGGACGCACTGCGTGGCAAATACCAGTGCTACACCCAGGCTGACCTGAGCGCCTTGCGTGCGGCTGGCTGTGACCACGCCTTCAACGACGTGCAGACCGGTGTCTCACGCTACGCGCAGTGGCTGGCCAGCCAAATCTGAACGACAGTCTTTGTCTCAGGGTATTCCCTGCGCTCGTTGCAGCGGCAAGACGTCAACGTAGAGCAGACCGTTGTCGTTGTAATACGGCATCGTGAAAGATGCCGGCTTTCCGTCCTGTCCTGTTTCCATTTCCAACCTCAAGGAGTCGCTTCATGCTGAAAAAAATACTCGTGCTTATCGCCATGCTATACGCCGCAGCCTGCTTTGCTGCAGTCGATGTGAACAAGGCCAACTCGGCCGAACTGGACAGCATCAAGGGAATCGGCCCCGCCATGTCGGGCAAGATTCTGGATGAGCGGAAAAAGGGAAATTTCAAGGACTGGAGTGACTTCATTGATCGCGTCAAAGGTGTCGGTCAAGCCAATGCAGCCAAGTTCTCGGCACAGGGTCTGACCGTCAGCGACACCAGCTACAAACCGGCTGCAGCAACACCGGCCACCGCGAAGAAAGACGCCAAGGGCGAAGCAGCGAAACCAGCTGCCAGCGCCACCAGTGCCGCCAAGAAATAAAACGCACAGAAACCCGCTCAGACGGGTCCGCCTGGTCCCCTGTCAGGCGCGGCCCATGATGCAGGCGGTTGCCATCAACTCTTCGAGCAGCGCCAACGATACGCTCCCTGAAACCGAATAGGGATCGAGCACCGGTTTTTCAGCATATTTGAGCAGGATGGAGGCGTTGATCTTCGACATATTGACCTGCCCCATGGTCCAGCCGCCGAATCGGCGTTCCGATATTTCTTCATAGTGCAACAGCACCAGATCCTTGTGGCGCGGGTCGCGTTGAATATGACCATACAGTTCGCTGACTGCCATGCGCCCGCCTTCAATGGCCTGCAGGAAAATGCCGCCGCCGTAGCACAGAATGCCGGTAACACCGCACTCCGGGTTGTGCCGGCGTGACTGGGTCAGGATCGCCTCGATGGCATCACTGCTGGGATCGACCGCACGGCTGGCGTAGAGAAGACGCACCAACATGATCAGCCTTTCTTCGGAATCAAGGAGAGAAACTCACGGCGCAAATTGGAATCCTTGAGGAAGCTGCCACGCATCACTGAATTGATCATTTTGCTGTCCATGTCCTTGACGCCGCGCCATCCCATGCAGAAATGGGTGGCCTCCATGACGATGGCCAGACCGTCGGGCTGGGTCTTCTGCTGAATCAGATCCGCCAATTGCACCACGGCTTCTTCCTGAATCTGTGGTCGTCCCATGACCCACTCCGCCAGGCGGGCGTATTTGGACAAACCGATGACGTTCGTGTGTTCGTTGGGCAATACGCCGATCCAGATCTGGCCGATGACCGGGCACAAATGATGGCTGCAAGCGCTGCGCACGGTGATGGGGCCGACAATCATCAACTCATTGAGATGTTCCGCATTGGGAAACTCGGTGATCGTGGGGGCCTGGACGTAGCGGCCCCGGAACACCTCATTAACATACATCTTGGCAACCCGGCGCGCCGTCTTGTCGGAGTTGTGATCATTGTCGGTATCAATCACCAGGCTGCTCAAGACGCCCTGCATCTTCTCTTCGACTTCGTCAAGCAGACGCTCGAGTTCGCCGGGCTCGATGAAATCGGCAATATTGTCATTGGCATTGAAGCGTTTGCGCGCTGCCATCAGGCGCTCCCGTATCTTGACGGACACCGGCGTGCCCTCATCGGCATCGACTGGATTCATGGTGCTTTGACTTTTCATTAACATAGAACAATGGTAGCAGCGTTTTTCCTTTAGGGTTTCTGCCATCTTCCATCGTTAGAACAGTGAGCGGGCGCGCCCGAATCAGTAGCGCGTCCCGTTCAGGAAGATCAGGATCTGCGTCAGCCCCAAGGCCACCCGATCAAGAAAACGTTGACGCCAGGGACGATGGGCATAGGCGGCAGGCTCGACTCGCACGCTGCCCTCGCTCACTGCCTGTTCCAGCCGTGCGCGCAAGTCACGGGCAAAGGAGATATCCTCCACCACCACATTGGCCTCACGGGCCAGCAGAAGACTCAGGGGATCGAGATTGGAAGAACCCACTGTGGCCCAATGGCCGTCGATCACAGCCACCTTGGCATGGTGGAAACTCAGGGTGTATTCGTAAATCTCGACACCGGCCGCCAGCAAAGCGCCGTAAATCGGTCGCGTCGCGTGGTACTGCAGAAAGTATTCATAACGCCCTTGCAGCAACAAACGCACCCGCACGCCACGCTGCGCCGCATGAATCAGCGCCTCGCGCAACTTGCGTCCAGGAAAGAAATAGGCGTTGGCAATGATGACTTCATCGCGTGCCGCGCCGATCGCATGCCGGTAACTGCGCTCAATGCGCGAGCGGTTGCGCACGTTGTCGCGCAGCACCAGCGCCGCCTTCACGCCACGACCGAGACCACCCGCCGGGAGCACCGCAGCATCGGCGCCACGAGCCTGCAGCGCCAGCGTCACGGCTTCCTGAAGGGCCCGCCAGGCGGCGGGAAAATCACTTTGACGTGCAGTACTGGCGGCCTGAAAACGCCACCAGAACTGGAGCGTCGCCTCATGGACCGATTGCACCAAAGGGCCAGTAACCCGCACGGCGAAGTCGAAACGCGGCGCCTCCAAAGACCCATGATTGGGGTCATAAAGGTCATCAAGCACGTTGAGCCCCCCGCAAAATGCCACCCGGCCATCAACGACGCACAGTTTTCGGTGCAGCCGCCGCCAGCGGCTCGGAATCAACACCCCCAAACGCCCCAGCGGCAAGAAGATTCGCCACTTCACGCCAGCCTGGTTAAAGCGGTTAACCCATTGCAGTGGCAACTCTGGCGTGCCGACGCCGTCCATCACCAGGTAAACCGAAACACCGCGCTGCCCGGCCCGCTCCAATGCCTCTGCAACCTGCGCCCCCGCCGCGACAACATCGAAGATGTAAGTCTCCAGCCGGACTTCATGTGTGCTGCCATCGATGGCCTCGATCAGCGACGGAAAAAAAGCCTGCCCGCCCTGCAACAGTTGAACCTGATGACCCGACACAAGTGGCGGCATGGCTTTCAAGATGCTGTCCCAGTACTTGCGCCGCGACGCTATGACCGATCCGAAGCGAGCGGAGTCGTCGGCAGATCGAACTCGGCAATCATCGGCAAATGGTCCGACATGCGCCACCAGATGCGGCCATGGGGCACATGAACCGCCTTGGGCGTCAACCCTCTGGCAAAGACGTAGTCGAGTTGCACCATCGGCAAGCGGGCTGGGAAAGTCGCTTGCCGCGGACCTTTGAAGGTCCTCAAATGCGTCGCAGCCAAAGCACGTTCGGTTTGAGCACCCCAGTCATTGAAGTCACCCGCCATCAGCAAGGGCGCGTCGGCCGGCACCTCGCGCTCGATAAAGCGCTGCAGCTGCGCCACCTGACGGGCGCGGCTGCCCCGAATCAGGCCGAGGTGCACCACCAGCACGTGCACCGCCCGGTCGTGCACCAAAAGCTCGACGTGCA
Organism: uncultured beta proteobacterium; assembly: GCA_903920695.1. GTDB lineage: Bacteria > Pseudomonadota > Gammaproteobacteria > Burkholderiales > Burkholderiaceae_C > Rhodoferax. The sequence goes on from CAIXNB010000231.1 coordinate 19,961, forward strand.
GCAGACCGCGCTGCTCAAATCGATGATCGGAAATATCTTCGTGCTGATGTGACAGCACCGGCCAGCGTGACAACAGTGCGTTGCCATGCTCGCCGTATCGGGTGAAGGCATTGGTGCGATAAACCACATCATAGCCTTCGGGCGCCAGGAATTCAGCTTGTGGCAGGTCCGGCCAATGCGGGAAATGCTGTTCTTCGCGACGATGCACCTTGCGCACCTCCTGCAGGCACACGATGTCAGCATCGAGTTGCTCGACCGCATGGCCGAGGTTATGGATTTCCAATCTGCGCTGCGGCCCGACGCCCTGCACGCCCTTGTGAATGTTGTAGGTGGCGACACGAACGGTATTCATGCTGAGCCCTTTGCTGCGCACATTCTTGGCAACAGCAGGCAGGCCTCGGCGTTGGAGGGTGAATAACAGGCCTGCGCCGCCGCCTGGTAGGGTAACCACTGGTAAGCCGTGTGTTCGCGCGGGCTCAGGCAGACCCGGGTCCCGGCCGGCACCTGCAGGCCGAACAGATGTTCGGTGTTGTGCTTCACATCGGGCGCGTAGCGGTGCCGCCAGCCCGGATAGATTTCGTAGACATTTTCAAGCTGCCAGTCGAGCAAGCCGGCGGCCAGCGGCGTGCCAGGCCCGCAGTAAATCCCGGTTTCTTCCTGTACCTCGCGCACCGCGGTTTGCGCAAACGACTCGTCGGGCGTGTCCTTGGCTCCGGTAACGGATTGCCAGAAATCCACAGCATCGGTTCTCTTGATGAGCAGGACGTCGAGCGACGGGGTAAAAATCACCACCAGAACCGATTGCGGAATCTTGAAAATTTGGGTCATAAAAAAAGGACGCTACCTGAGCGTCCTTTCATTCTGCCTGAAGCGCAGAGCGGAAGTTGATCAAGCCACCTTTGCAGGCTCGACCGTGCGCAAGCGGATGTGCAGTTCACGCAACTGCTTCTCTTCCACCAGCGACGGTGCCTGCGTCAGCAGACATTGGGCGCGCTGGGTCTTCGGGAAGGCAATCACATCGCGGATCGACTCGGCACCGGTCATCAGAGTGATGATGCGGTCCAGGCCGAAGGCCAAGCCGCCATGGGGCGGCGCACCGTACTGCAGGGCGTCGAGCAGAAAGCCGAATTTGTCCTGCGCTTCAGCCGGCGTGATCTTCAAGGCATCAAACACCTTTTGCTGCACATCGGCGCGATGGATACGCACCGAGCCACCGCCCATCTCCCAGCCATTCAAAACCATGTCGTAGCCCTGGGAAATGCATTTTTCCGGTGCTGTGACCATCCAGTCTTCATGACCCTCCTTGGGTGCCGTGAAAGGATGGTGGGTGGCGGTGTAACGCTGCGACTCGTCGTCATACTCGAACATCGGGAAGTCGACCACCCACATCGGACGCCATCCTTTTTCAAACAAGGCATTCTTCTTGCCAAACTCGCTGTGACCAATCTTGATGCGCAGGGCACCGATGGCATCATTCACAATTTTGACCTTGTCAGCCCCAAAGAAGATCAGGTCGCCTTCCTGTGCACCGGTGCGCTTGAGCACCTCGGCCAGTGCCTTGTCATGAAGGTTCTTGACGATCGGGCTTTGCAGGCCGTCACGCCCCTTGGCCAAGTCGTTGACCTTGATATAGGCCAATCCCTTGGCGCCATAGATCTTCACAAACTCGCCGTAGGCATCGATCTCGCCGCGGCTCAGGCCACCGGACTCGCGCGCGCCACCTGGCACGCGAAGACCGACGACCCGGCCGCCGGTCATGGTCGCAGCGGCGGCAAACACCTTGAAATCCACATCGGTCATGACATCGGTCAGTTCGGTGAATTCAAGCTTGACACGCAAATCGGGTTTATCGGATCCATAACGCTGCGCAGCTTCGCCGTAGGTCATCACCGGAAATTCACCGAGATCGACGTTCATGGTGGTCTTGAACACGGTCGTGATCAGGCTCTGGAACATGTCACGGATTTCCTGCTCGCTCAGGAACGAGGTCTCGATATCGATCTGCGTGAACTCGGGTTGACGGTCGGCGCGCAAGTCTTCATCGCGAAAGCACTTGGTGATCTGGTAGTAACGATCATAGCCGGCAACCATCAGCAACTGCTTGAACAACTGGGGGCTTTGCGGCAGGGCAAAGAAATGCCCGGCGTGAACGCGGCTGGGTACCAGGTAGTCGCGCGCGCCTTCCGGCGTGGACTTGCCCAGCATCGGGGTTTCAATGTCGATAAAGCCATTGGCATCCAAAAACTTGCGAACTTCCATGGAAACGCGGTAGCGCAGCATCAGGTTGTTCTGCATGTAAGGACGGCGCAGATCGAGTACCCGGTGCGTTAGACGCGTAGTCTCGCTCAGGCCTTCGTCGTCGAGTTGGAACGGCGGTGTGACCGATGGGTTGAGCACCGTCAATTCGTGACACAAGACCTCAACCTTGCCACTCTTGAGGTTGTCGTTGGTGGTACCCGACGGACGCGCGCGCACCAGGCCCTTGACCTGAATGCAAAACTCGTTGCGAAGTCCTTCAGCGGTTGCAAACATCTCGGCACGGTCCGGGTCGCAGACGACCTGGACATAACCTTCGCGATCACGAATATCAACAAAAATCACACCGCCGTGATCACGCCGACGGTTGACCCAACCGCACAGGCTGACGGTTTGACCCAGGAGGGCTTCGGTCACGAGACCGCAATAATGGGAGCGCATGGCCATAGAAAACTTTCAACGCCGCCCCTGAGAGACGGCACAGGTTGGTGAATAAACTATTTTGGAGAATTACTGACGGCAAGCTGTGGTGGCACCGATCCCATGGAAATCACATAGGTTAGTGCTTCGTCAACGCTCATACGCAATTCAATAACTTCAGAACGCGGCAGCATCAGGAAAAAACCACTGGTCGGATTCGGTGTGGTGGGCACGTACACACTGACAAAATCCGAACCGAGATAGCCGGCAACCTCGCCGCTCGGGGATCCGGTCTGAAACGCAATCGTCCAGGACCCCGCACGCGGGTACTGAACCAGCATGGCTTTACGAAACGCATTGCCATTGCTGGAAAAAAGTGTGTCCGACACTTTTTTCACACTGTTGTAGATCGACTTGAAAACCGGAATATGGGTGAACAGGCGGTCCCACTGCGCCAGCCACCAGCGGCCTGCAACATTGGAAACCAAGGCACCGGTTACCAGCAAGGCGGAAAAAACCAACACCACACCCAAACCGGGAATGCCACGCAGTTGTGTCAGGAAATTGCGGGTCGAATCCGGCGTCAGCGCGCCAACGCCCGTCAGAAAGCCACCAAGAATCGCATCGAGCACACCCACCAGCCACAACAAAACCCACAGGGTGATGGCAAGTGGCAGCCAGACCAACAGGCCGGTAAGCAGGTACTTCTTTATTGGCACAAGAATTCCAGGTATTTGCGCGCCAAAGGGTCAGTGGCAGCTGCAGGAGCCGCCGCAACCACCAGCCGCCGGCGCTGCAGATTCGGTCTTGGCCGCCACAGGCTCGCTCGACTTGCCGCCTTCAGCCGCTGGCGCAGCAGCACCAGTCGTCGAAGTGGAGGCAGCAGACCCTGAGCCACCCTTGAAGTCTGTGGCATACCAGCCGGAACCCTTGAGTTGAAAACCAGCTGCGGTCAGTTGCTTCTTGAAAGTCGCCGCCGCACAGGACGGGCAGACTGTCAGGGGAGCATCCGACATTTTCTGCAACACGTCCTTGGCAAAGCCGCAGGACTCACATTTGTACGCGTAAATTGGCATGGCTATGAGGCTTAGTTTTCAAGCTGCAAAGCATTGAATTATAAGGCGTCGGCTCCTGAGGGCCGCCTAGTGAAGCGCGGGCCTAGAAAAGCCGAACCCGGATGATCAATTGCATGACCACCAGTCCGAGTAAGAAACCGATACAGCCGTTGACCAGCATCCTGAGCAGGCGGTTGGTCCGTTTTTGCTCCACCAGCAACTGTTCCAGCGTGCGATCCGGTCCAGTGCGGTGACCTTGGAGAAAATCAAACAGCAAACGTGGCAACTCCGGCAGCATCTTGGCGTACAGCGGGGCCTCATTGCGCAACTGATCAATGAGCTTCTTGGGACCGAGCTGGTCGATCATCCATTGCTCCAGAAACGGTTTGGCAGTGCTCCAGAGGTCGAGATCCGGGTCCAGTTGGCGCCCCAGGCCTTCAATGTTGAGCAGCGTCTTCTGCAACAGAACCAACTGCGGCTGAATCTCGACCGAAAAACGCCGCGACGTCTGAAACAGTCGCATCAACACCAGTCCGAGCGAGAAGTCCTTGAGTGGCCGGTCAAAATAAGGCTCGCAAACGGAGCGGATCGCCGATTCGAGTTCGTCCACCCGCGTCGCCGCAGGCACCCAGCCCGACTCGATGTGCAGTTCCGCCACCCGTTTGTAATCACGCCGGAAGAATGCGGTGAAATTCTGCGCCAAGTATTCCTTGTCAGAGCGGGTCAAGGTACCGATGATGCCGAAATCGAGCGAAATGTAACGCCCGAACGTGGCGGGTTCGATACTGACCTGAATGTTGCCAGGGTGCATGTCGGCGTGAAAAAATCCGTCCCGAAACACCTGGGTAAAGAAGATCGTGACGCCGTCACGGGCCAGCTTCGGTATATCAACCCCGGCCGCACGCAAACGCTCGACCTGGCTCACGGGAACCCCATGCATGCGCTCCATGACGATGACATCGGGCATGCAGTAGTCCCAGAACATCTCCGGAACCAGCACCAGATCAAGCCCGGCCATGTTGCGTCGCAACTGTGCAGCACTGGCTGCTTCCCGCACCAGATCGAGTTCGTCATGCAGGTATTTGTCGAACTCCGCCACCACTTCACGTGGCTTGAGACGCCGCCCGACGCTCGAAATGCCATCGACCCAACCGGCCATCAAACGCATCAGGCTCAGGTCTTTTTCAATGGCAGCCAGCATGCCCGGACGCAGCACCTTGACGGCGACCTCGCGCGCCTGTCCGTCGCGATCCTTCAGCACGCCAAAATGAACCTGCGCGATTGATGCGCTGGCGATCGGTTCGCGCTCAAATGAAATGAAGATGTCTTCCAGCTTCTTCCCGAACGAGCGCTCGATGGTGGCGATCGCGACTTCGCTCGGGAACGGCGGCACCCGGTCCTGCAGCTTTGCCAACTCGTCGGCAATGTCCTTGGGCAAGAGGTCACGGCGGGTTGAGAGCACCTGCCCGAATTTCACAAAGATGGGGCCCAATCGCTCCAACGCCTGGCGAATGCGTTGACCCGGCGATGCCTCCAGATTCCGCCCCAGCGCCAGAATTCTGGCCAGCACATTCAGGCTGGGTCGTTGCAGACTGGTCAACAGCAGCTGGTCCAGACCATAACGAAAGAGGACCCAGAGAATAAAGGCACCCCGGTACAGACGCCTCATGTCTGGGCCTTGCCGGGACTACCCGTTGACACCGTGCCAATAAACTGCTGCAGAGCCCTGGCCATGGCGCGCGCTGCTTCGCTCAGGGAATGTGCCGGCACATCGCCGATCACGCGCGCGAGGTCTTCCTCGATGTCCCAGCGGACATGATCCGCCAGCCAGTTGACTTCAGCCGCCAGTTGCACATCACCGGCAATCCGCACCGCGGGTCGGGTGCCGCGCAGCAAACCTTGCGCCAGGCTCAAGGGAGAGTCTTCGGTCAGTGCCAGCACCAGATCGGCCGCGGCACTGGCTGCAGCCTGGTCGAGCAGACCAGCCGGCGTGGCCACCAAACGCATGGAAAAAGAGCGCCATTGCAGTTGCACGACGCGGCCTTTCTGCCGCGCCAGTCGGCTTGTCGCCTCGGTCTCCTGATTCAGAATATGGTTCAGCAGCAAGACAATGCGGCGCTGAACCTCCTCTCGCGCCCATTCTGGCGGCTGTAAATCGGGAAGGGGAAGTGTTTTGAGAAAACCTTCGAGCAATAAAAAGGGGGACTGTGTTGCCATAGCCCTCTATTATTCCCTGAATCGCCGCGCGCCTGGGCGCCAAGCTCACAAACTCACTATTGCAGGGCTTGCACGCCCGCCACCAGCCAGCCGCTCTTCCCACTCTTGGGCTTAATCATGTTCCAGACTTCGCGGAACGGACTCGGGCCGGCCGAAGCTTCTTCACGGATCATGCCGGAGAACTCGACGCTGGCCATGTATTCGTCACCCACGTCCTCAATACCCAGCAATTGGGCTTCGATCATCACCACCTCAGTCAGGTTGCCCGACTTGCCGGGTTGATTTTCGCGTTCCGCCAGTTGGGCCTGGATTTCCTGCAGCATGCTGTCGGTCATCATGACGCGCAGGGCATTGATATCGGACTTGTCCCAGGCCGCCTGCAAGGACACAAAATTCGCCTTGGCCGACACTAGAAACCCCTGGACATCAAAGCCGGCTGGAATGCCCCAACTTTGCGAACCAGTTAAACCAGAACCTATCAATGACCCCGAGACCTGCGGCGGTTTGAGCATGTCGAAAGTCGAACTGCTACGTTCCCAAGGCCGGGCCGAAGCGTCATTGCCGACATTTTCTGGTCGGTAGCTCAGCGGCGCCGGAACGATGCTGCCGGGTGAGGCCCCCTGAAACGAAAACGGCGAACCCCCGGCTTGCCCCTCTTGCACTGCTCTACGCGAGCGCATGAAGCGCCCGACCAGCGCCATGATCACCAGCGCCAGCAGGGCAAACAACAGGAACTGGGCAATCGCGCCACCGCCCATGCCCAGGGAACTGGCCAGCCAGGCCAAGCCCAGACCCGCCGCCAGACCGCCAAGCATGGCACCCCATGGCTTCCTGGGCGGAACCACTGCCGGGGCGGCCGGCGCAGGCACTGCTGGCTTGACCGCGTTTTGCGCTGGTGCTGCCTGACGCTGTGTGACATTGCTGGATTGGCGGCCAACCGACCTGCCACCTCCGAGCCGAGCCGCCTCGGCGCTGACACCTGCCAGCAGCAGAAAAACCGTCAATACCAAGGTCCAGAATCTCATTCAATCTCCAGTTGGTTTTTATATCTAAGGGCCGAACTCAAAAGCACAAGCGTTAGTGCAGTTGTACTAGCATTTGATTCCAACATGCAAGGCAACCAGGCCACCGGTCAGATTGTGGTAATCGACGTGGCCAAATCCGGCTTGCTGCATCATGGCCTTGAGTTCTTCCTGTCCCGGATGCATGCGAATCGATTCGGCCAGATAACGGTAGCTCGCATCGTCGCCAGCCACCCATTTGCCCAGCTGGGGCAATATCTTGAAAGAATACCAGTCGTAGACCTTTTCCAGCGGTGGCGCCACTTTGGAAAACTCAAGCACCAGCAATTTTCCGCCCGGTTTGAGGACGCGGTTCATCTCGGCGAGCGCCACGTCCTTGTGCGTCATGTTGCGCAAACCAAAGGCGACGCTCACGACATCAAAATGACCGGTTGGAAATGGCAGCTTTTCTGCGTCGCAGACCAGGGTCGGCAACGCGACACCGGCGTCGAGCAGGCGGTCGCGCCCGGTGCGCAGCATGGCCTCGTTGATATCGGTATGCACGACGCGCCCGCTTTTGCCGACTTTCTTGGAAAAAGCCAGCGCCAGATCGCCGGTCCCCCCGGCAATATCGAGCACTTGATAGCCTTCGCGGATGTTGGCCACCAGCACGGTATACGCCTTCCAGGCCCGGTGCAAGCCCATCGACATCAAGTCGTTCATCACGTCGTACTTGGGTGCAACGGAATCGAACACGCCGCGCACGTGCTTTGCCTTTTCGGTCTCATCGACCGATTTGTAGCCAAAATGTGTTGTTGTCATATCACGATGTTAATTCAACGGCTGGCGCAACTCGGAGCAGCTTTGTCGGGCATGGGCGTATCGCGCGCCACACCTGCGGCGAGCAATCGAGCCTCATAGTCGGCCCACAATTTCCCCTCCTGCTCGCCAAGGAAGTAGAGGTAATCCCAGGAAAAAAGTCCGCTGTCGTACCCGTCGGAAAATGTCGGCTGCACGGCGTAATTGCCGACCGGCTCAAGTGCGGTCAGGCTCACATGGCGCTTACCCGTCTGCAGGACTTCCTGCCCCGGCCCGTGGCCTTGCACGTCGGCCGAGGGCGAGTACACGCGCATCAACTCAAACGGAATCCTGAATGTCTTGCCATCCGAAAAACCAACCTCCAGCACCCTGGACTGGCTGTGCACCGTCATAGCCTGTGGCGTCGGAGCGCCTGCTTGCAAACCTGCCATTTTGTTTTACCTGTACCTATCTGTTGCGAGAAAACGGGAGAGCGGACCCTCAACCCCGTGAACAACAGGAACAGTATCACGGTTTGAGGCTGCGTATGATCGCACGTTGCCAAAAACCATCCCGGGCGCATCCTGTCAGCGCAGCCTCACTTGCTCGTGAAAGTGAAGGCCCCATCCCAATCGGAACCCGGTGGGTGCTGCTGAAAATGCGCAATACGCCCGGCATAGATCTGATAGACGTAGCGTTGCGGATCGTGATCGCGCAAAACCTGGAATCGTTCTTCCGCCGACGACCAGTCCTGCGCACGGTACGAAGCCAAGGCTGCCTCGTAGCGGATGAGTTCGTCCAGAACAGCGGTGTCGCATTGGCCGACCTCGGCTATCGGCTCGTAAATGCCAACCGGCCTGAGCTTGCCCTTGACGCGCACGCAGTCCAGTTCGCGGTAGACGAAGTCCGGCACCGCCGCGCGCGTGTACTCGCTGACAATGATCTGGACACCGTATTCTTTGGTCAAACCTTCCAGACGCGAACCCAGGTTCACGGCATCGCCCATCACGGTATAGGCCAGGCGGAACTCGGAACCCATGTTGCCCACCGTCATTTCGCCGCTGTTGAGGCCAACACCGATCCGGATCGGCGGCCAGCCCCTGGCCTGAAACTGGTCCTGCAGGGACGCCAGCCGGCCAATCATGTCCAGCCCGGCCAGCAAAGCGTGGCGGGCGTGCAGCGGGTCATGCAGCGGCGCACCCCAAAATGCCATGATGGCGTCGCCCATGTATTTGTCGATAGTGCCGCGATGCTGGTGAATCACCTGCGTCATCGGCGTCAGAAACTCATTCATCAACTGCGTCAGTTGAACCGGATCGAGTCCCTCGGAAATTGTGGTGAAACCGCGCACATCGGAAAAAAGCACGGTCAGATCCCGACTCTCGCCCGCCAGCGAGTAGGCGCCGGGGTCCTTCGCCATTTCGTCGACCAGCTCGGGTGGCACATACTGGCCGAATAAGCCGGTCAGCAGGCGTTTGCTGCGTTCCTCGACAAACAAACCATAGAGCATGTTGAAGACAAAAAGAACCAGTATCAGGAGCAGCGTCGAAGCCAGCGGCAAAGCCAGATTGGCGGCACGCCAGAGGTACAGGTTGGCGCCGACCAGGCCTGCCATCAAGCCCACCGTGAGCAGCGTCGCCCACAAGGGCTTGAGCGCCGGCAGTGCCAATGCCAGCAGCGCCGCAGCCAGCAGTAGCAAACTCACTTCAATGCCAGCAGCGGAGGTCGGGCGCTCCTTCAGATCGCTATCCAGAATGCCGGCAAGCATGTTGGCGTGAACCTCGACGCCGGCGTAGTTCTCCTGCATCGGTGTATTGCGCAAATCGTTCAAGCCCGGCGCTGTGGTGCCGACCAGCACGATGGCGCCGCGCAGGATCTCGGGCGAGACCTTGCCCTGCAGCACATTGCTGGCGGAGACATAGGGGAAGCTACCCTGCCGGCCACGGTAGGGGACCAGGACGGCGACGTCGCTGTCGACCGGGACGCTGCGCTGACCGAGCGTGATCGATTCCAGTGCCAGCACGCTTTTTTCCTGATCCCTATAGTCCAGTCCGATCACCGCCTCGCGCAGCGCCAATCGTGCCAAGGAAAGCCCGAGTGACTCGTACAAAGTACCGTGGTACAACTGCAGCAAAGGCAGGCGCCGGATCACGCCGTCTGCATCCGACAGGCTGGCGAGGTCGAAATAGCCGCCCGCCACACTGTTCGCCTGCAACGGCGACAAATTGGCTGCAAACCCGGTGGCCACCGGAGCCCCGATGCGAGCTGGCTCAAAGGCGCCTTGCGTGCGCAGCACCGGCGCGGGCGGCAGACTACCCAGCGTGGCGTCCGGCTGCCCGTCATGGCGAAAGTAAAAACCCAGAGCGACGCGTCGCCCTTTCAAACTGTCGGCAAACACCTGGTCGTAATCCAGACTCGGTCGCAGCTTGCCCAGAGCGGCATGAAAGGCCGGGTCAGCACTGAGCTGGCCCTGGGCCAGTTGCTCCAAAGTCTTGAGCCCGGAACTCTCGTCGCGCTCGGAGAACAGCACGTCAAAGCCGAGCACATCAATCTTGTAGCGATCAAACAGCAGGTCAACCAGATGCGCCAGCTTGTTGCGTGGCCACGGCCAGTGCCCTTGTTCCTGCAAGCTCTTTTCGTCAATGTCCACAATGACGATCCGCTTGTCCAGCGTATCGGGCATGGTCCATTGCAAGCGCAGATCGTAGGCGTAATCCTCCAGGCGCCCTATGAACCCAAGGTCAAACAAGCCCAGCGCGTTGAACAGGATCGGCAGCGCCAGCAGCAGACTCAGCAGAATACGCAGCGCGTGCCGCTTGAAGAACCCGGCCATATTCAGAAACGGACCGTGACACTGACATGGATCTTTTGATCACCCGCCTGCGGAATCGAAGAGCCGCTCTCCGGCCCCAACACGCTACCGGTCAGCACCCGCCCCCAGTCGGCAACGACAGCATAGGAAGCAGCGGCGTAGCGCAGCCCGAGCCCGGCGCTGCGCAATTGGTCGGCCGCCGGCTTGTTCGGATTGGCATCGGTGTTACGGTTGCGCAGCCAGCCGGCGTCCATGAAACCCAGCACGCGCAGGCCCGGTAACACCTCGGCGCTGGTGATTTCGAGCGTGGCCGACAAGCCGCTGTCGCCCGAAAGGGCACGCTCACCGGTGCCGCGCAGGGACGAGACACCACCCAGGCCGAATTGCTCACCGGAAATCAGCGCGTCCGGGCTCAGTTGGAACTGAGCGCGGACCGCCCACAACCAGCCCGAGCCGAACGCCGACAGGTAGTTGGCGCCGGCGCGCACGGCGCGCCAACTAGCACGGGTGATGCGCACATCCTCACTCTGGTAGGCGGCCAGGCTATTGGTGTCGCCACCCGGAATGTTCTGCACCCACTCCGCGTTATAGCCCCACATGACGGTATCAGACTCGACCCGGTTCGCATACCCCAGCGTCAGGGGGCGGCTGCTGCGATCCGATTTCAGCGGATCGACAAGGCCGTTGATCTGCGCCGCATTGAAGCGCTTTTCATCGAGCCCCACAGTGATGTAGCTGCGCTGTCCGCCCTCCGGTGGCAGATAGTGGCTGTAACTCACGCCGTAGGTCTGGCCAGCCCCGGAACTGCTGAAGCTGCCGAAGCTGCCCTCGACATCCGAGTTGGTATAACTCAAGCCCAGCACGCCGCCCTGGCGGTACAGCGGAATGCGGTAACTCAGACCCAGTTGTTTGACATCGTTGTGCCGTTGCAGCGACGTGGTGAAAGCACCTGAGAACTGATGATCGAGGTCGAACAGGTTGGCGTAGCCGCCGATCAGGGCCAGCCGATCCTGCCCCGTCGCGTCCGACCCCATGTTGGACAGACTGGCCGAAAAGTTCCAGGGCTTGCTTTCCTTGACCACCAGCTTGGCGTCAATCTTGTCGGGTTCCTCAGACTCCTTGAGCGACACCTGCACCTGCTTGCCCTGGTTCTCATTGGCGATAGCAGTCTGCACCGCCAGTGTCCTGAAATTCGGCGCTGCACCGGCGCGCAGTTCCGGCAGGCTGGCGCGGATATTGGCTTCGCTGAACTGGTCCTGTCCTTGCAGCGTGATCGTGCCAATGACAAACTTGACAATATTCAGGCGCACGCTGGCACCCATGTCCTGCGGCGGCAAAACAACGCGGTGCAGCGCAAAACCTTGCGCCTTGAGTTCAGCCTCCAGCGCGGCGCTGGCCTGCTGCAAAGTTGCCAGCGTCGCGCCGGGCCCGACGAATGGCGCCAGCACCCGGGCACTATCCGCGTTGCTTAGCGGGTTGTCGCCTGTCACGTCAAACCGATTGATGACAAACGTGGCAACCAGACCGCTGCCAGCTGGCGTCGGCGACTGCGCCAACACCCAAGCGGGCGACAAAGAGACCAGCAATACTGCGCAGGCGACCGATGATTTGTATGGTTTTCGCATAAGGGGTCGCCTCTTTAAGGACACAGATTGCGCGTGTCCTTGCCGATTTCGCTCAGGATATTGAGCACCATCAGATTGGAACTGTTGGGCAGGGCTACGCTGTCAAAGCGGATGAACGCCGGCCATGTGGCAGGCCGCCCGACACGCCCGTCATTGCCGGCAAAGCCGGTTTCACCCCGACCCAGATGCAGCGTGCCGCCGGCGGCGATGATTTCGATATGCCCGTTGCGCACAAATACGAACAAGCCGGCCTCGTCACCGGATACGCCGCCGCCCGAGAAGAGTTGCAGCAAATCAACCGGCACACCATCAGGCCTTGGTAGGTTGTCAAGCGTCGGCGCTGTCAAAGGCCGCAGCTCCGAACGACTGACATACAAACCCTGCCCGGCCTCCAGTAGCTGCACGGTGGTCTGCCCAAATTGCGTCACTTCGATCACGCCTTGCCAGGTGAAGAAACTGCAGCTGTCCACAGCGACACAGTCAAGGTCAAGGCCGGTGCCACGAATGCCGATGGTGGCCGTGGGCGTCGAATAACCCACGTTGCGCTTGTTGGTCTTGCCGATCACGCCCGTCAGCGCGCGCATGCTGCCGCGCAACAGGGAAACCATGAATTTGCCTTCGGCCGGATTCTTGTCATCAAAGACAAAGCTGTCGACCTTGAAGCGGGTGCTGGCACCGAGCGTCAGACGGCTATCGTCGCGAAACACCAGAACACCCTTGGCGCCAGGACCGGTTTCGACCGTTTCGCCGGGATAAACGCTGGCGCCATCAACCAATCTGCGCGCCGTACCTGAATCGCCAATTGCCTTGATATCCCCTTGGGCCGTCACCAGTTTGGCACTCGCCAGCACCGCGTTGGGACGCGGTTTTTCAGTGGAATTGGCCGATTCGGCCTTGCATTCGGCGCCACAGACACGGGCGTCAAAGTCAGTGCCACGGACCAGAACCGTGGCATTGGCGGTCTGGATTTGAGCGGCGTCGGGAGCACCTTTAGAGATCAAACCCGTCATCGCACGAAAGCCGCCCCGCAACAATTGCATCACCATGCTGTTGCCAGCAGAACCCTCCTGATACTGGTACTTCTGAACCAGCATTTCAGTGTTCGGGCGCAGCGTCATGCGAGTGCCGTCCTGCAGTTTGACAATGGTCGACGAGCTCTCAGCCGTGATCAAGCGATCACCTTCATGCACCGGCGAACCCTTGCCCAAGGTACGGGGCACCTGTCCGGGCGACTGCACCAGGCCCACGCCCCGCGAAAACTCGACTTCACCGACCGGTTGCGCCACTGCTGTCAAGGCACCGGCCAGCACGGCCAGACCCAGAACCTGCCTGGCAAAAGGGAACAGCTTGCGGCGCCAGTTCAGTGTGCGCATATATCACCCTCCACGACGACCGTGTTCTTGTTATTGTCGTACTGCACCAGCGCAACGCTGCTGACCAGAATCGGCGACGCCAGGATGGATTGGAACTGAACCAAGAAACTTGTGATCAGATCGCTGGTGCTGGCGGCGACGGCCGAAGCCACCCATGGTGGCGCCACGGACACGCCATTGATGTAGTAATTCACGGGATGTCCCGTGCTCTTGGCCAAGGGGCCGAAGGTCAGGGTTCCGCCGGCAGAAACATTGATGGCCAGCGCAGCCGTCAGCGTGCTGTTTTGCACAAAATTGTTGGCCGCATTGAGCGTGATGCCACCGACCGAAGACGCCAGCGCACCGTTCAAGGTCATATTGCCGGAACTGGTGAGGTTGGTCGCAGTCAACACAATGTCGCCACTGGCGCTAATGCCGCCGCTGCCGATGGTCAGGGGACTATTGGCCGTCATCGTTACGGCACCGGCGCTGGCCAGCACCGGACCCGAGGTGCTGATGCCGCCGGTGTTGAACAGTTTGATATCGCCATTGGCAACGCTGATGCCTTGGCCGTCAAGCACCCCCACGTTGGTCAGCTCGATGCTGCCGCCGCCGCTATTGGTGGCCCTGAAACTGCCGATCCGGTTACCCGCATCATTGAGCCGTGTGCCGGTTGCAGACTGCGTCGACAGCAAGCCCGTGACCAGTCCTGCGTTTTGGTCAATGCTGCCAGTCGGTGCCGCAAGGCTGATGACCGGCGCTTGGATGGACGCCACCGTCAAATTACCGGCAGTGTGGGTGATGTCCACCGGCCCACCGGCCACAATTGTGCCGGCCGTCTGGTTGAAACTGCCGTTCACATTGAACGCCCCGCTAAGGCTGAGGGCGCCCCCGACCTGCGCGTACTGCGACAGGCTCACACTGTTGGCAATCGACAAACTACCGCCGGCCATCGAAACACTGCCAGCGCCCGTGATCGATTGGAGATGGGTGTCAGCCACGGCCGCGTCGTAGGCAACCGAAACCCCAGCCGGTATCGATACCGCCAGCACGTTGGACGCGTCTGGCAAAGCGTCCCAGCTGCCGGCTGAACTCCATTGCCCGCTACCGGCAGCAGTCCAGGTCGAAAGCGCTCGCACCGTGATGTTGCCAGTGAGCGGCGTGATGCCGGTGGCCACGCTGTAATTGGCGGAGTCCGGTCCGCTCAGGGTCAGATTGCTCAAATTGACGAGCTTGCCGCGCCCCACATTGCGGTCGACGAAGGCCGACTCCACACTGCCGACCGTCACCTGATCACCGGAAATCAGACCTGTCAAACTGGCGCCGCTTGTCACCGCGGTAGCCGTCGTGTTGCCGTCGTAAACCTTGTCATTGACGGTAATGCCACTGACGCCGTTGATCACAGCCTTGCTGATGTCGGCAGTGGTCGATGTCACCGTGCTGCCCAGCGTGTAGTTGAGCGCATCGCTCCCGCTCAGACTCAAGCCGCTAATGGCAACGGTCTTGCCAAGGCCAACGTTCTTGTCGCTGAAGGCGCCCGTGGGCGTTCCGAGTGCCACGTTGTCGCCGGCAACCGCACCCGACAGGACGCCACCACTAACCGTGGCCGCAGCGCTGCCGTCATAAACCTTGTTGGCCACCGTCACTGCACTAACGCTCAGAGGCTTGGGCGTGATATCAGCTGTGGCGCTGGCACTGAGGCTGCCCACACTGTAGTTGACAGCATCAGAGCCAGTGAGCGCCAAGCCGGTGATGTTGACGGTCTTGCCCAGGCCAACGTTCTTGTCGCTGAAGGCGCCCGTTGGCGTTCCGAGTGCCACGTTGTCACCGGCAACCGCACCCAACAGAACGCCGCCGCTGACTGTCGCCGCCGTGCTGCCGTCGTATACCTTGTTCGCCGCCGTCACGGCACTGACCGAGACCGGTTTGGGCGTGATGTCGGCTGTGGCGCTGGCACTGAGGTTGCCCACACTGTAGTTGACAGCATCAGAGCCAGTGAGCGTCAAGCCGGTGATGTTGACGCTCTTGCCCAGGCCGGCGTTTTTGTCGCTGAAGGCGCCCGTTGGCGTTCCGAGTGCCACGTTGTCACCGGCAACCGCACCCGACAGGACAGCGCCGCTGAGTGTCGCCGCCGTGCTGCCGTCGTAAACCTTATTCGCCGCCGTCACGGCGCTGACCGACAAGGGCTTGGGCGTGATGTCGGCACTGGTACTGGCGCTGCTAGTGCTCAGGGTGTAATTGCCGGCGTCGGCCCCGCTCAGTGACAGCCCCGTCACGGTGACCGACTTGGCCACGCCGACGTTCTTGTTGTTGAAATTTGCGGAGGATGAATTGAGACTCACGACATCACCGCTCAAGACCCCAACAAGCGATCCTCCGGTGACCGTCGCGCTTACCGTGCCGTCATAGACCTTGCTGGTTCCGGCATTGCTGATCGTTGCGGTCAGTGATGCCGGCATCACGGTAACGGTCGCTGTTTCGTAGAGCGTGCTTGCATATCCGATCGGCGCAAGCAAGGTCCCGGAAAATGTCACGGGGTACGGACTGCCGTTGACGCGCGCATTGGCAGCAAGACCGATTGAAGTCAATGCAAGCGTCGACGCGTAGGATTCTTGCGTGAATACACCCCCATACGCAGCTGCGTTCACCAGGCCGGTCACACTGACTGAGGGCGTGGCTGTGGTGGTACCGTATGTCTTGACAACACTCCCGCCGACGACATTCGCGGTCAGTGACGGCACGGTGTCAAACAGATAGCGATTACCGGTCTCGGTCACCACGGGATAACTGGCATATGTCTTGCCCCAAAGCGGAAGCTGGTCACTGCTCAAACCCCCAAAAGCGTCGCTCCCTGGATCGGTCGAATACACCAGCCAACGGCCGGCACCCGTGGTCAATGCGCCAGAGCCAGCGTTGTTGATAAACGCACCAACGCCAGCGTCACGGTTGGCGCCAATTGCGCTGGAATCATTGGTAGCCACCGTCAGGTCAGCCCCCCCGGTACTGATGCCGGCATTTAATACGACCGAACGCCCAGCCTGCAGCGTCAAGTTCCCTGGCGTCTGACCCGTCACCGCGATAGGTGCATTGACCGTAATGTCGGTGTTGGCCTGCAACACGACGTTCGTGCCAAGATTGAGTGCATTCGACAAATAGCCAGCACCCACCGTTGCATCGCCCGCAGGACTTGCTGCGAATGTGGGTGAGCCTCCGCTACCGGTTGCGCCAACCAAATACACGCCACCAGCGCCTGCATTGGCCCCTGAAGATCCGACCAGTACCTGTCCCGGAATAACTTCTGCAATGGAGTACACCATCACCAAGGCACTGTTGGCCGCCGTCACCGAACCGACGGTACCGCTGACACCATTGCCCCAGGTGACCGCACCCGTGGTCGTCAATGTGTTGATCGGATCGATACGGTCGGTGCTGTTGACCACATAGTTGCCGTCCGAGAGGGCCGTGATCCTGCCAGCGCCACATCCATCACCACATTGCATTCCACCAATCCTGTCATTATTGGTCGTGCCGACCAGACTGTTCGCTGCCGCCAGCACACCACCGGACTGCCCATCGGCCAAGTGGCCGGTGGCACTGTTGATCCAGGTCGCGGCGCCCTTGTTGCTCGACCAGCTTGGCGAGGTGATGACCCAGTTACCGTTGCCAGACAAGACGGTGACCCCGGCGTTGTACTTATCGCCACCACTTCCAACATCATCTCCGAGAGCACTTCCGAGGATGCTGTTGGCGCTCGAAACCATGCCGCCCCTTGTGCCATCGGCCAGCGCTCCGTTGGAGCCGCTCATCCAGGTCAAGGCGCTGAATTGGCCATTCCAATTCGGGCTGCGGATCAGCAAATTCCCATTGCCAAAGACATTCATCCCCGTCAAGGACGCGTAGGTATCACTGACTACGCCCACCCGATCCCCGGCAGTTAACCCAAGCAGACTGTTGCTTGCCTCAACGATTCCCCCATACACCGGCAACGGAGCTGTGCTCGTGGACAACTCCCCGGTACTCCCATTCATCCAGGTCACCGCGCCTTTGCCGGCGGCATAGAGACCGCCACTGCCCCACTCAGGGCTTGATATCGCCAGATTCCAAAATGTCGAGTTATCAGAAACGGTGAGGACATTTCCGGACCCAACACGGTCACCTGCGGTAGAACCAACCAGACTATTAGTCGCTGTAACCACACCCACTGATCCGGTGGCACCATGACCGAACGTCACTGCACCGGCACCCAAGGCCGTGCCGTTGATCCAGTCAGGACTGGCCACAAGATAGTTGGAAAACGTGGATCCATCCGTGATTTCATAAACACCATACGCTCCGACATGATCGCCCCTGGCACGAGCACCAGCACCAGCACCAGCACCAGCACCAGCACCAGCACCAGCACCAGCACCAGCACCAGCACCAGCACCAGCACGAGCACCAGCACCAACGATGATGGCCGCCGACGCATCGTCCATTGCACCCACCAGACTATTCGTTGCGGATATGGCGCCACCGGTTGAACCATCGGCCAAATGGCCATTCGAAGCATCCATCCAGGTTACAGCGCCCTTGCCACCCGACCAGGATTCGTTGGAAAAGACCAGGTTGCCGTTGCTCAATGTAGTGACATAACTGCTGCTGACCTTGTCCCCCGCCACCGAGCCCACCAGGCTGTTGCTTGGGCCAACAACACCCCCGTACACCTGCGCCCCAAGCGTACTCGTGGTCAACTCGCCGGTACGACCATTCACCCAGGTCAGTGAACCGATGTCATTGCTGTTTCCGCCAAGCCCTGCAACCAGATAATTGCCGCCACTGATTTCCGTAATCGAAGATCCCACCATCTGGTTCGTGTAGTTACCGACCAGGCTGTTACTGGGACTGACCTGACCGGCTATGCCTGTTGCGCCATTGCCCCAGGTTACGGCACCCACCGCAGTGGCAAGCGCAGCGTCGTTATTCCAGCCCGGGCTGCGCACCAGGTAGTTTCCATTGCTCAGCGCAACAATGTCACTGCCGACCGAGTCGCTCTGGTAATAGCCCACAGTGCTGTTGGCACTGGAAATGTAGCCGCCCGTCGCGCCGCCCATAAGCTGCCCGTTCGAACCATTGATCCAGGTCGCAGCGCCAGCGGTGTTGTTCCAGAGCGGGCTTGAAACAACAATGTTATTTGCATTGGCACCGCTAAGCTGGAAAACGCCACCACTGCCAACCCGGTCAAAGTAGCCCGTGTTTCCCACGAGACTATTGGGACTGGTGGTAGCCCCGACGCCATCAACGACGCCCCCAAAGCTACCGTTCGACAAAGCACCGGAGTGGCCATCCATCCAGGTGATCGCGCCTTGCGACATGCCTGTTTGGTTCCCCCAGTTGGGCCGGCTGATGAAGAGGTTGCCGTTAGGCAACTCAATGTGACTGCTCGCGCTGAGTTCACCCGCTGCAGAACCGAGCAGGCTGTTGCTTGCGTCAATTGCTCCCCCATACACCGGTTGCTGAACTGTGCTCGTCGACAACGCACCGGTGCTGCCATTCATCCAGGTATCGCACCCCAAGCCGCCATTCCATGCGGCATTCGTCAGAAGGAGATTGCCACTGTTGACGAGCTCTGAAACCACCAGGTTTTGCATATCCCCGGCATGCGAACCGACCAGGCTGTTCGCCGAAGAAATCACCCCCCCGGTTGCAATGCCGTCTGAAAGCTTGCCGCTCCCACCGTTGATCCAGGTCACTGCGCCAAGGCCCGTCGCTGGTGAGCCACCATTCCATACCGGCGTCAGCGCCAGGAAGTTACCGTTGGCCAGGGCCCTGGCACTGCCGGCATTGTCGTAACTGAACCCACCGAGCAGGCTGTTACTGACACCGATAATGCCACCGCCAGAACCGTCGGACAGCTTCCCATTTGAGCCATCGACCCAGGTCGCCGCCCCACTGTCAACAAGCGTGCCTTTGTCATACCACGGACTTTGAATAACGAAATTGCTGCCGCCGGGCTGGCGCGACATACCCAAGGCACCGACCCGGTCGCCCACGCCAACACCCACCACACTGGCGGCAAATCCTGCGCTACTGGTCGTCGCAACTTCACCCGCGGTACCGCTTGTCCCATTACCCCAGGTCACCGCTCCCTTGCCGCTACCCCAAGCGGAGCTGAAAACAACGTAATTCCCATTGGGCAAGACGACTACGCCTGGATCAGAAGTGGTGGCATCTGACTGACCCACTCCAACCCGGTCACCATTGAGCGAACCCACAATACTGTTGGTTGATGAAACTTCACCTGCCAGACCGACACCGGTATCAAACCAGGTTACAGCACCCTTGGCAGCACTCGCCGTACCACCACTGCCCCACCACGGGCTGCGAATCAGATAACCACTGCCACTCAACGGGTTAAATGAAAGGTCTTCGCTGGTTCCCCAGCCACTGATCATGCTGACCGTGCCAATTCGATCACCAGCGCTGCTTCCAATCAGACTGTTTGCGGACGTGATGACGCCACCGGTCGCACCACCAAGCAGTTTGCCCGTGCTGCCGTTAATCCAGGTAATGGCACCGGCCTGTGGCGCATTGCCGCCGTTTGCCCAGTTGTTGCTGAAGATCAGCCAGTTGCCGTTAGCGCCATTCTTTGCGCCAACGGCGTCGATCGGATAGGGCGTGGTTGGTGCCCAGTAGTAATAGGTATTCAGCGTCGAGATGCCGACCTTGTCGCCCGCAGCGCTTCCAACAAGGCTGTTGGCAGAACTGACCAGACCACCGGGGTTGCCATCCGACAACTTACCGTTGCTGCCATTGATCCAGGTCACCGCACCTTGGGTTCCACCCCACTGCGGGCTGAAAAATGCGTCACCCCAAAACGAACCGTTGTATGCCTGCTGAAATCCACCGGAGCCAACACTGTCGCCCGCAGCGCGGCCAACCAGACTGTTGGCCGCACTGACCAGGCCACCGGTCGTGCCATCCGACAATTTGCCGTTGCTGCCATTGATCCACGTGACTGCGCCGGCGCCAGTCGCCGCGGTTTGAGGGTTAGTCCAATTCGTGGCCGTGGAGAAGGCATTGCCGTTGGCCTCAAGTTGGATCACGGCACCCACACCGTCCCCAAATATGCCGCCAACAGCGCTGTTTGCGGGCCCAACCGTACCGCCTGTGTTGCCATTGGACAAGGCGCCGGTAGTCCCGTTCATCCAGGTGACTGCACCCATGTTGCCAGACCACTGGCGGCTCCCCACCAGCACGTGCCCGTTACCCAACTGCGTCAAGGCTCCCGATGCACCATACCCATACCCATTCCCGTAGCCGCCGACGTAGTCGTTAGCACTTGAACCCGCCAGGGTCGATAGCAGGGTTCCGGTTGGACTGAACAAGTAGACCGCACCGCTGTTGCTTGCAAACGTGCTGTCCAGTGGCGAAGCAACGACGATGTTGCTGCTGGGCAAAACAATATTCTGTGCGCCACCAAACCCCTCCCCTGCGCCGGGCGTTGGGTCCAGAATTTCCGCGTAGTTTGAGCCACCCAAGCCGGTCCAGCCCCCCGAACCCGCGGCGACCGTAATATTGTGCGGGTCCAACAGCAAAGTCCCGGATTGACCGTGGGGCGCAGACAGATCGGCCAGCGCGTTAAAGCCAAGAGACGCCACTCCTGAAACCTCGGCATTGCCGCCATTGCCGCTGACGGCGCCGCCCTTGGCACTGAGCTGGCCATTGGCGCGCATAGCCTGGTCCGCCCACAACACCAATTGGCCGCCATCGCCATCCTGCAAGGCATCAGCCTTCAGGCTGACCTGGCTGTTGGTGTACACACTGCCGGCATTAGCCAAGCTGACACCCAGTGCTTCAAATCCCGACGCCCCATGCGCCAATCCACCAATGCGAATGTTGCCGCCACCGTGCGTGCCACTGGCATCGAGTTGGGTGCCTGCGAGCTTGATCTCGTCGCCGGCCAACGTAATTTCGCCACCGCTTGTGCCGGTCGCCCGGTACGTGCCGGATGTGTAGTTTGAAACGCCAGCGGATAGCAAAATGGTGCCGCCTTTGCCTGCCAAACCGTCTGCCGTGTACTGGGCGGACGCCGTGGAAATCGCCTGACGGCTGGCCTGAACATTGATCGCGCCACCCTGGCTAACACCATTGGCATCAATGGAAGCCGTAGACAACAAGGCATCGGTCTCAATACGGACCGATCCACCTGCAGCCACGGTGCCATGCACATCAATTGCCCCGGACTGCACGACGGCACCGGGAGTCGCCGCCTTAGGGGCATGGTCCACCAAGATTTCAACCACGCCGCCCGTCGATCCCGATGCATTGATCAGGCCCGAATCTTCGACGCGCTGTGCCGCCCGCAGCACGACCCTGCCACCTTCCAGGCTCGCAGTCGTCGCCTGAATAAGACCGCTGTGCTTCAAGGTGCCGGCAAAAATGCCCACTGCATCGCCCTGCAAGGTGCCCAGATTGACGGCTGTGTCAGACGGTGCCTGGACCTGCAAGCTGATACCTTCGAGGCCGCGTCCCGTGATCTCGATCTGCCGGCCTGCCGCCAGGATCGTGCTGCCGTTCGGGGCCTGGATCAGCGCATCTTTGCCGGTATCGACTTGCGAACCCATCAACACCACATCGCCGCTGCGCGCCAGAATGGCGCCCTGCACCGAAACACCGCTGCTTGAAGCCGTGCCATCGCCAAAGCGCAGACGCCCGGTCAGGGCATCAGCGTCGCTCATGCGCAGTGAGGATGCGGTGAAGCCTGCGGTATCGACCACCGCGCCAGCACCCACGGCAATGCCAGACTGGTTCACCAGCACCAGATTGCCATTGCTGCCCAAGGTGCCAAAGAGAAGGGATGGGGTGTTGGTCAGCACGCGGTTGATGGACGTGCTGCTTGCATTAGGTTGCTGAAAATAAGTCGCGCTGCCAGCCGGAATCGAGAAACTTTGCCAGTTGATGGCCGAATAGTTGCCGCCGACCCCGTTTTGCGTCGTCACCGTGAGTTGCTTGCCCTGACTGAGCAGATTGACCTGCCCGACGACGGCGACAGCACCAGACGGGTTGGCAAAGGCAGAGACGGGAGCGAGACCCCAGGCGACGGCAATGCCAAGTGCCAGTGGGGCCAGACCGCTTGCGGGCCAAGGACGCCTTTGCAGACGCTTGCGAGCGGGAGCAGACGAAGCACTGGAACTTGAGCCGCAACTGCAGATTTCCGCGACCGCAACCATGACCCCCAGAGTCTGATTCCAGACAGTTCGAAATATGTGATTCAACGAGGCACGACGCAGCATGGCCAACTCCAAAATACGGCATACCCTGATCAGACCTAGAACTTTTATTTGACTTTAATTACAACACAGACAACGCAACAATGTGTAACCATGCTCTTTATCCGGGGGGCAGCAGATCTTGGGCGATTTTCCGCATAAAGCCCGCGGCATCCCTTGCGGCGAGGCCATGGCAACACCTGATCTCAGGGCGCGCTTTTCATGCTTCGCCTACACCAGCACGCGCTCGATGCCGCCAGCGTTGGCGCGCTTGACGTAGTCGGGCAACCACTGGTCGCCCAGAATCTGGTTCGCCATCTCGACCACGATGTAGTCAGCTTCGAGCAAGCCGTTCTGCAAGTCCTCGCCAAAGCGGCTCAGGCCTTGCAGGCAAGCCGGGCAGGAGGTCAGCATCTTGATGTTCGCCTTGGCACCCAAGCGACCCATTGCGCGCAATTGAACTTCGCCCTTGCGGATCTCTTCTTCCTTGCGAAAGCGCACCTGGGTCGAGACGTCGGGGCGGTTCATCGCCAGCGTGCCCGACTCGCCACAACAACGTTCAGACTGGATCACCTTGTCGCCCAGCAGGGCGCGCACGGTCTTGATCGGCTCCTGCAATTTCATCGGACTGTGGCAAGGATCGTGGAACAGGAAGGAGCCCGCGTTGGGCAGGGTGATAGCTTTCTCCAGCAGGTATTCATGGATGTCGATGATGCGGCTGCCGGGGAAGATCTGGTCGAACTCATAGCCCTGCAACTGGTCGTAGCAGGTGCCACAACTCACCACCACGGTCTTGATGTCGAGGTAGTTCAAGGTGTTGGCGACACGGTGAAACAGCACACGGTTGTCGGTGATGATCTTCTCGGCCTTGTCGAATTGACCCGAACCGCGCTGCGGGTAGCCGCAGCACAAATAGCCCGGCGGAAGCACGGTCTGGACGCCGGCGTGCCACAGCATCGCCTGTGTCGCCAGCCCGACCTGGCTGAACAATCGCTCTGAGCCGCAGCCGGGGAAGTAGAACACCGCCTCGGTCTCGGCCGTCGTGCTCTGCGGGTCGCGGATGATCGGGACGTAATCCTTGTCTTCGATGTCCAGCAGCGCGCGAGCCGTCTTTTTGGGCAGGCCACCGGGCATCTTCTTGTTGACAAAGTGAATGATCTGTTCCTTGATCGGCGCTGTGCCGACCGTGGCCGGCGGCGCCTTGGTCTGCCGGCGCGAGATCACCTTGAACAGATCGGCTGCAAGACGTTGCGCCCGGATCGCCACGTTGACCATCACCGAGCGCACCAGGCGAATGGTCTCAGGATTGGTGGCGTTGAGCATGACCATGGCAGCAGCAGCGGCCGGGCGGAAAGTCTTCTTGCCCATCTTGCGCAACAGGTTGCGCATGTTCATCGTGACATCGCCGAAGTCGATATTCACCGGGCACGGTGACAGGCACTTGTGGCAGACCGTGCAATGGTCAGCCACGTCCTCGAATTCCTGCCAGTGCCGGATCGAAATGCCGCGGCGCGTCTGCTCTTCGTACAGGAAAGCCTCGACCAGCAGCGAGGTTGCCAGAATCTTGTCACGCGGACTGTAGAGCAGATTGGCGCGCGGCACATGGGTGGAACAAACCGGTTTGCACTTGCCGCAGCGCAGGCAGTCCTTGACGCTGTCGGCAATGGCGCCGATATCGCTTTGCTGCATGATCAGCGACTCGTGGCCCATCAGGCCAAAGCTCGGCGTGTAGGCATTGGTCAGATCGGCGCGCAGGTCCGGCGTCGACGGCGACAGCGTGCCGACGTGGCGCAGTAGTTTGCCCGTGTTGAAACACCCCTGCGGATCGACGCGGGCCTTGTATTCGGTGAAGGGGCGCAACTCTTCATCAGACAAAAATTCAAGCTTGGTTATGCCGATGCCGTGTTCGCCCGAGATCACGCCGTCGAGCGAACGTGCCAGCGC
Organism: uncultured beta proteobacterium; assembly: GCA_903920695.1. Taxonomy (GTDB): domain Bacteria; phylum Pseudomonadota; class Gammaproteobacteria; order Burkholderiales; family Burkholderiaceae_C; genus Rhodoferax. The sequence continues at coordinate 44,689 of CAIXNB010000231.1, forward strand.
CATGATGCGTTTGACGGCACCGTGCGCCGCCTGCAGCATCTCGTAATCGTCGCTGTTGACAGGCAGGTTGGTGTGCACATTGCCGTCGCCGGCGTGCATGTGCAGCGCCGCCCAGACCCGTCCCTTGAGCACGCGCTGGTGCAGCGCGTCGCACTCGCGCAGGATGGCCTCGAACGCGCCGCCGCTGAAGATGTTGGCCAGTGGCGCGCGGATCTGCGTCTTCCAGCTGGCGCGCAACCGGTGGTCCTGCAATTCGGAAAACAGCGTGTCCACGTCACGCAGCCAGCCAGACCACAGGGCACGCACCTCGCGGATCCGCGTCAGCGCCTGTGCCACGCGGTCTTCGAGCAGCTCGGCTGAGGGGATCTGACTGGCGTCGTCGTGTTTGCCCAAGGGCAGATTGCCAGCAGCGAAAAAGTCTTCCAGTTCGTCGCACAGCGCAATCTTGTTGCGCAGGCTCAACTCGATGTTGATGCGCTCGATGCCATCAGTGTATTCGGCCATGCGCGGCAGCGGGATCACCACGTCTTCGTTGATCTTGAAGGCGTTGGTGTGGCGCGAGATCGCCGCCGTGCGCTTGCGGTCAGCCCAGAATTTCTTGCGCGCCTCGGCACTGATGGCGATGAAGCCCTCACCGCTGCGCGAGTTGGCGATGCGCACCACTTCCGAGGTGGCACGCGCCACCGCATCGGCGTCGTCGCCGGCGATGTCGCCGAACAGCACCATCTTGGGCAGACCGCCGCGTTTGGATTTGGTGGCGTAGCCGACCGCCTTCAGGTAGCGGTCATCGAGGTGTTCCAGGCCCGCGAGCAGAACGCCTGTGCGCGCGGCTTCGGCGAACATGAAATCCTTGATCTCGACAATGCTGGGCACAGCGTCACGCGCGTTGCCAAAAAACTCCAGACAGACCGTGCGCGTGTGACTCGGCATGCGGTGCACAACCCAGCGCGCGCTGGTGATCAGACCATCGCAGCCTTCTTTCTGGATGCCCGGCAGGCCGCTGAGGAACTTGTCGGTCACATCCTTGCCCAGGCCCTCCTTGCGAAAGGCCTTGCCGGGAATGTCGAGCCGCTCGGTGCGCAGCAGCGTCTTGCCATCGGCCTTGAAGTATTTCAGCTCAAAGCTGGCCAGCGCCGCGTCGTGAATCTTGCCCAGGTTGTGCCCGATACGCGTCACTTCCAACCACTCGGCCTGCGGTGTCACCATGCGCCAGCTGGCGAGATTGTCCAGCGCCGTGCCCCACAGCACGGCCTTTTTGCCGCCAGCGTTCATCGCGATGTTACCGCCGATACACGAGGCCTCAGCCGAAGTCGGGTCCACGGCAAAAACAAAGCCGCCGCGCTCGGCGGCGTCCGACACGCGCTGAGTCACAACGCCGGCTTCGGTCCAGACCGTCGCCACGGGACGATCCAGGCCGGGCAGTGTGACGAGTTCGACTTCCGTCATGGCCTCCAACTTTTCGGTGTTGATGACCACGCTGTTCCAGGTCAGCGGAATCGCGCCACCGGTGTAGCCGGTGCCGCCGCCACGCGGGATGATGGTCAGCCCGAGTTCGATGCAGCCCCTGACCAGTTCTGCCATTTCCGCCTCGCTGTCGGGCGTCAGCACGACAAACGGGTATTCGACGCGCCAATCGGTGGCGTCCGTGACATGGCTGACGCGTGACAGGCCGTCGAACTTGATGTTGTCTTTCGCCGTCAAACGGCTCAGCAGGCGCTGCGCCTTGCGCCGCAAAGCCGCCACTTCGACAAAGGCCGCATCGAAGGCCAGCACGGCGCGGTCGGCTGCGTCCAGCAGTTCGCCCACCATGGCGTCGCGTTCCGGGTCGGTCTCGGGCGTACGGCGCTTTTGCACTTCAGACAACCGGTGCTGCAAGGCCTCGACCAACAGCACGCGGCGCTTCGGGTTGTCCAGCAGGTCGTCCTGCAGGTAGGGGTTGCGCTGCACCACCCAGATGTCACCCAGCACCTCGTACAGCATGCGCGCCGAGCGCCCGGTGCGGCGCTCATCGCGCAGACGGTTGAGCAAATCCCAGGCGCCAGAACCAAGCAGGCGGATGACGATCTCGCGGTCCGAGAACGAGGTGTAGTTGTACGGAATTTCGCGAATCCGGGCGTGTTCGTGCTGCGGGTGCACTGGCGCGCCAGGCGTTGGAATGGGCTGGATTGGTACGTTCATCGGGTTAGGGATATTACCGCAGTGCAACATTCACCTGCGGTTCACGTGGAAACTTGTGGCCAGCGGACCTCTGTCCGCAGCCCGGATGGCTTCAACGCGGGGTCAAACCAGCCACAGCAAAGGCAATAAGCCCAGAACTGACAGCCCGATCAACAGCCATGCGCTTTGAATACCCGCCACACCAGAAGACAGGAAGTAGGCATAAGCACCTTTGGCCAGGTTGTTGCTGGTGACTGCAATCAGTATCCCTATCGCTGCAACCGAAGGTGGCGTGACAGTCCCTGAGGCTTGCGTCATACCCATGATGAAGGGGTCGATATCCGCAACGCCCATCATGGCTGAGAGCGTATAGATACCAGCGCGCCCGAGGTAGACTGCGGTGAGATGGGTCGCGATCAACATGGCAAGAAATAGCAGGGTAAAGAGAAGCGCCGCGCGCAGCTCAAGCGGATTGGGGGGTGCTGCCGGGTCCTGGATCGCATGACTGCTGGCATCGCGCCGCTGCGCCCAGAACCAGCCGGCACCAATTGCCAAAACACCTAATGCCAGAAATGAAGGGCCCAACGCGCGCATCAGTTCCCGATTGAACAAAGCCAGCAGCACGGCCAAGCGCAGGTACATCACGCCCGATGCAATCAAGATGCCACCGGAAAACAAATGCGGCAGGCTCTCCTTGGCCGAACGCTTGGCGAGAACCACGGTAGTCACCGTCGACGAATAGGCGCCGCCCAGGATCGAGGCCAGGATCACGCCACCCTGACCTTTGGACAGCTTCTGAATCACATAGCTGCCATAGGAAACCGCACTCACCGCAACGACCACCAGCCAGGTCTTGAACGGATTGATCTGGAACTGGCTGAAAGCCTCGTTGGGCAAGATCGGCAGGATCACCGCCGTCAGCAGCAAGAATTTGGTGAAGGTGACAACGTCTTGTGATGTGATGCGCTGGGCCAGTCCTTCCAGCCCCCCTTTGAGTTCAAGCAGCAGCATGCTGACCACACCCAGCGTAGTGGCCATCCACAAATGCTGCTGGGAGACCAATGCGCCAATCAAGTAGGTGATGAGGCCGGCCAACTCGGTCGTCAGACCGACCAATTCGCCCGTGACCAGTTTGTGCCAGTACGACAGCAAGAGAAACCCGGAAACCGCGATGAAACCCAGTGCCAGCGGCAGGATCTGGTTCCCCGATACCGATGCCATCGCGTAGCCGATCAGGCCAATCAGCGGGAAGGTGCGAACGCCACCAAACACATATATCTCAGCGACCGCCTTTTTCCCTTCTCGCTCAAGTCCGATCAGAAAAGAGAGGAACAGTACCAAAAGAATGTTCTGCGCCTGCGGCGGCAGCCACTCGCTAAGTGCAATGGACATGCTGAATTATCTCTCGCATTTCGCAGCCAAAGCCGCGGCCTGGCCTAAATACCAGTGGCCTGTGCCATCAGCGCGCGCCAGCGCCGGTAGCGCGCCTGCAGCGCTGCATCGCTCTGCACCGCGAAGACATCCTCGTGCGCACCCTGGTTCCAATCCGTTGGACGTCCGCATGCCAGATAGGCGATGCCGCGCGCGCTCGCTTCCGGGTCGTCGCGCCGATGCACCGGCAGGCCGCTGATACAAGCCAGGCGCTGGCACAGACCGTCGAGCAGCGAGACGCCACCGCTGATGCGGATGCGCTGCGCGGCAGGTACATGCGCGTTCATGTGATCGATGTTGGCCTGCAGCAGGAAGGCAATGCTCTCGACCACGGCCACAACCTTGAGCCAGGGCTCAGCCTCGCCGACGAAGCGTGACTCGAACTCAGGCTGCCAGAAGGGCCCGCCCAGTCCGGCGATGCCGTTGAGAAACAGCGGCGGCTCCTCGGGCCGTGCCAGCCATTGCGCCAGTTTGTCGGTGAGTTGATCGATGCCAAATTCCTTGCGGACCCATTCCAACGCCGTACCGGCACCGTTCACATTTCCTTCCACCATGTAGACGCGTGTACTGCCGTCGTCCAGAATGATGCCCGTCAGTTGGCGCGGCACCTGGCCAGGAAAGTCGGTGAGTGCGCGTTGCACGAAGGCGCTGGTGCCGATATTGATGTAGGCCGAATCCGCCTCCGGCCAACCAAAGGCGAAGACAGCCGCCGACTGGTCACCGTTGACCGCCGTGAGGGGAATGGCAGTGTCCGGCAAGTCCAGCGTTCCCCAAGCATGGCAGGTCGGCACGCTGCGTGGCAGAAAACCTGCTGGCAGACCGAACAGCGCCAGCAGTTCCGGGTCCCAATCATGCGTGCGCAGGTTCCACAACTGGGTGCGCGCGGCGCATTGCGGGTCAGCCAAAAAAGACCGTTCTACGCACATACGAAACACGACAAAGCTCGTCATCGGGCCCCAGCACAGGGTCTTGTTCTCAAGCGCGGCACGCACGGCGGGCAGATGGTCCAGCGCCCAGCGCAATTTAGTGGCGCCGTAGTGCGGCGAAAGAAAGAGGCCGGTCTTGCGATGCACGGCATCAGCGTGCGGCTGCAATTGGTCGATCCAGGCGTGGGCGCGCCGGTCCTGCCAACTAAAAATTGGCGACAGGGGCCGACCGGTGACCCGGTCCCAGCAGATCGCACTGGAGCGCTGGCTCGACAACCCGGCGACCACGACGTCTTGTCGTCGCGGCCCCAATGCCTGCAAGGCCTGCGTCGCGCCCACGCGCACCGAGTCCACAATCTCGTCGCCATCCTGCTCGGCCCAGTCGGTCTGCGGGTATTTGATGCTGATGTTGGCCACGCCGCTGGAGAGCGTGCGACCCAAGCTATCAAACACTAACGCCCGACTCGCGTGCGTTCCCTGGTCAATGGCCAGAACCAGCGGGTTGGTTACGGCACCGATTCGTTCGTCCATGGCTTGTGCAATCCTATGACTGGTGTTGCTCCTGACAATGCGTCGATCTGGCAATAGGTCTTATCGTGCGCCGCATTTTGGGTGTAGCGCGTTGACATTTGATGCGCAAATTCTAGGCCTGAATCGCAGTTTTTGGATGGCCGTTTGTTCGGCAACGTACCGACCAGTCAAAGACGAATGCGTACGATCTGCTGATAAGCAACCAAGGTATTACCATGACCGGCACAGGCGCATCAATTTCGCAGGATTCCATAGTCACTGCGCAACTGCTTCATCGTGAAGCGGCTACCTATCTGGAAAAAGCTGTCAAGCACCATCGGCAGGCCGCGTTGCTGCACGATGCGGGCGACGCAAGGCAAGCCGAGACCCATGGCAGCATCGCATACAACCATACTGCGCAAGCACTCGAAGTTAGTGGCCAGGCATTGAACGTCCTGCCTTGGTAGCCCGTTTGTGCCCGTGTGCGCGTTGAGGACGACCGTGACCGACCCCAGCTTGCCCCGAAGACGGCGCTTCGCCAAAGCGATGGGCCGCCACGCCGAGCACCACAACAGCGACCGCATCGGTTGGTTGCGCGCGGCCGTGCTCGGTGCCAACGACGGCATCGTCTCGACCGCCAGCCTGGTGCTCGGCGTGGCCGCAGCGGGCACCGAGCACCGCTTGATTTTGCTGACCAGTGTCTCGGGCCTGATCGCTGGCGCCATGTCGATGGCGGCGGGCGAGTTCGTCTCCGTTCACTCGCAGGAAGACACTGAGAAAGCCGACTTGGCGTTTGAGCGCGCTGAGATCAAGCAAGACCCCGTGGGCGAGCAGCGCGAGCTAGCAGGGATCTACGCCGGGCGCGGCCTGGACCAGCCCCTAGCCGAGCAGGTTGCGGCTAAGTTGATGGCCCATGACGCGCTCGGTGCACACGCCCGCGACGAGTTGGGACTCTCCGACACGACCGCTGCGCGCCCAACCCAGGCGGCACTGGTCTCGGCCGCGAGCTTCTTGGTCGGCGCGGTGTTGCCGATTGCCGTTGTTGCACTGGCAGCACCGGCGCATTTGATTCTCTGGGTGTCTGTGGCGTCGCTGGTTTTTCTGGCCGGCTTGGGCGCGCTCTCGGCGCGGGCTGGCGCAGCCCCGGTGTGGCGCGGCACCTGGCGCGTCGCCTTCTGGGGTGCTGTGGCGATGGCAGTCACTGCAGGCGCTGGCGCCCTATTCGGTGCCGTGGCCTGATTGCGTATTCAGCGTGCCAAGTAGCCGCCGTCGATCGGATAGAACGACCCGGTGGCAAACGATGCGCGGTCGGACGCAAGTCAGGTAATCAGCTCTGCCACTTCCTCGGCTCGCCCCAGGCAACCCAGGGCATGGGGGTGTGAATGAAGCCTGGGCCAACCGCGTTGATCCGAATGCCTTGGCCGTCGTACTCCCATGCCGCCGTTTGGGTCAGGCCAATCACGCCTTGCTTGGCCGCTGAATAGGCCGGTGAGCGGGGACCGCCGACCGAACCCAATAACGATGCCAAATTGATGATGGAGCCGCCGCCGATCGTCAACATGGCTTTGATCTGTGCCTGCACGCCAAAAAACACGCCGCTCAGGTTGATGTTGAGCACTTGCGCCCAGCCATCCCCTGGGTAGTCTGCGGTCAGCGCCACAGGGCCGCTGTCTCTTCGCCTTGTTCTGCCTAAACGTCAGAGACGACGACTTTTGCACCTTCGCGGGCGAATACCAACGCCGTAGCGCGGCCAATACCAGAAGCCGCACCGGTTACCAAAGCAATCTTGCTTTTGCGCATGAGGGTTCCTTGAAGTAAAACATTTGACGGCCCGATTCACTCGTCAATGACATGGTTTTCAAATGAAACGTTCCTGACGCCGCACATCATGGGTTGGTCTGAGCGTTTGTGTGTTGGCTGCCACACCGACACCTCGTGGCGGTTTCATGACATCGACGGGCTCATCGGTTCGGCAATGTGCGGTAGGCAACAGACCACGGCGCAGCCAGTTTCTAGAGTGGATCATCATGAAAACATCTCAGAACACCCCATCACTGGCTCCCAAACCCGCATCCACGTCAAACCGGTCGCCAGGCAATTTGAAGCTGGGTTTGCTAGTGGCCTTGGTTGTCGGATCCATCATCGGCAGTGGCATCTTTGGCCTGCCACAAAACATGGCGTCCGGGGCTGGCGCGGGGGCCATTGTGATTGGCTGGCTCATCACGGGCGTCGGCATGCTGATGCTGGCGTTTACCTACCAGATGCTGGCAATCAAGAAACCGGATTTGGACAACGGCGTTTACGCCTATGCACGCGCGCTATCTGGCGAGTACGTGGGCTTCAATGCCGCCTGGGGCTATTGGGTCAGCGCATGGATTGGCAACGTGGGCTACCTAGTCGCGGCGTTTGGTGCGCTCGGTTACTTTTACCCGGCCTTTGGTGAAGGCAACACGCGCACTGCCATCATCGGGGCATCGGTGGTGGTGTGGGTAGTGCACTTCATGGTGCTGCGCGGCATTCAAGGCGCCGTGGTGCTCAACGCGGTGGTGACGCTGGCCAAACTCGTGCCACTGTTGCTGTTCATCGTTTTGGTGGCGATGGCGTTCCAGGTGCAGACCTTCGAGCTCAACTTCTGGGGCGATGCCAAGCTGGGCTCGGTGCTTGATCAGGTCCGCAGCACGATGCTGGTCACCGTCTGGGTGTTCATTGGCATCGAAGGGGCCAGTGTCTACTCGGCGCGGGCCGCCAAGCGCGAAGACGTTGGGCAGGCCACCATTATCGGCTTTCTGGTCTGCCTGGTGTTGCTGATGGGCGTCTCCTTGCTGTCAACAGGCATCTTCACCCAACCTGAACTGGCCGCCTTGAAGAACCCTTCGATGGCGCCGGTGCTTGAGAAGGTCGTCGGGACCTGGGGTGCCGTCGTGGTCTATGTCGGTCTTATCGTTTCGGTGGGCGGTGGATTCCTGGCTTGGACGCTGCTGGCGGCCGAGTCGCTCTTCACACCGGCGGGCGGCGGCGTCATGCCGAGCTGGCTCGCCAAACAAAATGACAAGGGTGTACCAGCCCATGCGATGTGGCTGACAAACGGCATGGTGCAACTGTTCCTGCTACTCACGCTGCTGTCCAAGGCCTCGTACCTGGCCTTGATCTCGCTGTCCACCGCGATGATTCTGATCCCCTATCTGTTCAGTGCGGTCTATGGCTTGAAACTGGCATGGCAGGGAACGGGTCCGCCGGCAGTTCAAGTGGAGAATCGCCACCCGCGCCGATACATTGCGATCACCGCGTTGGCGAGTATCTATTGTCTGTGGTTGCTGTATGCCGCGGGCCTGAAGTACCTGCTGCTCAGCGCTCTGCTGTATGCCCCCGGCGCTGTTGTGTACTTGATTGCCAAGAAGCAAAGCAACGAGCGCGCGTTTACCTTGCGTGAATGGGTGCTTCTGGGGGCGCTGTGTCTGCTGGCTGTTGTATCAGCCTCCATGCTGGCGACCGGCCGTCTCAGCCTGTGATTGAGTCCTGTTCTGCTTGAACAGCGACCCACTCGTCCCGCGAATCATCGCATCACAAAAAGGTTTCCCTATGTCAAAAGGTTTGCATTCCGAAGTTGGTCGTTTGCGCACTGTGATGGTGTGCCGCCCTGGCTTGGCGCAGAAGCGCCTGACGCCGGCCAATTGCCACGATTTGCTGTTCGATGACGTGCTGTGGGTCAAGCAAGCGCGCAATGATCACGACGCGTTCACGACCGCGCTGCTAGAGCGCGATGTGGTGGTGCTGGAAATGCACGACCTGCTGGCCGATACCGTGGCGCTACCGGCCGCCCGCAAGTGGCTGCTGGATCGCAAACTCTCGCCTGACTATGTCGACGTCGAGACGACGCAACAGTTGCGCCCATGGCTTGAAGCGCTGGCACCCGCCAAACTGGCAGAGCATTTGATCGGCGGTGTGGCGCGCGCCGAGCTGCCCTTTGATTCGGACGGCTTGCTGGGCCAGACTTCGGCGCCAGCGGACCTGCTGCTGCCAGCCCTGCCCAACACCCTGTTTACCCGCGACAACAGTTGCTGGATCGGCGACGGCGTGGTGTTGTGCCCGATGTTCTGGCCGGCCCGCCGACAGGAAACGCTGCTGATGACGGCCATTTACCGCTTTCACCCAAGGTTTGGCAGCAGCACCAAGGTATGGTGGGGCGACCCCGATCAAGACCACGGTATCGCTTCGCTCGAAGGCGGCGACGTCATGCCGCTGGGCAAAGGTGTGGTGCTGATCGGCATGGGTGAGCGCAGTTCACCCCAGGGCGTGAGCCAGCTTGCACGCAGGCTTTTTGCCAGCGGCGGTGCCACGCATGTGCTGGCCGCGCAGATACCCAAGTCGCGCGGTGCCATGCACATGGACACGGTATTCAGCTTCTGTGATCGTGACCTGGCCACCGTCTTCCCCGAGATGGTTGACGCTGTGCGGGTGCACAGCCTGCGCCCCGGCAAGCATGAGGGCAGCCTGGATGTGCGCACCGAAAGCAAACCCTTCATTGCGGTGTTGGCGACCGCTATGGGCCTGCCCACGATACGCACGGTGGCGACCGGTGGTGATGCCTATGAGTCCGAGCGCGAGCAATGGGACGACGGTAACAACTTGCTGTGCGTGGCGCCGGGCGTGGTCATGGCCTATGACCGCAATGTCTACACCAACACGCTGCTGCGCAAGGCCGGTGTCGAGGTCATCACCATGCCCAGCAGCGAACTCGGCCGTGGCCGCGGCGGCAGCCACTGCATGAGCTGCCCCGTCGAGCGCGATGCGCTGTGAACGTCAAAAGGACAACACCATGAGTTTCAACCTGCGCAACCGCAGCCTGCTGAATTTGCAGGACTTTGCACCGCGTGACATTCGTTACCTGCTGGATTTGGCGGCCGATCTCAAACGCGCCAAGGCCTCGGGCAACGAACAGCAGCGGCTCCAGGGCAAGAACATTGCGCTGATTTTCGAGAAGGCCTCAACCCGCACGCGTTGCGCGTTTGAGGTGGCCGTGCACGACCAGGGTGGCCACGTGACCTACCTCGACTCGGCGGGCTCCCAGCTTGGGCACAAAGAGTCATTGAAAGACACGGCGCGCGTGCTGGGGCGCATGTTCGACGGCATTGAGTACCGGGGTTTTCACCAGAGCGTGGTCGAGGACATTGCGCGCTTTTCGCACGTTCCCGTGTGGAACGGCCTGACCGACGAAGCCCATCCGACGCAGGTGCTGGCGGACCTGCTGACGATGCAGGAGTTTGGCGAGAAGCCCTTGCACGAGCTGTCGTTCTGTTACCTGGGCGATGCGCGCTTCAACATGGGTTGCTCGCTGCTCATTGGCGGCACCCAGATGGGAATGGACGTGCGCATTGCCGCGCCCACCGAACTACAACCACCGTCCGACTTGGTGGCGCAGATGCGCCTGCTGGCGCAGACCACAGGCGCACACATCACGCTGGAGACCGATCCGCGCCGCGCAGTGGCCGGCGCTGACTTCTTGTACACCGACGTCTGGGTGTCGATGGGCGAAGCGGCCGATGTATGGAAGCAGCGCATTGCCCAGCTCCTGCCGTACCAGATCAACACGGCGTTGATGCAGGCGACTGGCAAAGCGCGCACGCGCTTCATGCACTGTCTGCCGGCCTTTCACAACCTGGATACCGAAGTGGGCCGCGAGGTTCACGAGAAATACGGATTGACCGAGATTGAAGTCACTGACGCGGTGTTCGAATCCGACGCCTCGGTCGTGTTCAGCCAGGCCGAGAATCGGCTGCACACGATCAAGGCCGTGCTGGTTGCGACCTTGGCGTGAGTCACTGATGAAGCTGGTCATTGCCCTCGGTGGAAATGCACTGCTGCGGCGCGCTGAACTACCCAGTGCTGGCAACCAGTTGGAAAACATCCGCCGTGCGGCGGCGCAGTTGGTGCGCGTGGCCGCTGGCAACGACATGCTACTGACCCATGGCAACGGGCCACAAGTGGGCTTGCTTGCCTTGCAATCCGCTGCCTATACCGCTGTGGAGAGCTACCCGCTCGATGTGCTGGACGCCGAATCCGAAGGCATGCTGGGCTACCTGCTGGAGCAGGAACTTGCCAACCTGCTGCCAGCCACGCGCTGCGTGGTCTCATTGCTGACGCGCGTCGAGGTGGACCGCAACGATCCCGCCTTTTCCAAGCCGAGCAAGCCCATTGGCCCGATGTACACCAAGGATCAGGCCGATGCCGTTGCCGCACAGCGGCATTGGACAACCGGACCCGACGGCAAGGGCTTTCGCCGCCTGGTGGCTTCACCGAAGCCGATGCGTATCCCGGCGCTGGACGCGATACGCTGCTTGCTGAACCATGGCGCACTGATCATTGCAGCGGGTGGTGGCGGCATTCCGGTGACGCGCAAACCAGGCGCTGTTGGCATGCAGGGCGTTGAAGCGGTTATTGACAAGGATTTGTGCAGTTCCATGTTGGCGATTGAATTGCAGGCCGACTGCCTGATCATCGCCACCGATGTCCCGGCCATTTACCTGAACTGGGGAGAGCCCAACGAACGGGCCCTGGTCCGCACCACGCCCGAAGAACTGGCGCAGTATTCGTTCGCCATGGGCTCCATGGCGCCCAAGGTGGAGGCGGCCTGCGCCTTTGTTCGTGCCACAGGCAAGCGCGCCGTGATCGGCTCACTCGATCAAATCGAAGACATGCTCGCTGGCGTCGCCGGCACCCAGATTTCACCGTTCGTCCATTGAGGGTGCTCGGCATAACTATCATAAACGCGTACGTGGTCAGGTTCCGGTCGGCCAAACCGATGTCCCAGCCAAGCCCACGCGTAACGGCTTCTCGATCATGACGCCTACATTGTTCAACACGATCGGCACCACGGCTGACGTCCGTGTCACAAAAAACTAAAGCCCGAGGGACTTCTCCGGCAGTCCGAACGCCAGTCCCAAAAGCTGGGTGTAGAGCAGGGTGCGAATTGACGCATCGGCGGAGTCCGTCGCCAGCGCCTGCACCCCGTCAAAGCGCAGATGGCAGTGCGGGCAGGCGGTGCACATCACTTCGGCACCACTGGCCAGGGCATCGGCAATTTTGGCGAGCGTCATTTGCTCCGATAGGGGCGTGTTGGCGCCATGCAGCGGATCGCCGCAGCAGTCCAGTTTGCGCGGCCAGTCGATCGGTGTTGCGCCGGTCAGGCTGATCAGGTCTTCGAAGATCGTCGGCGCCAACGGGTTGTCGAAGCGCGCCACGTTGCTCGGGCGCAGCGTGTGGCAACCATACTGGGCGGCGACGCGAAGACCGGTGCGCGGCGCACGCACCGCTTCAGTCAACGCGTCAACGCCGATCACGCGGGCCAGCAGCGGCAGCACGTGCTCGACCTGGGACGTCCCCGACCAGACCATACCCTCAGCGGCCAGCGCCTGTGTGATGCGCGAGCGCAGCGCCGCGTCCTCATCCAAGAAAGTGATCGCATGGCGCAGCGTGCCGAAGCAGCAGGCACAAGGCGTCAGCAGGTTGAGGCCAGCGCGCTCGGCCAGGGCCAGGTTACGCGCGGCAGCCAGCACGAAGGCGTCGCGGCTGACATCGCGGGCCGGGTAGCCGCAGCAGTTGAACTCCAGATCAACCAGCGTGACGCCCAGGTGCTGCAAGACGGCGCGGGTTGAGGCGGCGTAGGCCGGCAGTCGGGACGGAATCTTGCAGCCCAGGAACAGCGCGTATTTCATGACAAGATCCTCCGGCCGCGCACGCTGCCCAGGCGCTGCACCGCCAGCGCACGCAGCTCGACCATGATGTCGGCCACGCGTATGCCTTGCGGACAGTGCTCCTGACACTGGTAGCACGTGGCGCAATCCCGTACCATGCGCGAGCCCAGGGTGAGGTCGCGCAGACCGAGGCGCAGCAGGTTCATCACCTTCTGCGGCGTCAGATCGACGCCGTAGGCGGCCTCTGTGCTGTGGGCCACCACCGGGCAGACGTTGGTGCAGGTCTGGCACTGCACACAGCGTGAGAAGCTGCTGCGGTCGGCCGAGAGCGGCGCATTCAGCGCATCCGGGTCAAAGAAACTGCGCGGCCAGGGATCGCTCTGCAAGGACTCGGCCCAGGCCAGCGCCGGACGCGCCTGCACCCACTGCGCCGGCGCCGGCAGGCCTGCCGTGGCCAGATCGCCGCGCCCGGCCTGCCACAGGTCTTCCAGGTCCAGTCCCACCGGGCAGACATTGGTGCAGCGGCCGCAGTCGGTGCAGAGGAAAGCGCCTTCGGCGGCTCGCAATGCCTCGTCCTCTGCATCGTCGGTCAGGCGGCCAAGCCGCAGCAAGCGACCCCGCGCCAGCGCGCTGGTGGCGAGGAGCTTGTGCGAGGGCAGCAGATACCGGTTGTCCAGATGCCGTGCCAGCGGGGCCACGGCGCAGTGCGCATCGCAGAGACCGCAACGCACGCAAGTGTCCAGTGCCAGTGCGCGCCGTGCGGCACGCCCGGCGCTGGAGAAAGCGCTAGCCGGCGCCACGCCATTGACCAGCAGGTTGATCGGTGCCGTCAGCGCGTGGAAGAAGCGGGTGAACGGCAGCGTCGCAAGACCGATGAAGCAGGCGAAGACGTGAAGATAGAGCAGCCAGGTTGGCAGCGACGCCGCGTCCAGCACGCGCGCCAGCGGCGCCAGCAAGCGCGAGAGCGGATAAGACACAAAGGCCGATGCCGCGCTGGCGTGGCAGGTTTCGCAGTCGGCCTCATGCATGGCGCGCCCCTGTCGCATCAGCTCCGGCGTAGTCGGCTCGCTCAGATCATCAAACGCCACACCGAACCCGCTGGCCCAGAAGGCGCGCAGCGGCTTGAGTTCGGTCGCATCGGCGCTGCCGTTGAACTCTTTGGCCATACGGTAGAAAGCCTGCGGCGAGACGATCTTGTTCGCTTCCAGCAGGAAGCCTGTCGCCAGAACAAAGCCCAGCAGCACAACGAAGGCCGAGTCCCTGGGCCGGCGTTTCGGCGCATGGCGCGAGCGCCGGCGCCGCAAGCCAAACAAAAAGAGCGCCAACCCGACCAGCGTCATAGCCCCAAACAGATTGCGCAGAAAGAGGTAGGGGTTTCGGGTCGCCTCGTAGCCCGGGAACAGCTTGACGGTCACGATGGCCGCGAGCGCGTGCATCAACAGCAAGGCCGTGAATCCGAGAAACATCAGCAGGTGGGCCAGCCAACGCGACTTGTCGCTGCGGTACAGGCGGCGCTGCAGCAACACGTCGAGAAACAAAGCACCGAGGACATGAAGCACACGTGGACTCAGCAGTGCCGCAGCAAGGCCGCGCAACAGTGCGTGCAAACGGTGCACCAGCGTCACCGCCTGCACGTCGGGCCCGATGCGCAAGCGGTACCAGGCCGACATGCGCCAGAGCAGGCCCAGGGCGCACAACAGCAGCGAGACATACAGAGCGACGTGAAAGAGTGCGCGCGACATGATGCTAGAGCGCCTGCGTCTCGCGCAGTTGCTGAGAAACCTGTTCGATTGCCGCCCAGGCCGTCGCAATGGCCAGCCCCGAGCCACACTTGGCGCGCATCCAGTCCTGATCGGCCAGAATGGAGCCAATGGCAAACAGCTTGGTCCAGGCTGACTTACCATGCACATTGAGCGGCCGCCAGGCCTCGTCCGCCACCAGGCCGGCGCGGTTGATGGAGTGACCCACCGGGTCCAGAAAATCGCTCTGGTGCCAGCCCTCGCGCGTGGCCGGTTGCTGCACCGGCAGGCCGAGAATGCTCTCGCGCACCGATTGCCGATCGGCCGTGAGTCCGCGCCCGCTGAAGCGCCCTGTTGCCAGCACCACCGCGCCAGCCTGGATGCGCTCACCACCAGGAACACCTTCGAGCGCCAGCGTCGCCGTGCTGCCATCAAAGCTCAGGCAACGCACGCTGGAGAGCTGGCGTCGCATCACGCCGCGCGCCGACATGACGGCTTCAAGCGCGCCCAGCAGGCGCAGCCCGGGCACCGACGTCGGCATGGTTGGGATCTCGAACACTGGAACCCCCAGGCCGGCCTCGAATGCCGAGTGCACCGCGCTCGATTGCCCGAGGCCCAACAGCGCCGGGAGCCCGACCGCGCGCGCATCGCCGAGCAGGGGTTTGATCAGCGCAATCGTCCGCTCGCGCGTTTCCCGATTTTCCAGGGCACGCGCAAGATGGGCTGCGTACAGCTCGGGCATGGCTTCAAAACCGGGAAAATCGACGCGCTGATGGCGCAAGGCCGGCCAAGTATCGGAGAGGGTCTGTGCAATTTGTCGCGCACTGAACTCACGCAGACCGCGAAAATCAACCAGCAGGCACGGCAGGCGCTGCGCCAGTGCATCAACGCCCGCAACCATGGTCAGCGGCACGGCGTAGCTGGTCTTGACGGTACCGATCGATGTGATCACGTTGCTGTTGCGCTCGCCCAGCGGCGCGTAAGCGAGACCCGCAGAAGTCAAGGCCGCCACAAAGGACACGAACGCCGTGCGGACCGAGGCGGGATCGACCCGCGCCAACGGATGCCCGGGCTGCTCGCGAGCGAGTGCCGCTAGGGCGTCGTAAGGTGACAGCCACAACCGATGTTCCGCAACCGGCTGCACCGCCAGCAGGTCCAGCAAGCCGCTGGCAAACAGAATGCCGCCGCCGCTGCCGACCTGTATGCACGAAAGCCCCCGCTCGGCAGCAAACAACGCTGCCGCCATGCCCGCCATGCCAGCGCCGATGACGGCGACGTCGTAGCACTTGGCGGCCGTGTCGCTCACGGCCTCACCTCGCACGCCGGATCAGTGAGCAGCGTCGCCTGGCGCAGCTCTTCGCCAAACAGGCCGCAATGCAGCGCTTCGGCCAACTCGGCCTGGGCTAGCTGCTCGCCCCACAAAATCGGGCGCTGGCCGCGCCAGCGCTCGCTGAAGAAATCGACAATCTCGGCGAGGCCCCGCTGAGCTTCGAAATCGCCAGTTTGATACAGGTGCGCCACCGTGCGCAGGCCGCAGAATGCGCCCTGACAAGCGCCCTTGCCAACGCGACTGCGCAGGCCGATGTCGGTCAATGTCGGGGTATCACCGGCCGCACGCAGCGCCGCGTAGATCGCATCGACGGCACTGCCCTGCACCATTTCGCATTCGCACAGCAGCGTGTCATCGGGCTTATGCGAGCGCAGCCACTCGCGCGCCGAATGGCCGGGCGCGGTCCACGCACTTTCAGCTGCCTGCGGCAAAAGCGTTGTGGCGGTGAGGCAGGGCCTTGTGACGCCCAGGCGCTTGCAGACCAGGTCAGCGGCGCGCTCAGCCATCAGCCGGCAGGTGGTGAGCTTGCCACCAGTGAGGGTGGCGAAGTTGTCCAGGCCGTGTTCTTCGTGGTCGATCAAGGCGAAGCCGCGCGAGACCGTACGGCTGTCCGCACCCGCTGAGCCGAGCAACGGACGCACGCCGGCGTAGGCGCGGATGAAGCGCACGCTCGCCAGTGCCGGCAGCATCGGCGCAGATTCCAAAATGATCAGATCGGCCTCGGCTGTCGTCGGGCGAATGTCTTCCAGCGTGTCAACCCGCATTGACGTCGTGCCGACGATGGAGACCGTGCCGCCCGGCATCATGATGTCGCCGTTGCCGGGCCGGCGCAGGCGGTTGATGACGCGACTCGCCAGCCGTGTGTGCGTGACCAGCAGCGTGCCTTTGGAATATGTCATCGCAATCGACGCGCCGGCCAGCAGTGCCACCTCGCGTGCCCAGGCGCCCGCTGCATTGACCACTTGCTCAGCTTCGATCCGCATCTCAGCCCCGCCGACCAGAGACTGCACACGCACGGCGCGAATGCAGCGCCCCTCGCACTCGAACCCGACTACGCGCGTACGCCGCAGCAGCCGCGAGCCCAGGCTGCACGCTTGCGCCATGCTTTCGAGCGAGAGGCGAAACGGGTCAATGGCCGCATCGGGCACCTCGAACACCGCGATGGTGCGATCCGACAGCGCCGGCTCCTGCGCGCGTGCGGCGGCCACATCGACCGCGCGCGCCGTGATACCGGAGCGCGCGCAGTGCGACACAAAATCGGCAATGTAGCGTTCATCGTCGCCTTGCACGGCGACGAAATAGCCGCCCGTTTCCTGGATCGTCTGCGCCGCTACGCGCTTGAGAATATCGCCCTCGGAGCGGCACTCCATCGCAGCATCGGCATCACCCGCGACGTAACGCGCGCCGCTGTGCAACAGCCCATGGTTGCGCCCGGATGCGCCGGCGTTGATGTCGCCCTTCTCTACCAGAATGCAGTCAACGCCGCGCAAGGCCAGGTCGCGCGCCAGCGCCGTACCGGTGACGCCGCCGCCGATGATCAAAACCTGGGTCTGGATGACAGATGGGAAATTCAACTCCATTGACGTGAGCCCGTGGGTGTCGCAGTACTGCGACGGCGCAAGCAGTTTCTCGCTGAAACACTCGCATGGTTAGAGCATAGACTTGAATGATCTGGCGGCATTGATGCACGTCAATCGGGGATGATTGGCTGCCTTCTTCACTTGGCAGCTTGGTCGAGCATAAGTGTGGCACTCCAGGCCGCGTTCATGTCCTGGTCGAGTGTCTTGACTCCCTTGAACACGAACGACCCTCCGTTGCGCCACATGGTTTGCGTAGTGGCCAATGATGCGGATGTGCTCGCATCGATGACGCGCACCTCAACGATTACCTGCGTGTCGCCACCCACGATGACGGGTATTCCCACGTGGATATTTGGACCCAACTCACGCACAATGACGAGCAAAAGCCGATCAAGCTTGACATTTGCGCTTGACGCCAACCACATGAGTTCTTCGTTAGACGCCAGCACCTGTTCAGTGCCAAGGCGATTGACAGCCACTACCGACAGGCAGCCCGAATGATCAGGAAAGTCCTGAATTCCGCGCAGCGCTGCGGCTTCGCGCAACGGTGGCTCCTTTTGATCAGCACGCCACTTGGTGCCCCAGTAGACGAGCGTTGAAACCGATGGTTTGCCTGCTTGGCATAGCGGCTCCTTGAACTGCACGCCAGTTATTTGAATCGTGGTAAATGCGCAGCCTGCCAAGAGAACAGCAGCGATAACTGACACGAGGACGAGGGTGCACATGGGGTCGGGAAAATTGAAAGGCGACTTGCGCTAGCGAACAGCGTCTATCTTGCGCGCTGCGGCGATGAAAAAAACCATGATTGCCTCCCCTGCAAGATCAACCGCCTTGTATTGAGTTGCTGGCGTTGGCCAGCTCGCCAGAGGGTCAACGCTTGCTCCTTTTATTTCAAAATTTTGCCCTCACGGGATACGGGCTGGGTGCTAAATTTCTTATGTCCAAGCAAGCCAACACCATTCAATTTTGGGACGCCGGGTTCTGGCCGCCGCAATCCAGGAAGTTCGGGGTCATGGATTGCGGGTCCGGGCCCGCAATGAAAAATCGTGGTTGTCATCCTGCGCATGACGCGGGATCCCGTACCATGCGGAAACTGGATTGCGGGTTAGGCCCGATGACGACCCTCGGTTCATGGCCGGTATGCAGTTTCAGCGCACAGCACAGCGTCAGCCGGCGGGCACGACCACTGCGCTCGGTCGGACGCCCTGATGAAAACCCCGATGCGCGAGCGTGCAGAATGTGCGCTTAATCAAGCTTTACGCTTATTGTCATTTTTTCGACTTCTTGTCGTCACAATCTGGCGCTATGCTTGAATTTTTCCATAAAGGAGATGATATGAACTTCAAGATTGCTGCCGTTGCCCTCGCAGCGGCTTTTTCTGTATCAGCCCAGGCCCAGACGGAAATTCAGTGGTGGCACTCGATGACCGCTGTCAACGGCGAATGGGTCAATGACTTGGCCAAGAACTTCAACGCCAGCCAGAAAGAATACAAGGTAGTCCCCACGTACAAGGGTAGCTATGCCGAATCCATGACGGCGGCGGTCGCGGCGTTTCGCGCCGGCAATGCACCCAACATCCTGCAGGTGTTCGAGGTCGGCACTGCCACCATGATGGCCAGCAAGGGTGCCATCGTACCTGTCGGCAAGGTGATGACGGACGCCGGCTACAAGTTTGACCCCACGGTCTATGTTTCTGCCGTGGCCGGCTATTACACGGCGCCCAACGGCCAGATGCTGAGCTTCCCGTTCAACAGTTCGACCACAATTTTCTACTTCAACAAGGATGCCTTCAAAGCCGCTGGCATCGACACCGCCAAGCCACCGACGACTTGGCCCGAGGTAGCGCTGGCAGCCGCCAAACTCAAGGCCAGCGGCCACAAATGCCCGCTGACGATCGCCTGGCAGAGCTGGACCCAGTTGGAGAGCTTCTCGGCCTGGCACAACGTCGAATTTGCGAGTAAGTCCAACGGCCTGGCCGGCATGGATGCGCGCCTGAAGGTGGACTCGCCGCTGCATGTGCGCCATATTGAAAACCTCGCCAACATGGCCAAGCAGGGCCTGTTTATTTACAAGGGCCGTGAAAATGTACCTGAGGCGACTTTCATTTCCGGCGAATGCGCCATGATCACGACCTCGGCCGGCTTCTACGGCAATGTCGCCAAGAACGCCAAGTTTGATTACGCCCTGGCCACGCTGCCCTATTATCCCGATGTTCCCGGCGCACCGCAAAACACGGTCATCGGCGGCGCCAGCCTGTGGGTGATGGCCGGCAAGAAGCCAGCCGAATACAAAGGTGTAGCAGACTTCTTCAGCTACATCTCCAGCCCTGAGGTGCAGTCAGCCAGCCACAAGCGCACCGGCTATCTACCGATCACCACGGCCGCCTACCAGTTGACTGAAAAATCCGGTTTCTACAAGGAAAAACCCGGAACCGACATCGCGGTCCAGCAGATGATCCGCAAGGTGACCGACAAGAGCCGTGGCATCCGCCTGGGCAACTATGTGCAGATTCGCCAGATCGAGGATGAAGAACTGGAACAGGTCTGGAGCGGCAAGAAGTCGGCCAAGGAAGCACTGCAAGCGATTGTGAAACGCGGCAACGAACAGTTGGAACGTTTCGAAAAAGCCAACAAGTAGATCCTGAACGCGTCTAGAAAGGTAGTCGGCTGGCTATGCCAGCCCCGTTATGGAAAAACGTGTTCAGTTTCGAGCGCCACTGCTGCCCTGGCTGCTGATCGCGCCACAGGTGCTGGTGATCAGCGTGTTTTTTTTCTGGCCGGCCGCGCAGGCGCTGCTGCAGTCATTCCAGATTGAGGATGCGTTCGGCATTTCAACGCAGTGGGTTGGAATGGAAAATTTCAACCGACTATGGAATGATTCCAGCTATCTGGCGTCTTTCAAAACCACGGCCATGTTTTCCCTGCTCGTCGCGGTGTTGGGTATTGGCCTGTCCCTGATGCTCGCGATTTTTGCTGATCGCGTCATCAAGGGCGCCATGTTCTACAAGACCATGCTGATCGTGCCTTATGCCGTGGCACCGGCGGTAGCCGGCGTACTCTGGATCTTCATGTTCTCCCCCTCCCTGGGCGTGGTGTCCTATGCTTTGGGAAAATTGGGCATCAACTGGAACCACCTGCTTAACGGGAGCCACGCCATGACGCTGATCGTGATGGCGGCGGTCTGGAAGCAGATTTCCTACAATTTTCTGTTTTTTCTGGCCGGCCTACAGTCGATTCCAAAATCGCTGATTGAAGCCGCCGCCATCGATGGCGCCAAACCCTGGCGCCGTTTCTGGAGCATCCAGTTCCCGCTGTTGTCGCCGACCACTTTCTTCCTGCTGGTCATCAACATGGTGTACGCCTTCTTTGACACCTTTGCCATTGTCGATGCCACCACCCACGGTGGCCCTGGACAAGCGACCTCAATCCTGGTCTACAAGGTTTACTACGACGGCTTCAAGGCGATGGACTTGGGCGGCTCGGCGGCGCAGTCAGTGGTGCTGATGACGATCGTGATCGCGCTGACGGTCGTGCAGTTCCGTTTTGTCGAGAAGAAAGTGAACTATTGATGATGCCCCCACGCTCGTCGCTACGCGTACTTCGCTGCCCCCCCGGGGAGCCGTACCTTGCTTGGGGCGGCCCGGCGCTGCGGCATCACCGCGAGGACTCGCGCCATGGTTGAACGCAGTCCGTTTCTGACTTTCCTGGCCCATGCCGTGATGATTTTGGGCGTCATCGTCGTCGCTTTTCCGATCTACCTGGCTTTTGTTGCATCAACACATACGGCGCAGGAAATCGTGCAGGCACCGATGCCCTTGCTGCCAGGCAGCAATTTTTGGGCAACCTACGAAAAGGCATTGTTCGGTGGTGGCTACGGCGCCGGGTCCAGAGCACCGGTTTTGCACATGATGCAGGTCAGTCTGATTACAGCCTTGGTCATCACCTTTGGCAAGATTGCCATCTCGCTGCTGTCGGCTTTTGCGATTGTCTATTTCCGCTTTCCATTCAAGAACTTCTTCTTCTGGGCGATTTTTGTGACGCTCATGTTGCCGGTTGAGGTGCGCATCGGGCCGACCTACAAAGTGGTCTCGGATCTCGGCATGCTCAACACCTATGCCGGACTCACCGTTCCGCTGATCGCCTCGGCAACGGCGACCTTTCTGTTTCGCCAATTTTTCATGTCGGTGCCCGACGAATTGGCGGAAGCCGCGCGCATGGACGGCGCCAGTCCAATGCGTTTCTTCATTGACATCCTGCTGCCGCTGTCCAAGACCTCGATTGCCGCGCTGTTTGTGATTCAGTTCATCTATGGCTGGAACCAGTACCTTTGGCCACTGCTGGCCACGACATCAGAGAGCATGTACCCGGTAGTGGTGGGTATCAAAATGATGGTCGCTGGCGGCGATTCGCAAAACGAGTGGAACGTGGTCATGGCCACCGCGTTACTCGCCATGCTGCCCCCGGCTATGGTCGTCATCCTGATGCAAAAATGGTTTGTCAAAGGACTGGTGGACACTGAAAAGTAATATGTTTGCGGGACAGACCGAAGCGAAGCGGAGCTCTGTCGCCAACTGATTAATACTATGGCCTCAATAACACTTAAAAACGTCGTCAAACGCTATGGAACTGGCAAGACCGCCAATCAGGTAATCAACGGCGTCACCGCCGACATCCTGACCGGCGAGTTCGTCGTCATCGTCGGTCCATCTGGCTGCGGCAAATCCACGTTGCTGCGCATGGTTGCCGGTCTGGAGGAGATCAGTAGCGGCGAAATTTCAATTGGCGGGCGCGTCGTCAATAACCTCGAACCCTCCGAGCGCGACATCGCCATGGTGTTCCAGAACTACGCCCTGTACCCGCACATGAGCGTGTTTGAGAACATGGCCTACGGACTCAAGATCGCCAAGGTGCCACTGGAAGAGATCAAGGCCCGTGTCGATAAGGCGGCAAAGATACTCGAACTCGGTCCTTTCCTGAATCGCAAGCCGCGCGAACTCTCGGGTGGCCAGCGCCAGCGCGTCGCCATGGGCCGCGCCATCGTGCGCCATCCAAAAGTGTTCCTGTTCGACGAGCCCCTCTCCAACCTCGACGCCAAGCTGCGCGCGCAGACCCGCATCGAGATTCAGAAACTGCACCGCGAGTTGGGCATCACCTCACTTTTTGTGACGCACGATCAGGTCGAGGCCATGACGCTGGCGCAGCGCATGATCGTCATCAACTTGGGCGCAATGGAGCAATTTGGCACGCCCGAGGAGGTGTACAACCGGCCCGCTACCACCTTCGTTGCCAGCTTTATTGGCTCCCCACCGATGAACCTGCTGAAGAACGCACCGGGTGCCAAACCTGGCATCATCACTGGCGTGCGCCCGGAGCACCTGGACATCACAGAGAGCGGCTGGGCGCTGCGCGTCGAAACGGTCGAAATGCTGGGTGCCGAGCGCCTGGTCTATGGCCGTTGGACACACGGCAGTGGCGACGAACTGGTGATTCTGCGCACCGAAGAAGGCCATTTTGTACCGGCTATTGGCAGCACCATCCACGTCACACCGCGCGCCGACAAAATTCATTACTTTGACGCTGGCACCGGAAAACGCCTGGAAGCCAATCCGCTTGAGAAGCAATGACACCACCCCCCTGGCCCTACCCACGCTGGATCGCGCACCGCGGCGCGGGCAATCTGGCCCCTGAAAACACACTGGCAGCGTTTCGCCTCGGTGCCAGCCATGGTTACCGCATGTTCGAATGCGACGTCAAGCTCAGTGCCGATGGTGTCCCGTTCCTGATGCATGACGCCACGCTGCAACGCACCACCGATGGTCCGGCGCGTCTGGGTATCAAGGCCAGCCCAGTCGGCGGCGATCATCCCTGGGGCGTGCTGTCGCAACTCGATGCCGGTAGCTGGCACTCTCGCAGCTACGCCGGGGAACCATTGCCAAGTTTTGAGGCCATCGCGCACTACTGCCTTCACAACGGCTACTTCCTGAACATCGAAATCAAACCCACACCGGGGCTGGAACGCCAGACTGGCGAGGTCGTGGCGCGCCACGCGGCCCGGCTCTGGCAGGGCGCTGCTGTGCCGCCCCTGCTCACATCGTTCAAGCCCGAAGCCCTGGCAGCAGCGCGCGACGCCCAGCCCGAATTGCCGCGCGGCCTGCTGTTGAAATCGCTGCCAAAGGGCTGGCTGGAAACTGCCGTCGAACTAGAATGTGTCGCCATTGTCTGCAACCAAGCCCTGTGGGATCCAGCCAGCGTTGCGCAAGCCAAAAACGCCAGGCTGCGCACCCTGAGCTACACCGTCAACGACGAATGGGCGGCCCAGCGTCTGCTCGACCTCGGCACTGACGCCATCATCACCGACAGAGTGGACCTGTTCGCCCCAACCTGAGCTTTGCTTTTGCTATGATTTTGGTCCCATCGTGAAGGACTGATCAACATGGCGCTGAAGCTGAAACACATTGGCCTGGCATGGGCCGTCTGCACCTTTTTCTTTGTTGGCACGGCCCAATCGGCTGAGCCCAAGGTGCTCAATATCTACAACTGGTCTGACTACATTGCCGAAGACACGCTGCAGAACTTCGAAAAAGAAACCGGCATCAAGGTCCGCTACGACACCTACGACAACAACGAAATCCTGCACGCCAAACTGGTCGCCGGCAAGACCGGTTACGACATCGTGGTGCCGGGCTCTCACTTCGCCAAGACCCAGATTGAAGGCGGGTTGCTGCAAAAGCTCGACCGCAGCAAACTGAGTAACTGGGGCAATCTGGACAAGGGACTGCTGGCGCAACTGGCCAAACTCGATCCGGGCAACGCCTACCTGGTGGACTGGCTGTGGGGCTACGTCACGATCGGCATCAACGTCACCAAGGTCAAGACCGCCCTGGGCAGCATGCCGATGCCGGAAAACGCCTGGAGTCTTCTGTTCGATCCGAAATACGTTAGCAAGCTCAAGGGCTGCGGCGTGAGCGTGCTTGACTCGGCATCTGAAGTGCTGCCCGCAGCGCTGTTGTATGTCGGCAAACCACCTTACAGCCGCAACGCAGCGGACTATGCCTTGGCTGGCAAGATGCTCAAGAGCATTCGCCCCTATGTCACGCGTTTTTCATCGTCGGGCTATATCGAGGAAATGGCCAGCGGCGCGACCTGTCTGGTAATGGGCTTCTCCGGCGACATCAACATTGCCCGCAGCCGCGCGCTGGAGGCCAAAACCAAGACACCGGTCGTGATTGAAGCCCTGGTTCCCAAGACTGGCGCAACGCTGTTCTTCGACACCATGGCAATCCCGAAGGACGCGCCGCACGTCCAAAACGCCCATCTGTTCATCAACTACATCCTGCGACCAGAAGTCCACGCTGCGCTGACCAACAAGGTTTTTTATGCCAACCCGAACGCCGCGTCGCTCAAATTTGTTAAAAAGGACGTGGCAGAAAACAAGTCCATCTTCCTGGACGCCGCCAGCACCAAGACCATGATCGCGCCAGATTCCCTGCCGCCGGATCTGCGCCGGGTCCAGACCCGCACGTTCAGCAGTTTCAAGGCTGACAAGTAAGGTTGAACGCCGCCGGGAAGTGGCAAGCGTGGGGGCCTAATTCACACGCGCCAAGCCCGCAGAAATAGCCACTGGCTGCTGGCACAGACCAGGGTCATACCAAGGTAAGTCATCATCTTTCCGTCATGACCGAAAAACCATAGGCCCAAGCCCAGCACCAGCAAATTCAGAATGAAATTGGCCGTCATCTGCGTCCATAGCGAAGCGGCGGCACGCTGCTTGCGCATGGCCAGCCGCGTCAGTAGCGGCAGCAGCACAGCCAACCACAGGGCCGGTGCCAGCCAATTCAGCAGATGATTCAAAAAATAAGTCGGTCCCATCAATTTCCACAAAAAGGCTTTTCTGTCAGTACTCGGCGCAAGCTGATTTTATAATCGCGTCATGGCAGTCTGGGCTTTAGGCATTAATCACACGACCGCGCCGCTTGATCTGCGCGGTCGTTTCGCGTTCGCGGTCGATCAGGTGGAGCCGACTTTGCGCGCTTTGCGCAACTCGTTTGCCCGTGAGCCCGAGGCAGCTTTGATCTCAACCTGCAACCGCACCGAGATCTACTGCGCCGGCGAAAAGCCCCAGTTGGAGCACACGCTGGACTGGCTGGCCCAGTCAGGCGGCGTCTCGTCCACCTTGCTGCGTTCGCACACCTACACCATGCAAGACGGTTTTGCCGCGCGCCACGCCTTTCGTGTCGCCAGCGGACTCGATTCGATGGTCTTGGGCGAACCCCAAATCTTGGGCCAGATCAAGGACGCGGTGCGCGCCGCCGAAGCGGCAGGCGCCCTGGGCACCACCTTGAGCCAGTTGTTTCAGCGCTCGTTTGCGGTGGCCAAGGAAGTGCGCACTTCGACTGAAATTGGCGCGCACTCGATCAGCATGGCAGCGGCGGGCGTGCGTCTGGCCGGGCAGTTGTTTGAAGACCTGGGCCAGGTCAAGGTACTGTTTGTCGGTGCCGGCGAGATGATCGAGCTCTGCGCCACCCACTTTGCCGCCAAGAACCCGAAGAGCATGTCGATTGCCAATCGCACGCTGGAGCGTGGCGAAAAGCTGGCCAGCCGTTTTGGTGCCGAGGTCATGCACCTGGCCGAGTTGCCGGACCGACTGCACGAGTTTGACGCGGTTATCAGTTGCACCGCCAGCACGCTGCCCATCATCGGCCTGGGCGCGGTGGAACGGGCCTTGAAGCGGCGCAAGCACCGGCCCATGTTCATGGTCGACCTGGCCGTGCCGCGCGATATTGAAGTCGAGGTCAAGGCCCTTGAAGACGTCTACCTGTACACGGTCGACGACCTGGCCAGTGTCGTGCAAACCGCGCAGGCCAGCCGCCAAGCTGCGGTGGCACAGGCTGAAGCGATTGTCGATGCGGGTGTGCAAAGCTTCATGCACTGGATCGACCAACGCGGTTCAGTACCCCTGATCCAGCAACTCAATGCCCAGGCCGACGAATGGCGCGCGCTGGAACTGAACCGCGCGCGCAAACTGCTGGCCAAGGGTGAAGACGTGGAAGCGGTGCTTGAAGCGTTGTCCAAGGGTTTGACGCAAAAGATGCTGCATGGCGCCATGGCCGAGTTGCGCGCCGGCGATACCCAGGCGCGCGAGCGAGCCAGTTCCGCCATCCAACACTTCTTCCTGCGCAAAGAGCGTTAGCTGTCATCGCGTCCCCGGATCAAGTCCGGGGTTTTAGCGCCTGCAACCCAAGGTCCCCGAACCCAATCCGGGATGACAGTCAAGCCGACATCTGTTGCCCATCCTATCCCGCCGCACATGAAACCCTTTCTCCGCCAACAACTTGCACGCTACGCCGACCGCCTGGGCGAGCTTGA